>QHYR01000084.1:0-39020 GCA_003223315.1 Acidobacteriota bacterium | reverse complement strand
CGGACCCGCTGGAATTGCCGCCTGGAACATCGATGATTTCTTGAAAGTCAGTGGCCCTGGCGACGTCCCTCCCGTTTACGTGTTGAGCGATCCGAAAGGCGTAGTAGGGCCTGGTCGCGTCGCGCTGAACCCCAATCAGAAAGAGGTCATCCTCGGGGGAAATCGTATTGTGATGTATTCTTTCCCCGAGATTTTCTAAGCACGTTTAAAATTCGGAAACTTTTGGCGCAATACGGGCGCCTGAGTGTTTCCCCTATGTAGGGCATTTTGCCCTGCTTCCCAACGATCTCCTGGCGTATCGCAATGGAAGAGTTATCCGCTCAAGCCTCTACACGTTTAAGCATCTAGCGTTGTTTGCTTTTCCGGTGAGTCACACAAAGGCGCAGATTACCCGTTGAAATTTTCGGCGCAAGGGAATTTAGCTGAGGTCCACGAAGTGAGGAATGCCATTGAGCGCCATCCGCGCCGCCAGAGCCAAAAAGGCCAGCAACACGAAAATGAAATAGGCTGGCTGCTGCCGCACTAACTGGAGCGTATGAAAGCGGCCCTTCTCTATTTTGTCAATGGCATTGACGGCTTCCTCCAAATGCATAGGATCACGCACGTCAAAAAATTGCCCGCCCGTAGAGGGCAAAGCCTGACCGATATCCTGGGAGGCTCCCGGTTCGAGAGCGACTCCGATGTAATAAACACGGGTCCCTTCCATGCGCGCTTTTTCGATTTGCTCTAGCGGGTCCCTGCCATAGTTGTTCACCCCATCCGTGAATAGGATGATGATTTGGCCTTTTGTCCGGCGCTCCCGCTCCTGGCTGAAGGCAAAGAATTGCCGGGCGAGAGCGAGACCCTCACCAATAGCCGTATATCCCTCGGTGACGAGCGTCTGGGGACTCACCATGCGAAGGTAATTGATGAGACTGTCGTGATCAAACGTAGCTGGGGAAACCAAGTAGGCATTGTTCGAGAAAACGATCAGACCGATGGCATCTCCCGAGCGTTTGCGGATAAACGCAGCGGCACTGGCTTTCACGGCTTCCATCTTACTAGGAGACGGAGGTAGCTCAGCGGGGTTTGGTATCGGTTCTCGAAGCGGTTCTTCCATACTCTGTGAGAGATCAAAAACGAACATGATCTGCAAGCCGCCTCGCTCGATGCGGTTTAGAGTAAAGGGGTAGACGGGGTCCAAAAGTGCCAACAGGAGAAATACAACAGTCAAGCCCTCCAACATGATAGGCAGACGAAGCAGGAGGTTCGGACCACCCAAATCTTGACCCACATGCTCCACGAGCGAATGGCCCCAATAACGCCTTCTCCAGAACCGCACGACCACCAGCGCCAGCAATAATGGAGCCGCTAGGTAAATCCATTGAAAGTTCTGAAACGTCACTTGTTCAACCTAATATTTCGGATCTAGGCTCAAGATTTCTCTGACGTCTTGCGCTACGCCACGAGCAGATTCCGCGGTGGCTGCAGTCCCATCTCCCGAGAAGCGCAGCGCCTCGCAGGCGCCCAGGACCTTGGCTACCTTCTGCGTGACATCGCTGCTCGCGCCTAGGCGCTGCATCTCTTCTTTTACTTCTTCGGCCGTCAGACCCGCAGTGTCAGTCTCCAGATAATAGCTCAGATACTCTTTCAGGTTCAGATAGGACCGGTCCAAAAACTTCATCGTTGTTTGGCTATCAGAAAAATCCGAAGGTACGCCGCTGGCCCAGCGAGCGCGAACGGCTTCCATCGAAATCCGGCGGTCTGGACCCGGTGCAGTCCTTCGCTTCTTAAAAAAGAGGTATGCCTCCCATCCGAGCCAAGCTATCAAGGAGACCAGAGCCACCAAACCTACGGCCGGCACCACCCAACGCGAACGTTCCCAGCTAATCACAACGGCAGAGTCCCTGATGTCAGCAGGATTCGGGGGCAGCGTACTTCGGAGGCCAACCGTGGGGCCAGACACCGTCAGGCTCTCGGCCGCAGCTTGTTCCGCGCTGGTGGTATTTTGGCCACGCCGAAAATAGTAGAGAGAGAGCTGCGGGATATGCGCCTCAGTCTGGTTCAATAAGTAATTGGCTAGGGTGATATCCAACAGGAGACGCGTCTCGTTGTTACTTAATGGCGTTGTCTGCTTCGTGACGTCGACTACGGTGAAGGGATCCATGTTGACATCCTCTTTGTCTACATTGTCCAGGACGAATTCATACTCTGAGGAATAGTCAACCGTAATCACGTAATGGAATTTGTCTCCCACCCAGATAGCAGTGCGGTCCAACCTGGTCGTGTAAGACATGCCCGAAGGTGGAGGCAGGGTTTCTTCAGCCTTTTGCGGGGCGCGCCCGGCCTTTGCGTTGCCGCTCTGGACCCTCCCTGCCTCCGGAGGAGTCGACCGTGCCCATGAGACCGTGCTAGCGAGACCCAGCGCTAGCCACAGTACTGCTCCGACGACTACAGGCCGAGAGTGCGCTCGCGCTCCTGCCCAGCGGCTACTGGCCCCGGTGGCACGTGCTCTCCGGATCCAGCGACGACCGCATTGGAGCCTTTCCACCTGCAAATGAAAATGGCTGCTCAAACTTTCCTCCGCCTTTCAAATAGCATCATCAAAGGATCGAAAAATGGTTCCGCAACATTCAGAAACAGACACTCCATCCCGAGACGATAAAAAAAATCCCGCAAACTCGACTTGCGCCGCCCCACCAACGCTTCAAATGCCTTCCTTCGGGAAGGAGAAAGGCTGAGAACCATTTCCTGGCGACACTCAGCGGAACGAAATCGCAACAAGCCGCGGCCAATGGGTAGATTTGTTTCCAGCCGATCTTCGAACACGATCGGTATAACGTCGTGTTTGCGAGCAAGGATTTTCAAGTCGGACAGATCATCCAGATGAGCAGCCGCGGGATCGGTGATAAAGTCAGAGAGAAGAAAAACAACGGACGTGCGGCGAAGTTGGCTCCGAAGAAAGCGCAATGCCACTCCCCAATCAGTTCCCGAGTGGCTGGGTTTCAAGCTATAAAGACGATGCAGTGTGCGCCACACATGCCCTCGTCCCTTTCTGGGAGGTTCGAAGGCCTCCACCTGATCGCTGAAGGCAAGGAACCCGAAGTGGCAGTTATCGCTGACCGCCGAAAAACCCAGGTTCGCAGCGACTTGCACTACCCGGAGGCGCTTGGAGTGGGCGGCCGTAGAGAAGTCCATCGAACGGGAAAGATCGACCAACAGAAATACGGTCACCTCTCTCTCCTCAAAGTGCCGCTTCAAATAAAGCTCCTGCATGCGGGCTGATACATTCCAATCTATGCGGCGGCTGTCCTCGCCAATTTCGTACTTGCGGTGGGAGTCAAATTCATATCCGGTGCCCCGCACCTGACTGCGGTTTTGACCAAAGCGCAGGCTGCGTATGCGACGTGAGACCGCGATCTCGAGGTACTGAAGCTCTTCAACCAGTTCAGGGGCCAGCATAGCTCAAGCTCTTTATAGGATGGCAGTGTGCCTCAGCACCTCTGCAATGATTTCATCGGTCCCTACGTTCTCCACCTCGGCACGGATCGTACGAACGAGCCGGTGGTGTAAAACATCGGTCGCCATGAATTTTACGTCGGTGGGCATGACGTAGTCCCGGCCGCGAAAGAAAGCGGCAGCCCGGGACATCGCCAGCAGATGTTGGTAGGAACGCGGTGAGGCACCATGCTGCACCATCTCCCTCACGATCGGCAAGGAATTCGAACCGTTGTTGCGGGTCGCCTGCCCCAGGGCAACGATATAGCGGCGGATCTTGTCATCCACATACACGTAGCCGGCTTGTTGCCGTATCGCCAGCACCGCTTGCGGCTCGGCCACCGTGTTCACACGGATATTTTCCAACCGCGAGGTGAGCATCTGAAACTCACTTTCCGGGGAAGGATAGTGCACGCGAACCATCATCGCAAAGCGATCGAGCTGGGCTTCGGGAAGAGAAAATACACCCTCCTGCTCCACTGGGTTTTGCGTGGCCAGGACCCAAAAAGGATCGTCCAACCCATAGGTGTTCTCTCCGATCGTCACCTGCCGCTCTTGCATGGCTTCGAGCAAGGCGCTCTGTGTTTTTTGCGGAGCGCGGTTGATTTCATCCGCCAGAATGATATTGGCAAAGATAGGTCCTTTTTCTGTTCGGAACTCACCCGACTTGCTGTCGTATATGCGCGTCCCCAGAATGTCAGCCGGCAGCATGTCCGGCGTAAACTGAATACGTTGGAAGCGGGCGTGGATGCAATTGGCGATGGCCGAAACAAGTAGCGTCTTGGCCAAGCCCGGCACACCTTCCAGCAAAACGTGCCCCGAGCCTGCTTTCTCCTCGTCGCCACGCCGGAAGGAATAAGGGATGCGGCCGAACAGTCCGATCAAGATCCGTCGGATGAGATCATCCTGCCCGATGATCACATTTCGAATCTGTTCTTCGATCTGACGAATGACCTCCCATGCCTGTTCCTTGGTTTCCACCTGTGCCCGCAAAGCATTTCTCCCTGTGGAGCTCGGCATAGCGGTCATAAAAAAATGCCGGCAATCAGGCAGGCGAAGGCGGCTGCAAGAAAATAGCGATGCAAGTCCTTCCGGACCGGATTTGAGTAGTAGCCAGCTACAGGCCGACCTTGAACCAGAATTTCGTCCAGGGCCTCCTCCACTTGTCGACCGTTCTCCGCGCGGACAAATCTCGCTCCTGATTTTTCGGCGATCCCACGCAAGGTCTTGGCCTCTGCGCGGCTGACAAGCCGCGAGCCTCCCTCGTCGGTCAGGTACTGATCCACCTCGCCTCCCAAACCCCCTCTCATCACCAGAGGCACAAAGGAGCCGCTGGCAGTACCAAACCCGAAGGTGTAAACCTTTGTATCAGCCTTTGCGAGTGCGAGCAGCGGCTTGTCCAGTTGCGATGCCGTATCGTCCCCGTCGGAAAGCATGACGAAGACGGATCGGCGGCCCTTGAAGCTGCCCGGATTGAATTTTTGCTCGGTGGCGAGGAGGCGCAAACCTCCCGTGAGCGCGGATCCCATATTTGTGCCCGTTTCCGGTTTATCCTGCTGATTGAGATAATCAAAATAAACCAGGATATTTTGGGGGTCGCTGGTCAGATAAGAGAGTACGGCGCTATCCCAATTGAATACCACCAGCCCATAGCGGTCTTGCGGCTGTTTGCGCAAGATAAATTTCTGGATGATTTCTTCAGCGCGCGCCAATCGGCTGGGCGACATATCCCGGGCATACATAGAGGGAGAGATATCCAGCAAAAATACGACATCCGTCGGAGTTGGCAAAGGTTGGAGTTCCCGGAGCACCATGCGGGGATAGGCCAACCCCACAGTCATGAAAAAAAGACTTGCCGCAAACAGTACGCCTCGGACCCATGCTAGTCCGGAACTGGAAATTCTGGAGATCGCCTCCAGATTCTCAATATTGCCGAATCGGATGCGCATTCGGCGCTGGTGCCATACCCCGACTCCCCATAAGAACATTACAAAGGGAGTCGCCAGTAATAGCCAAAAATATTGTTGTCGTGCAAACTCCATCCAGAGGGTCGCACCTATATCTGGAGAGCCTTCCCCTACACGCCGGTCCCCTCTGAGGAACGCCCTTTTAGGCTCCCCGAAATTTGTTACTTTCTAGGTCTTCTGTTTGGGTGAGAGGGATTTCGTTCGATTTTCTTTGTCTGGAATCTGCGGCAGGAGCTTCAACCCCTCCTTTTGATCCCTCTCCAGTTGCTTTTGTATGTAATTGACGTACTCGAAATTATACTTGGCATCCCAGTTGTTCGGGTCTTGGCGCAGCGATTCCCTCAGATCATCTTCGGCCGCGCTGATCGCGTCCTCCAATATTTGCGGATCGCTCTTCGCGGCCCCGGCATTTATCGTCCCTTTGCGAAAGGTGACGTCGCCGCGCAAGAGCGAGAAGCGGCCATCCGTAATCATTGCGGAGAATTGATTTTCTCGCTCCATGCGTTCAAGGGCATCATCGTAACGGCCTAAGGAATACAGCGATCGTGCTTCGTCGAGAAAGAGGATGCGGCGGTCCTCCCCGGGGATAAAACGGATAACCCGGAAGGATCGAAGCTGGCGCTCGATATCGTCGTACCGTCTCAACGCGGACTCCGTGTCGCCCCGGTTGTAGTCCTCTGCCGCCCGGGCCATCCCGCGCAACAGCGAACTGTACTCTAAGCCGCTCAAAGACACGATCAGCAGCAGGATACCCGCAGAAAATTTCAAGATGTGCCTGTTGTAATGCTTTCGTGCCACCCTCTTCCTCACTGGCAAGTGATACTAAATTAACCCCTGAGTGAAAGCAAGAAATCTGGCGAACCAAAGGGCGAGGTTGGTTGGCTTCGGCGCGAGCGGGGGCCGCGGCTTGTTGGTCCCCGCTGTTATTTCAGAACCGACGCCGCTACCGCTAGAACGTAGGCCACATCGAACATTAAGTCGAGACTTAAGCCCCCAATGCTACGCTACGAATGGCAATTGAGTTACGGCTGAAGCCGCAACCCATGTGCGAGCAAGCTCCAAAATTCGGACTGGAAGAATTGAGGCACGAGGTAGACCTGATAGCCGTTGACTCCGCCGTCCACCGCGATCACCTCGCCGTGTCCCGGATCCAGCGCCACCCCGCCAGGCTCGAGCAAGCGGCTTTCCGGACCGCGGATCACCGCGCGCGGAGGCACATCGCCGTCGTCGTGAATATCCCACACGCCAATGAAGCCCTTGGTGCTGGGATCAAACGGCGAGGTGGTCCACTTGAGTGCTTCTTCATTTTTCTCCGCCGCGAAGTCGCTGCGAACGTTGCTCGAAGCATACGGCGCGGCCGGCTTATACCAAATATCCTGCACCGCGACGTAGATCTTGCCCACCTTCGGGTCCACCACCACTTGACGAAAGTGGTACATGCGGGTTTTTGGGCCCGCAATGATGGCCCGAGGAGCCACGTCGCCGTTGTCGGTTCGCTTGAAAATCAATAATCCCGTCGTTTGTGGAGTGGGCCCTCTCTGGCCGGCGATCAACAGGTCGTGAACCGGGTCCACGGCCACGCTGGTCACCTCGACGAGCTTCGATTTCGTGCCTTGCAGCACGCGGATGGGCGCCACATTGCCGTTATCCGTTCGGTGAAACACATAAACAGCGCGGGCGCTCGGGTCACCTACGAAAAGTTCATCGTGCACGGGATCGACCGCAATCGTCTGCGGCCGCACTAGACCCGTCTTGCTGCCCTGGATCACGCGCTTGGGCGGCTCCGAGCCTCCCGCGCCACCAGGGAAAGTGAGGACCGCGCCGGAGAGCGCCACGGGGATGAAAAACTCGTCGTGAGGCACATCAAAATCCATTCCGTGCATGGTGCGGCTCAAGTGTGTGGCCTGTCCTTCCAGAATCCGCTTCGGAGCGACGGCGCCGTTTGCCAGCCTGGCAAACGCCGAGACTCTCGGCACGCTCACTCAATTGGGAACCAGAATCTCGCCGCGTTTAGGATCGTAGGCCGCGGCGGAAGCATTCGTGAATCCGCAGGTGGCAGCTTCGGCCGGCGCGTTGCGCACGATGCGCTTCGGAGCAACATTGCCACTGTCGGTGCGGGAGAATACCAGCGCCGTATGATCCCCATAGTTGGCGACCCACAGCTCGTTATTCTTGGTATCCACCGCGACTCCTACGGGACCCACGATGTGGGTATTGGGGCCGTAGATACGCCGAATCGGCGCCGCGTCGCCGTTGTCATCGCGTTTGAAGACGAGGACCGAATCGTCTCCGTAATTAGCCACGGCAATCTCGTCGTGTTGCGCATCCACATCGATACCCATGGCCCAGTTGAGCGCGGTGTGCGCGCCTTGAATGGTGCGCTCCGGTTTCACGTTCCCGTTCGCGGTAATGGGATACACCGTGATCGAAGCCGGATCGAAGCGCCCGGGCACATACTTTTGGTCCAGATTCAAGGGATCGTAGTTAGTGTAAGGCCGGAATTGAGTCCAATTGCCGTGATTGCTGACCACGATTTCGTTATGCCGTTCGTCCATGACCACGCCATGCGGATCTTCGAGGCCAGTGTCCATTCCCACGATCTGCCGCGACGGTTTGGTCAGATCCTTGGCGGTGCGGCTGTAAATCTCGACGGCATTCAATTCCTGCGTGGTTACCGCCAATTCTCCGCGGCCCAGAGCCAGCGAAAGCCCCCACGATTGATGTGGCACAAACAACCGGCGCGCAGGCACCGCATTTCCGTCAGACTGATAGGAGTAAACGGTTACCTGATCGCCGGAATCGTTATTCACGGTGTAGACTTCGTGGTGCTCGGGATCCATGGTCACGCCGGCGACAAACCCCATTTCCGTTGCCGCTCCCATGATGCGGCGGCGCGGCTCGGTCACGGCGTCCGATTTGCCGCCGCTGGCGCGGTCGTAGACCAGCAGGCTGTGGTGATTTTCGTCGCTGATGGCCACCAGGTTATTGGCGGGATCCAGCGCGATTCCATCGAAGACAGGATAAGGATCAGCGACGGCGCGAATGGGAGCGATATCGCCGCCGCCAATCGAGGCGTCCGCCGCGGGTCGACTGCCGCTCTTCGAATCCCGGGAAGATAAGCTTCGCTGCCCTTGCGCCAGGGCCGTTGCGGTCTTCAAAATGGGAACGAAGTCGAACCGCGAACCAACGAAGTAGCTAAGGACGAGAGCGGCTGCAACAAAGAGAATTTTTCGAAGCATCATTTCGCTCGCATTCTGCGCTTCTTAAGAGGGACGGCCCCTTCCCGGGAACGCATCCTTCCGCTGAGGCGCACGAAGTCAGAAGGTCACTGGCGGGGAAACCGCAACACACACTCAACCGGCCCGTGATGTGGGTTGCAAACACAGGGGATGCCAAGGCAGTATGCTTCGCAATGTGCATAACACATCCGCGAAGGTGCTTTCGCGCGGAGTATATCATAGCGACGCCTGGATCGTATTCTGGGCAATGTCAGACCAATTCGGCGAGAGCCCGCGCTCGTCTGGTTCTCTAAACAGTCAGTAAAACGCCGTCCGCTAAATAGCGCACTCGACACTTGCTTGACATCGACGAAGCGAACTGCTAATTGGCTACGCATCGTTTATAATCCAGTCTGTTTCTTCCTAAGGAGGACCTCATGAGGTTTACGACGGCCATCGCGAGGCAATTCGTATCTGTCAACGTGAAAAAGGCCATGCGCGTGCTTGGCGCGACGACAATCCTGCTGCTGATAGTGTCTGCACTTCTCTTCTGCGCCGGATTCGAAATCCTCAACGCGCAAAATTCATCTGCCTCGGCGCTGGGAGGCCGCGTGACTTCGCAAGAGGAAGGCCCGATGGAAGGCGCACTGGTTAGCGCAAAGCGGGCGGGATCCACAATTACCGTCACGGTGGTGAGCGACGCTCAAGGCCAGTACAGCTTCCCTCGGAGCAGACTAGAACCGGGACAATACTCCCTCCGCATCAGGGCGGTCGGATATGAAATGGACAATCCGGGGCCGGTCGAAGTCACAGCACAGAAAGCAGCGGAGCTGGATCTGAAGCTGCACAAGGCCCGAGACCTCTCGCGTCAACTCTCGAATGGAGAGTGGCTGATGAGCATGCCGGGGACACAGGAGCAGAAGCAGGTATTTCTGGGCTGTACGAGCTGCCACACGCTGGAGCGAATCGTACGATCGCAGCATGACGCCGCCGAATTCGCCCAGGTGCTGCGGCGCATGACCACCTACGCTCAAGGCAGCACTCCCAGCCGTCCGCAGCTGCGGCCCAGAGGGCCGGCTGGCAATGGAGATGCGGAGGGCCCCATGGGTGGAGGGCCGCCGCCCCCAACCGCGGTCGTGCAAAAGCGGGCCGAATACATGGCCACCGTGAATCTCAGCAGCATTTCCCAATGGGAATATCCTCTGAAGACGAATGCACGGCCCAAAGGCAAAGCAACGAAGGTGATCATAACCGAGTACGATTTGCCGCGCCCGGAAGCCATGCCGCACGATGCCGTTATCGATGCGCAAGGGATGGTGTGGTATTCGGATTTCGGTTCGCAATACGTTGGCAAACTTGATCCCAAGACCGGCAAGACCGTGGAATACCCGGTTCCGGTGATGGATCCAAACGAACCGCGGGGCGCGCTCGACCTGGAATTGGATCCCAGCGGCTACGTCTGGCTCGGCACCATGTATCAGGGAGTCATCGCGAGGCTTGATCCCAAGACGCAGGAGTTCAAAACGTGGAAAATCCCGACCTTC
The DNA here is from genome assembly GCA_003223315.1 of Acidobacteriota bacterium. GTDB lineage: Bacteria > Acidobacteriota > Terriglobia > Acidiferrales > UBA7541 > Palsa-189. The sequence continues at coordinate 28,814 of QHYR01000084.1, read as the reverse complement.
GGAAAAGGTGATGCGGCCCGGACGGCAATGGTGACGCCGGTTCGCGTCGATGTTGACGGTAAGGTTTGGGTGGGAGGCGATGACGAATATCAGGTGGATTTGAAATCGGACAAGTGGGTCACCATCGACTACACGCAAGGTCTCCCGCCGGATTCGCCGCTCGCAAAGCTGAACCTCGGCTCCTATGGCGTTGCCTCGGACTCGAAGAACAACTTCTATGGCATGAACTTTGGCGGGACGTACATCACCAGGGTGGATGCAAAAACGATGAAAGTCACTCGCTGGGCGACTCCCACTCCCAACTCCGCTCCGCGTCGTGGTCACGTGGACCCGCAAGATCGGCTATGGTTCGGCGAATACCGCGGCAACAATATCGGGATGTTTGACGCCAAGACAGAAAAATTCCAGGAGTATGCGGTGCCTACTCCTTGGACGAACCCGTACGATGCCATCCTGGACAGCGCGGGGTACGCCTGGACGGGCGGAATGTCCAACGACCACATCGTGCGCGTGAACACCAGAGCAGGCGAGGTCACCGAATATCTCCTGCCCCGCACCACCAACGTGCGTCGCGTGAATGTCGACAATTCAACCAACCCGCCGACCTTCTGGGTAGGCAACAATCTCGGAGCGACGATCATTAAACTCGAACCGCTGGAATAAGCTGAAACTGTGTGAGCGGTGTGCCCAAGGCTGTAAATCGCCTTCGTTCCGCCAGGGCTCACCGCTCAACTTCCTTGACTTTTCTTGTAGGCCGTAGTAAAGCCAGCGTCGCCAAGGTAGCGGCTAGTTCGGGTCCGCTTGTTGGCCTCGCAGGTCATTTCGATTCAGAGCAAGCCCTAGGGGGTGGAGGCACATGATGGGAAAGCCTAATAACGCTCGGTTGCTGGTTGCCCTGCTCGTGGCTGTATCGGCGTTTGCGATCGCACCGCGAACGCTCGCGCAAACCGTTACGGGAACGATCGTGGGCACGGTCCTCGATGCGCAAGGGGCGGTGATTCCAAACGCAGCGATCTCCGCCAGAAACCGGGAGACGGGCTTGGAGCGCACCGCAACCTCGGACGGCTCCGGCGAATTTACCGTCACCAGCGTTCCGGCGGGACCTTATGACGTTACTGTCACCGCTCCCGGCTTCCAGCAAACGGTGCGCAGCGGTGTCACCATGACGGTCGGCGCGGTGCTCCGCTTGGACTTCAAGCTGAACGTGGGAGACGTGCAGCAAAAGGTCGTGGTGACGTCCGAAGCTCCCCAGGTCGATACCACCACCTCGACCTTGTCCGGGCTGGTCAGCGATACCTCCATTCGCCAGCTCCCCCTCAACGGACGCGACTGGCTGCAATTGACCGCGCTGCAGGCCGGTGTCCTCGTCGGCCTCACCAAGAACCCGGACCCCGGCGAAAACGTCACCCATGGGGCCGGAGTGTTTCTCACGGTTTCCGGAGGCCGTCCCACCTCGAATGTGTTCATGGTGGATGGACTGGTGATCAACACTGAACCCAACAAGAGCCCGGGCGGCTCGGTCCATGGCGTAAACCTGGGCGTCGACGCCATTCGGGAGTTCTCCGTTCTGACGAGCACTTTTGGGGCCGAGTACGGAAGGAGTTCCGGCGGCGTCGTCAACGCCATCACCAAGTCAGGCACCAACAATATTCATGGCACGGGTTTCGGCTTTCTCCGCAATAGCGCCTTCGATTCGTCCAATTTCTTCAACGGGAAGACGAATTTTCACCGCGGGCAGTTCGGCAGCGCGATCGGCGGCCCAATCAAAAAAGACAAGCTCTTCTGGTTCGCCGACTATGAAGGAATACGGGAGTTCAAAGCCGAATCGGCGCCTACCTACACGATTTCCGACGCAGCCAGAAGCGGCGCCCTGGAACCGATCGCTGCAGCCGTCAAACCCTATCTCGCCATGTTTCCCGCGGCGAATGGACCGGTGGTCGCCGGAAGCCCCTACCTCGCGCAGTATTCTTTTCCCGGGGGCTTTCGGGGAACCGAGGACTACGTGATCGGCCGGATCGACTATGTGCCCACCTCGAAGAGTACGATCCACGGCACCTATATGTTCGATCATTCGGTATCCTCGGCACCGGATTCCGTCGGCCTGAAAACGATTGGGGACCTGACGCGGGACCAGAGAGTTACCCTGAGCTGGCAGTATGCGCTCACTCCCACGATCCTCAACACGGTTAATACGGGATTTTCCCGCGAGGTGGGAACGGGGAACATCGATGTTGTTGGATCGGGGACCGTTCCCATCTACAGCGATCCTTCGGCCGGTTTCTTTCCCAATTTACCCCCGGGGGTCTTTACCATTGGCGATCTGGCTCCGAACACCGTCGGTTCCGGTTCGGCCGTACCCGGAGGAGTCGGCTCTACGGGAGGCGACCAGATTTGGTGGACAGACCCACAGCTGAACGACAACCTCGGGTGGGTTAAGGGGCGGAATGATATTCGCATGGGATTCAGTATGGAGGCCATCCGGGATAACCTAAGCGTGGGACGTTATCCGCAAGGTGACTGGGAATTCGATACCGTCCAGAACTTCCTGGCGAACAACAAACCTACGCTCTTCGCTGCCACAGTGCCCGGCCCGGGCTCTTACCGCAGCCTGCGCGAAAAGATTTTCGGCCTTTACATCCAGGACGATATCCGCGTTCGCTCCAATCTCACCGTGAATCTCGGCGTGCGCTACGAACCGACGACCACTTATAACGTGTTGAATGGCTTGGCCTCCAATTGTTACGTCCTTACCAGCTGCACAGTTGCAACGATTCACACCGGCAACCCGTATTTACTCCACAACCCCACGCACAAGGATTTCACTCCCCGCATCGGCCTGGCCTGGGATCCCACCGGCAGCGGCAAAACCTCCGTTCGCGCCGGCTTCGGCATGTTCAACGTGCTCCCGCTGCCGAACCTGCTCAGCGGCAATATGAACCACACTATTCCTTTCTATCAGCTGGTCAACTTCAATAATCCTTATGATGTTGCTTCCGGCTTTCCCGGGGCTCAGGCTATCTTTCCGCACGCTCCTTGCGAGGTCCTGCCCGGTACCAATCCTTGCCAAACAGCCGGTGCAACCGGTGGATCGGGATACTACATGGACCCGAATCCGCCCCGGGCTTACAAGCTCCAATGGAACTTCGACATACAACGGCAGCTCACCAATAGCTTGAGCGTCACGGCGGCGTACGTAGGCGCCCGGGGCGTGCATCTTCCCTTCCGTTACGGCGACGTCAACGTCGTGCCTCCATCGTTGGTTACCACGGCCCCAGATGGGCATCTGCTGTTCCCGGCGGGCACGCCCCCTAGGATCGATGCGGCAAGTCCGGGCCTCACCATTCCGGCTACGAGATGGAGTGTGGACTCCTTTTACCACGCGCTGCAAATCAACGTGGTGCAGCGAATCACTCACGGACTGAGTTTTCAGGCCGCTTATGCGTGGGCAAAGGCTATTGATGACGGGTCGTCGGAGGTTAACAACGCGGATAATTTCAACACCACGGACAACCCCTTCCCCTTCGATCCCGGGTTCAACCGGGGCTTTGCCGATTGGGACGTTCCGCAGCACCTGGCCTTCAACTTTGACTGGCTTGCGCCCTCGCCACATCTCGCGATGGCGGCGCCCCGATTCCTCCTCTCCGGATGGGAACTGGGCGGGATTTACACGGTTCAGAGCGGCATGCCTTTCAGCGTGCAATTGGGCAATTCCGATCTGGCCAAGACAGGCGCCCACGGCGGCTTTTCGCAGAGACCGGACTATGTAGGGGGGGCCGGTTGCACGCCCGGCGCCGTCAACCCTGGAAGTGTCTACACTTATATCAACGTGAACTGTTTCGCACCGCCGGCGCCGCGTGAGTTGGGCAACGTCGGCCGCAATAGCTTGCGCGGGCCGGGTCTCAACAACTTCGACTTTTCAATCTTCAAAAACCAAACCGTCAAGGAGAGGCTGACGGTCCAGTTCCGAGCCGAGTTTTTCAACGTGTTCAACTGGACCAACTTTGTGGCCGGTACACAGAGGATATTCACAAAGTCACTAGCGCCCAACCAGGCCGGTCTCGCAGTTTTGCAACACACGGCGACAGACGAGCGCGAGATTCAGTTTGGCCTGAAGTTTATTTACTAGGCGGGCGTATGCCTGCCTTCCCGCGAGTTGTGCTGTGTGTAGGGACTTGACCATGCAGACCATCCACGCTGTTTTATTCGAACCTGTCGGATGTCTCGCCGAATTCCCTGCCTTGGAATTCGACCAGATCGCGGCTCGTTTATTCGATAAGACATCCATCAACTCGTCCGGAAGTGAAGCGTATTGGCAAGTTCTGGCACTGATCGAGAAAGCGGGCGGCAAACTCAATCCACCGGACAGAGAGATTGCCGAACAACTGGAGGTTCAGGCCGTTGAACAGGTTGAGCTTTATGAAGACGTGGCGCCGGCGCTTTCTGAATTGAAGAAGATGTGCATCCGATTGCTCATCGCGTCATCCCTTTCCGGGGCCGCCATCCGCCGCTTCCTGGAAAGATTTGCAGTACAGGACTTATTCTCTGCGGTTTGGAATCGAGACAGTGCCGGCGGCGTCAAAGCGGCGCCTCTTGCGAAGGCTATGGAAAGCGCATCACTTCAGCCGGAACATGTAATTACTCTGGTGGATACGATCGAGAGCCTGAGCGTGGCCCGGGAGCTCGGCACCAACTCCATTCTCATGATCAATGATTATGAGCAGGGCAGGCGATTGGCTTTATACGCGCCGACCGGCGGAATTGTCTCGTTGCGCGAACTGCCTGATGCGATCCGGCTGGCAGCGGAAAGCGCAAAATCGCGCCCTCGGTAAGCGGTTGCGACCAGGTGCTCAAAAAATCCTAAACAGCAGCCAGCTTGGCGATGCCGGAGGCGAGCAGCCCTTTCGCCATATCGATCTTCGTCGCGTTGTATTTCAGAGGCGCCGCATTCGTCAGCGCCATCGCAAGTGCCTGACGCGTCAAATCCGTACTGAGCGTCTTGCCTTTGAGGAAGTTCTCCACGGCGGTTTCCCGCCAAGGCTTGCCGGCGATCCCGCCGAACACCACCCGCGCATCCTCGATCGTATTGGCCTGCAGTTGTAATCCCATCGCCAGCGAGGCCATGGCGAAATCCCAAACCCCTCGCGGCCGCAGCTTCTCGAACGAAGCCTTGAACCCCGCCTTTGGCGCTGGAATCGTTACTTCGGTCAGAATCTCGTTGAAGCGGAGCACATGCGATTGCAGTCTCCCGTCCACCATCATGTCCCCCGGCACGAGCTGCTCGATGGTCAGCTCTTTCATTCCGAAGGGGGTGGCTACCTTCACTTTGGCGTCGTGCGGAATGAGTGCCGTGGCAATGTCTCCCGGATACACCGCATAGCAAAGTCGCCCGCCCATGGCCGAATGGTAATAGCTATTGTCCCCAATCGCCCCATAGCAGATGTATCCGCCATTGCGATAGCAGGAATAACCGCCTCGCAGATATTGGCACCACACCTGCTGCAACATGTCTCCACCAATGGTGGAGGCATTTCGCAGTTCGGGCGAAGAGATATGCTGGACCGCGTCCACCAGCATCGGGTATCTCTTCGCCAGTAAATCCGATTCCGCCAGCTCCGCCAATTTGGTCAAGGCGCCGATCTGTACTCCGCCTTGCCCATCTTCTTTGATGTAGCGCAGGCCGTCGATCTTCTTGATGTCCACCAAAAATGTCGGTGCCGCTTCGATTCTATTCTTCAACTGAATCAGAAGGTCGGTTCCGCCAGCATAGACACCGGCTTGCGTTCCATGGAGTGACAGGATTTGAATGGCTTCCTCGACGCTTGAGGGTCGGTAGACGGATATCGGTTTCATACGATTTCTCCCTTGGCTCTCAAGCCCGCCAGTATTTTGTCCTTCGTGATCGGATGCTCTCGGATTCTTACCCCGCAGGCGTTATAGATGGCGTTTGCCAGTGCACTGGGAGCGGCCCCGATGGCCGTTTCCGCGAAACCTTTCGATCCAAAAAACCAGCGCGGTTCTAGACTATTAATAAATACATTGGTCTGTTCCGGTGGTTCCATTATGGTAGGGAGCCGGTAGGACAAGTAACCGACGCTGTAATGAAACGTGCCCGGAAACTCGCGATCCCACGGAATGCCATCGGTCGCCATCCCGGTGCTCTGGACCAACGATCCGTGCTGATCAGCGTTAGCCAAAAGCGGATTCATGACGTTGCCTGCATCTTGGCAATACGCCACCCTGACGTAGCGCCAGTCGCCTGTCCAGGTGTCCACCTCCACCTCCGCAAAACAGGTCCCGATCCCACGGTTCATCGCTCTGCCGATGGATCCCGGATGCAGGCACCGGCCCACTTGGCGTATGGGGCTCTTGTTGGCTTTGACCAGTTCTGCGAACGTGATCCTTTTTCTTGGATCCTCTGGCGAGGAGATCACGCCGTCCCGTATTTGTAGTTTCGCCGCATCCACTTTGAGAACACTGCTCGCCCGGCTGAGGAGGTCCTTTCGCATCTTGTCGGCGGCATTGCAGAGCGCCCCACCTTGCAACTGAGTGGTTAGGCCGCTATGCCAGGGTGGAGCTGAGGGTGCCAGGTCCGAGTCGCCCCAGATCAGCCGGATGTGATCCAAAGTCGCGAATCCCAAAATCTCCCCTACCTGGATAGCCATCGCGGTGCCGTGGTTCGTGCCACTGTCCGGCTGGGCGAAGTACATAACCACATTGCCCTCTGCATCCAGCTCCAGTTCCGCATTGAAGATGTCGCCCTCGCCGCCCGGAGTAACATTGCCTTGTGCCTTGTTCCTGGCCAGGACCCAATCGTAGCCTGCCTCGCCTTCCTGGTAACCCACCCGTCCGGCGTGGTGCTGAGACATCGCGACGCCGAATCCTCGCTTGAACCTTCCAGGGTTTCCGCCGGCCACAGGATTCCTCTTCTCCCACCCGATCGCTTTCGCTCCTTCCTCCAGCACTTCGACCGAAGCATAACTATCGTAGTGAAGTTCCCCGTTCTCAGTCTCAGGCATGGGAACGATCGTCGGACCTCCCTGTTTGAGGGCCACCTTTGTCCCCGGTTTCTGCACATTCAGCAACCGGAACTTAACCGGGTCCATGCCGACTGCTTCCGCCATTTCGTCCATCATCTGTTCCCAGGCCCACTTGAACTCCTGCTGGAAATTGCTCCGCGAGGAGCCCATGACTATGGCATTGGTCCGATAGAGGACGCCGATCTCCCTCCAATTGGGAACGACGTGGAGGTACAGCTCGGACCGGCCGCCTCCTCCTTCTTGTATCCCTCCCTGATTCGCGCCCATACTGACGTGGAACTCACGCTGGCACGCCGTTATCTTTCCGTCTTTGGTAGCACCCACCTTGAATTTGCTGAACGTCTGCGGTTTTATTTGCAGGAACGCGAGTTCCTGATTTTTGGGTAGCATTAACTTGGCGGGACGGCCGGTCACTTTGGAGATGTGCGCGATCCAGGCATAAAACTTATCGCCGGTAGGCAGCGCTCCTCCGAAGCTCCCGCCGTTCCATTTGTTGATGAATCGAATATTCTCCGGCGAGATTCCCAACCTTTTGGCGGTATTGTTTCGGGAATTATAAATCGACTGTCCCATTCCCCAAATCGTCAGCTTGTCGCCGTCCCACTTGGCTACGCAACCGTTGGGCTGCATGGGAACGGGGATCGCCCCGGCAAAGGAATAGCTAAATTCCCTAACGATATTCGCTTCTGCAAATGCTTTATCGACGTCGCCCCATTCGTTCAGCGTCTTCACGACGCCGGGCCTTTTCCTGCCACCAGCCGTAATCGTTAGGTCTGGCGCATTCGCCGCCGCGGCCTGTTCGAGATTGGAAGCGAACGGAAGAACTTCATATTCCGCCTGAATAGCCGCGACGGCATCCTCGGCAAGATCCTCGGTCTCCGCGGCAACAATGGCTACGACTTCGCCCTGAAAGAAAAGCTCGTCTGGAAACGGATACGTCTTCGGCGCGTTCTGGGCCGTCAATATGTGCGCCACACCCGGCATCTTCTCCGCCTTGGAAACATCCATCGTCTTTACCCGGGCGCGAGGATGAGGATTGGTAAGCAGCTCGACCCAAAGCATATTCGGCAAATTAACGCGAGTGGCGTATTCCGCTTTGCCGGTAAGCCGCGGTATCCCCACTTCCGGCATGGGGGGATGCGGTTTCCCGATCAGATTGAGATTTTGGGGAGGGTAGCCCTGCCACTTTCGCGTAACAAACTTCTGATCGCCTTCCACCAGCGTGCCTTCCGGCCCATGTCCGCCGCCGGTGGAGTAGTTCCGCACCATGGGTTGATTGACGATGACACACAATTCAGGCTTGGATTCGAGCTTTTCCTTCGGCTTCTGGGGATGCTGTGGTTCTGAACTCATGCGATTTCCGCCTCCCCTCGCAATACCTTGCCCGTATCGATGACGGTACGCACGATGGCTGCATAAGCCGCGCAGCGGCAAATATGTCCCGATAAAGCCGCCTTCACTTGCTCGACTGTCGGATTGGGATTCTTGTCCAGCAGGGCCTTTGCCGTTACCTCCCAACCCGGTGTGCAGAATCCGCACTCCGCCGCCGAGTACAGGTGCGCTACGCGCTGCAAGGGATGCAGATTCTTCTCATCGCCCAAACCCTCCACTGTGAAGATCTTCTTGCCCACCGCTTCCATGGCCAGCGTATGGCAGGAATAAAACGGTCTGCCGTCAATCAGGACGCTGCACGCGCCGCAGCTTGCCCGATTACAGCTCCGATTCGTCCCCGTCAGGCCCAGCTTCACGGCAATCACTTCCCACAGTGTCGTTCGAGCTTCGTATTCCGCTCGATAGTTCTTGCCGTTGATATTGAATGTGTTGGTCTCCCGGTTCATGGCGTCCGGAATCGCCAGAGGAGAAGGCTTGGGAGCAGCGGCAGCCACTTCGGCTCCCGAGACCACGGCGCTAACCGTGGTCGTCACAGCGACGGCACCCACACCCGCAGCTTTAATGAAATTTCTGCGAGAATATTCCATCTTCAAACCTCCCTACAGCGGTCGCGGCGATTGTGAATCACAACTTGATCGGCACAGGGCGAGACGGTCCGGTTTGTGTTTGAGATACATAGAAGGCGAACTCCGGAAGCTCGCCCTACAGGCATCAGCAGGACACGCGTGAAGTCTTTATCGTCCGGAAGGCCACACATCTGTTGTCGGCTTCCAACGTATTCTGATGGCCAACTTATACGCTCCGCTCTCTAGCGGTGTCAAGGCGAATCACAGAGATATAGCGACTCAGTTTAGGCCGCATGATCGTATCATTCGGAAGGCCGATCCCATCGGCCGAAGAATCCCTTTCGGCTCGCCCCCCTATCCTCAGTAGATCAATTTCACGCGAACTGGATATGCCGCGGACCACCCGAGCCCACCACGGGATTGGCTACGTCCGGCGTGGTGCAGGAACAGCCGAACTGCGCGACTTCCGGATCGAGGCCTATGGAGGTGCCGTTCTAGGAGGCTGGACTGGAGGAGAAATCCGATGAGCACATCCTGATTGCGTAACCGACGAGGCCTTTCCGTCCGCAGCACTTTCTGGCCGTGTGCGATTGCGATCAACAGAACTTGACATGGAGAATGCAACTAGCGTATTAGCTTGGGCAAGCAGGCATATTATTAGATCGGTTGAGCCTAAATCCGTTTCCAGGTCCGTCGATCCGAGGAGACATCTCGATGCGAGTTAAACTTGCCGGTGTTTTGATCGCGGTTTTTGCTCTGCTCGGCGCGGCGGTTCCCGCGTTTGCGCACCACGGATTCGGTGTGGAGTTCGACAAAGATAAGTGCATGGATCTGAAGGGTACCCTCACGGGTATCGACTGGGAGAATCCGCACGCGTATGTTCACATGGACGTGAAGGATGCCAACGGCAAGACGGTTTCGTGGAGCCTGGAAACGATCACCCCGCTCGGTATGAAAAGGTCCGGCACCACGAGAGAGGATTTCCTTAATAATATAGGTAAGCCCATCGCGGCGAGGACCTGTCCGACCAAGGCTGGCGGTACACAGTACAGAGGCACGGCGGAATTCCTCAAGCTAGCGGATGGCATATTGCGTATCGTTGGGCAGAATGTGGAAGGTTTGACGCCCGAGCAACTTCATTTCTGAATTTTCAGGAACTGCACAATGGGCCCCCTCCGAAGCATTACGTGAGCATTTGTCGTCGAGCCTGAAAAATGGAGAAATTGGAGATGAGAGGAATGAAGCGACGGTTCCGCTATTGCGTTGGAACTGCTGGAGTCGTACTGGCGGCTTTGTGCATGATCTTCACGCTCGCTTTTGCTCAGAACTTGCCTCGAACAGGAGGAAAAGTTCCCGGGCCGGTGGCCGGCGGCTTTGACCAGGTGCATGAATTGCCGCCCGGCGGACCGGCGCCCCGCACGGCGGATGGGCATCCGGATCTGTCTGGACGTTGGTATCCAAACGGCGCTGGAAGAATGCTGCAGGTTGCTTACCCGGTCGACCCAGTTGTATTCCGGCAATTCGATGCCAAGGCGATGCCGGAGGAACCGCCTTCCTTCAAGCCTGGTCTGCCCGCGAAATACACGAGGCGGCTCCCTTACGGGATATGTGATCAGGCCGGTACTCCCAGCACGACGCTAGAGCAAATCAGCCAACACGCTCCCATGGAGCTGATTCAAAGCCCGGGCAGGTTGGTAATGCTGGATGAATACCCCCTCGACGTTCGCATGATATACACCAACGGGCGTGCGCATCCCAAAGATCCGGATCCCACGTTCAACGGCGACTCGGCTGCTCATTGGGAGGGAGACACGCTGATCGTGGACGTTATCGCTATCGATGAGCGGCTCAGGGTTATCACGGGCGTAGACGGCAGTGGATGGTTTCCGAGTGATCAGGAGCATGTGGTCGAGCGCTTCAGTCGTCCCTCGAAGAACTACCTCATCTACCAAGTCACTATTGACGACCCTGTAGTGCTGGCGAAGCCTTGGAAATCGGCGCCTCGTCGCTGGTCGCTGGCGCAGAGTCCCAACGACGAGTGGGGAGAAGTCTTCTGTACGCTGAACCAGGAGCCAGAGGAATATAAGAGGATCACGGAACACGATGCGAAGGCCAAGGGTAAGTGAGAGGCTGATGAGCCTAATGCATCAGTGCGCTCAGCTGCGGTCCGACCTCGTTGGCTAGAGACCAGTGAAACAACATTAAGACGCGGTAGATTGGGTGCGCGTCACAGGTCGAAAGGCGACGTGAGCGCAAATTCTCAGCGTGTGTGATAACGCAATCCCTGATTCGCCTGTACATCCTCGATTGATTGCGAAAGGATTAGGCGCGAGGCCTAGGTCCAAATTGGGGCCGAGAAATGCCCGACAGTCATGTCACCGTGAGGTTTGAGTCTTGCGGTCGCTGAGACCGCCGATGGCGCGCAGATAGCGCTCAGCCGAACGCCTTAAAGCGGTTTTCGGATCGCCCGAGACAACAAACTTGGGCCAGGCACCATACAGCCTTGAATAGTTATAGGGCTCGAGTTTGCTGACGATGTCGCGGACAGTTGCGCCATCCACAGGGATCAAGTTCGGATAGCTGTACATGAAACTAACGTACCTGCGATCCGGGCAGACCTGCGGCATGTCGCCCGTCAACAGCGCACCACTTCCCTTTTCGCCAGAGGCCCAGTGCAGCACCTGAAATCCGCTGAAATGGCCCCCAACGCGGATGAGTGTGAGGTCGTCGTTCAGGCGATGCGTCTCGCCCTTCCAGAACACAATTGCAGAATCCGGATATTGCACGTGTTCGCGGTCCGCTTCGTGCAAATAAATCGGGATGCCGCCGAAGGCGCGGCTCCATTCCACCATGCTGGCGTAATAATGCGGGTGGGAAATCGCGATGGCGAACAAACCGCCGAGCGCCTTCACAAGCTCGATCGTGCTCGCATCAAGCAAACTGATGCAGTCCCACAGGACTCCCCCATTTCGCGTTTGCAGCAGGAGGGCCCGCTGTCCAATGCCAAACTCCGGTTCGGTGTGAATTCCCCAAATACCCTCGCCTTCTTGAAAGAACACATTGCGATGCGATTTCTGTAAGGCTTCCAGAGTGATCCACTCCTGTCCCCCGGGTCCGATGTATTGGCGCTCGTCCTTGCAGATGGGGCACTCTGCGGGAGGGTCATTTGCCGTTGGATATTGTGTTCCGCAGGTGACGCAGATGTGGCTCATAACCCGCCAGTCCTTTCTAGTGCAACCTGTCTCGTTCACCGGTGTCGTGCAGCCAGGCACAGCGGAATGCCCATAGCCAAGAATATGTCTCAGCGGCTAGCCGCACATATTCTCTCCCTCCCATTAATACTTCAATGCCCTGATCCCTTGAGTCCCAGAACGGGCCCGCAACTTACTCTGACTCCTCGGAGCTTGGCGCCGCAAGAGGGTTGCTCCCCGCAGTATCCAGCAGAGTTGCGCGACGAGTTGCACGACGACGATCAGACTGGGATACTCGAATCATGTACAGCGCAGTCGTGCTCGAACACTGCGAGCATCCCCGCAACTTCGGCGATCTGCTTGACGCAACCAACACTGTGAACGTCACAAACCCTGTATGCGGCGACGACTTGCGCCTGGCGGTGCGCATCGAGAACGGCCGGATTGCCGATGCACGATTCCGCACGCGCGGATGCAAGGCGGCAATTGCCAGCGCTTCGCTCCTGACCGAGCTGATCATCGGCAAGACAATCGAGGAGATTCGCGGCATTACTGCTGAGCAAATCTCCCAGGCGCTTGGCGGATTGCCGGCCGCGACTCGCCATGGCAGTCAATTGGCGGAAGACGCGCTGGACGAGATCCTCGAGCAACTCTAAGAACGATCAAAGCCACCGCTGCCGGGCAAGAGTCGATGCCGGAGCTCAGGTGAGCGCGCGGCGCAACGCCTCCGGATCGTTTAGATTCAGCACGACCCCTTCCTCATTCGTCGGTACCTCCAAGATCTCGTCCGTATGCGCCCAGACAACCGCGCGGGCGCCCTGCTCTGCGGGAGCGGCGAGCAGTTCGGCGTAAAGTCGCGCAGCAAAGATGACCGGATGGCCGCGCTTGCTGCGGAATTTCGGCAGAACGATGGAGCGGCCCGAAGTGTAAAACTGGCGCACCAGTTGGCTGACCAATTCGGCGCTGACCAGCGGGTGATCCACGAGGAAGAGAATAATCCCATCGGTTTGCACTTCCCTAAGACTGCGGATCGCCTCTTGGATAGAAGAGAGTTGGCCTTGCTGCCACTGTGGATTCAGCACAATCGCGCTGCGATCGAGCGGAATTTTCGCGGTGATCTCTTCGGTGTGAGCGCCGAGGACTACACGCGTGCAGCCGATCTCTTTGCCGCCGTCGGCGTCTTTTTTAGACTGATGAATGACTTCGAGCAGGTGCCCTAGAAATGTGCTGCCACGGAACGGAAGGAGCGCCTTCGGCGAGCCCATGCGCGACGACTCACCCGCGGAGAGAATGACGGCGGCGACCACGTGAGTACGGTCAGCGCGAAACGCTCTCGGCCGCAGCTTTTGGTTCGGCCTTAGCCTCAGCCTTGGCCTCGGCGGGGCGCGCCGCAGGCTTGCGGCCTGGTTTTCCATCGTCCTTTCTGACGAGGGCTTTATGCGCGAGGTTCGCGGCTCCGCGACGCACGGCGATGAGCTCGGCGGTGATGCTGATGGCGATCTCTTCGGGCGTGAGCGCGCCAATTTCAAGTCCCACCGGGGCGTTCACGCGATCGAAAAGTTCGGCCGCGAAGCCCTCGCGCTCGAGCGCCTGGTAGACGGAAAGCACTTTGCGCTTGCTGCCGATCATGCCGAGATAACGCGCCTCGGTCTTCACGGCCCAGGCCAGCACGCGCATGTCGTCGCGGTGCCCGCGCGTGACAATCAGGACATAGGTGGAGGGGTTCGGCTGCAATTTGGCGAAGGCGTCTTCGTAGCTGGTGTAGATCTCGCGGGCCATGGGAAAGCGATCGCGATTGGCGAATTGCTCGCGATCGTCGATCACGCCAATGGCGAAGCCGGCGGTATGCGCCGCGTTCGCCACCGCTATGGAGACATGCCCGCCGCCGAAAATATACAGCGCCGGCTGGGGCAGGATGGGCTCGACGAAGACTTCTAAGGTACCTCCGCAGATCAGCCCGTTGTCGTAGCTCGCTTCGTTATTCAGATTGAAGGTCATTTTGCGGGGCGCCTCCGCTTTGAGCACATCTTTGGCAGCAGCCCAGACTTCGGCTTCGACGCAGCCTCCGCCGATCGTCCCCAGGATCGAACCGTCCTCGCGCACCAGCATGCGGGAACTCTCAAAGCTGGGAATCGAGCCGTTGGTATGAACGATGGTAGCCATCACGGCGCGCTTGCCTTCGCGCCTGAGCCGCAAGACTTCCTCGAAGAGATCCATGGCCAATCGCCTCCGAATTCGCTCCGCTGATTATAGCGCGGTAAGACTGCTCTGGGCCTCCCCCCTCCCCATATTTGTGCAAGTGTTCATTCTGCGCCACTTGCTTGTGGCATTCCACCGGTGCAGGGCCTGTTGTGTTTACCCGACCCCATAGCGAATGAAGCAATCGCGCCGGATTTTGTTCCACCCCTCCGGCCGCTTTTGATGAGCCAAGCAGCCCGCCTGAAGGCGGCCGCTACTTTTCCATGCGGCAAAAACGGCGTGATGACTTCTTTAACGCCGCGAAGCTCATCCTGTTGGTAGACGTTCGCGGCGAAGACGCCTTTTTGCCGCTCGACAAACCGGATCATCGGTTGCCAGCCCCTCCCCCTGGTTTTTTTGCAAGTGTTCATTCTACGGAACTTACTTGCGGAGTTGTTGTAAGTGCACATTTTGCTCTTCTTACAGCACGCGTAAAGGTACCCGGAGAGATCCTTCGCTCATCCCCAACGCGGATCCGCTTAGGATGACAATTTCATAGATCATCTTCGCCACGCCTGCTATTTCCTGAGCGTCGGCTCTGCCTCACGCGGCCCGAAAATCCACCCCGCGGACTGGGTAGCCGTCCAGTAAGCACGCCGGGCGGAGAGGCAAGCGAGGTCAACCATCACAAGACGGCCTCACAAGAGCGTCTCCCGTACAAATGCAAGCGTAGTTTATCATAGAGTACACAACATGTCAATGATTCCTTGCTTAGTTACGCCATGGTATTCGAACGAATTCCTCCGAATTCGCGCGTTCGAACTGAACGCGCGTCCTTATAAGGCGCAAGTCTCAGAGAAATGGTCGAACGCCGTTCACGTGAAACAGTTTCGAACGAATACCCTCTAAGGCCGCCTGAAGAAGCTCTGGATCCGACACTGAGTATCCCTTGGCCGGAGGGCGTATAGCACGAGCAAGACTTGCTTGACTTGGGGCGTGGCCGAGGAGTACAAGCAGAGTCGTAATCCCAACAGTCGGCCCTTCCCAGGTAGGCCTCCAATCCGGAAATCGGTGGGAACGCGCCTCTAAACGCCTCCGCTCCCCCCAGAAAAGAGTAACCATGAAGAGATACCGCATTTTGATTCTGGTATTGCTGTTTGTTGCGCTCGCAGGCTTCATTGCTCTACGCCGAAGCCAGGTGTCGGCGCAAACGGTCAATGTCAAAGTCACTCCGACGAACGTCAGCCGGACATTCCTCTACAAGATCAACCCGGGTCAGCGACCCGCTTTCGATCAGGATGTGATGACCAACTTGATCCCCGTATTCGAGGAAGAGAAAAAAGCCGGGATTCTCACCGGGTACCAATTTTTCAACAACGTAACCGCAGATAATCCCAGCGACTGGAACGTGGGGATGCTTTTAAGCTATGCGAACTATGCGGCCCTGGATGGCCTGGGAGACCGAGTCGATCCCATCGAACTGAAACACTATGGCTCGGCCGCGAAGCGGCAAGCAGCGGGGGAACACCGGAACCAGCTACGCACGGTGGTATCGAATCGGTTGATACGCATGGTCAACTATAGCTCGGCAACTCCGGTGAGTTGATCGAGAGAAGACAACCAGAGGCAGGGAAGCAATTCGAGCAGGGATACGCCTGCTGGCCGCCTCGCAGTAGTGTGTTCCAGTGTCGATTATTGCCTGGCTGATTCCGACAGGGAATAACGAGAACTTCCGCGTGATGTTCGCTTTTCGGCTCAACCAACCCTGAGTACGGCGAGTGGCGTGCGAGGGCGCGCGATTGCTTTTCGCGGGCGTGCGCAGGTATAACTGAGCAGCAACAGGCGCAGAATATACGCAGCGAGTCCCCGAGGCAGGAGCGGCACGAAGCGGAGGATACGGCCATGTCATTGCGAAACATATTGCTGATCGGCGTATTACTGGGCGCCGCGCCGGCGTTCGCGCATCATACGTTTTCGGTTGAGTACGATGCATCGAAGTGCAGCGACATGACAGGTACGCTTACGAAAGTGGATTGGGAAAATCCGCACGTTTATTTCTATGTGGATCTCAAAGATAGCGATAACCAGGTCAGCTCCTGGAGCTTTGAGGCAGTATCCGTGGCTTTTCTCAAGAGGAGCGGGATCCAGAAACAAGATTTCCTCGACAATATGGGTAAGGTCGTCACCGTGAGGGCTTGCCTCGGAAAAAGCGCCAGTGCAAAAAGGGCCGCCGCTGAAACCCTCAAGATGGCCGACGGCCGTACGGTGAGGGTCGGAAGCGATTACGAGCATGGGCAGAACTGAAAGGGCGCGAACAAAGGTTGGGCGCGCCGGTTCTATTGTGGTGCTGGCAGCTTTGGCGGCAACGTGCGTTTCTATGGCTGCTGCCGCCCAAGAGGGAAAGAATTCCGGAGATAATTCTTTTCAACCCAGATTGCAGCCGTTGCCCAAGGGCGGACCGACTCCGCGTACTGCCGACGGCCATCCGGACCTTTCGGGAGTGTGGTTTCCAGGTACGACGGGAGGCTACGATACGAGCAGCCCGCCGGCGCAACGCCAATTCGATCCTAAGGTGACGCCGGAGGAAAAGCCGCCGTTGCAGCCGTGGGCAGCAGCCAAGATTAAGTCCATGACCGCTGTGGATTTTGAACTCGGGCGCGCCTCAGTGAATTGTCTGCCACGCGGCACCCCGGGGATGTTCCTGTTGAACCCTTATCCCACAAAGCTGGTGCAAACCCGCGACGAACTGATTCAGCTGAGCGAACTGAATAACAACTTTCGCGTGGTCCACACCGACGGCCGGCCGCACGCCAAAGACCCGGATCCTACCTTCAATGGAGACGCCACCGCCCATTGGGAGGGGGATACGCTGGTGATCGACGTAATTGCCATCGACGAACGGACCTGGAACAACTTCGTCGGGTGGTTCCATAGCGATCAGGAACACGTGATTGAGCGCCTCACGCGTCCGAGCGAAAACTATCTCGTCTATCAGGTTACCATCGAGGACCCCAAGGTTCTGACGAAGCCGTGGACCTCCGCTCCCCGGCAATGGTCGCTCAGCCACGAAGATCTGGAAGAGTACTACTGCACGAACAACCAGGAAGTGCAGCAATACCAATCCCTCAAAGAAAAAGACGGCGGCAGCGGCAAGTAAACCCAACACCAACTTCACGGTGAACGTACCCCCGATTGCTTTTTGCGGGCGTGCGCAGGTATAACTAAGCAGCAACAAGCGGGGAGAGCAGCCAGCGGAGGATATGGCCATGTCATTTCGAAGCATATTGCTGATCGGCGCATTACTGAGCGCGGCCTCGGCGTTCGCGCAGACGAAGACTACAAAGGCGCATGCGAACTTCGTAAACGGCAAAGGCGACAAGGTTGGCACCGCAATGCTGACGCAAACGGGCAAAGGCGTGCGCATCAATGTGAGTGTCATGAAGCTGCCGCCGGGCATGCATGCCATTCATATCCATAACGTGGGCATGTGCCAAGGTCCCAACTTCGCTTCCGCGGGCGGACATTTCAACCCCATGGGAAAGATGCATGGCAAGGATAATCCCCAAGGTCCGCACGCCGGCGATCTGCCCAATTTCACCGTGGGCAAAAGCGGGAAAGGCAAAGCGACCATCGTTGCGGATATGGTGACTTTGGGTGGAGGTGCGAATTCGCTGTTTCATACGGGCGGGACAGCACTCGTGATTCACGCCGGTCCTGACGATTACAAGACAGATCCTGCGGGCAATTCGGGAGACCGGATCGCCTGTGGAGTGGTCGAGAAGTAGCAGGCGGCGCGAGCTTTCCCTCCCACGCTTCAGAATGCGCCTTTCGCAAACTCCCTTCGAAGCTCAGGGCGAGCAGGGCAAGCGGGGTGCGGCACCCGGGAGAAAGCAGATCCCTCGCTCCTCCACCCCAGCATGCGCAACAGCGGCGCATGCCGGGGACCCCGGATACGCTCGGGATGACAACTCTCTAAGGATCGCAATATTACGCGAACGTCACTCTGCTGACTCTCGAAGTCGAGACGTTAGCGACGGAGGGATCAAGCGGTTCAGTCGGCGTGGCGGTGGCGGAAGGAATGCTCGATCTCTTCGAGAGTGCGGCCTTTGGTTTCGGGTACCAGATAATACGAAAATAGCCAGGACGCGATCGCCAGCAAGGCATACACCCAAAAAGTCAGGCTCGGCCCCAGGACCTCGACCAGCGTCAGGAACGTAATCGACACCAAAAAATTGAAGGCCCAATTCACACCCGCCGCTGAGCCTTCAGCGATGCCTCGGACCTTCAGCGGATAAATCTCGGCAATCAGAAGCCAGAAAATGGGACCGAGGCTGATGGCGAACGAGGCCACGTAAACCATCAGCGTGATTACAGCCAGCCACGCCAGCGCGCCTCCGGTGGGCATGCGAAAGACAAATCCCAGGACACCCAGGCTGATTATCATCCCAGCGATGCCGACCAAGAGTAGAGGGCGCCGGCCCACATGGTCGATCAGCCACATGGCCACGATGGTCATGATGACGTTCACCAGGCCGATGCCCGCCGTCGCCAGGATAGCTCCCGAAGCCGTGGGAATTCCCGCCGAACGCACGATCAGCGGAGCGTAATAGATGACCGTATTGATCCCGGTGACCTGCTGAAAAATTGCCAAGCCAATGCCGATCACCAGCGCGGTGCGGACGGACGGGCCAAACAAATCAGAGAAGCGGCCGCGCTCTTCCGCCGCCGCCAGTGTCTTCTCGATCTCCAGCCATTCCGATTCGATGTTCTCTGTGCCCCGAATCCGCGCCAATACCTGGCGCGCAAGATCGGACTGGCCATGTTCGGCAAGCCAGCGCGGGCTTTCCGGCATGCGAATCATCCCGAGCCCGAGGATTGCGCCGGGCACAAACGCCAGTCCCAGCATCCAGCGCCAGGCTCCGCTGCCTGAAAAAGTGTAATCGACCAGATAAGCGGCAAGAATTCCAATGGTGATGGCCAGTTGAAAAAGCGACACCTGCCAGCCGCGCGTCTGCGCCGGGGAAACTTCGGAGATGTAGATCGGCACGGTGCTGCTGGCGAGGCCGATACCCAGTCCAACGATCAGGCGGCCGATCACCAGGACGCTCAATGACGGCGCGGCTGCGCAAACAATCGCGCCGACGACGAAAATCAGCGCCGTAATCAACAGCATGAAGCGGCGGCCGAAAATGTCGGCCAAGCGGCCTCCACTCAAGGCCCCCACCGCGGCGCCTACCAACACCACGCTTACGACGAGTTCCTGCTGGAAGGTGGAAAGTCCAAATTGGGTGCGAATGAAAATCAGCGCGCCGGAGATAACTCCGGTGTCGTAACCGAACAGAAATCCACCGAGAGCCGCGAATGCGGCGGCGGCGAATACAAATCCGGTCTCTTCAGCCTGTACGGCCGGCGGACTGACCGCCATCCGCGGAGGCGTCTTCGTGCTCATCGTAGCGCCACATAAAGTGAGATGTGCCGCCCTGCGCGGAAGGCTCGGGGTCGTGCCACCCGCCGATGTCCGCGGCCAGACGATCGGCTTCCGGCGGACCCCAGCTTCCGCGCGGATAAAAATAGAGTGGCGTGGTATCCGGCCCGAGGATGGGATCGACGATGCCCCAGGCCGCTTCGACCGCATCCTGGCGCACGAAGAGAAGCGGATCGCCGCGCATGGCGTCGGTGAGCAGGCGCTCGTAGGGCAGGAGTTCTCCGCTGAGATCAAGATGCACGGCCGAGAGTTCGACCGGCATGGAAACCATCTCGGGGCCGGGACGCTTGATTTGCGCGCCCAGATTTATGGAGAGATCGGGGCCCAGCCGAAAGCGGAAGTAGTTGTTCTGATTCGGGACGCGCCGAAGAGGAGGCTGCTTGAGCTTGACGAGCACTTCCGTCGCGGTTACGGCCAGGCATTTGCCGGTGCGCAGTATGAACGGGACGCCGTCCCAGCGCCAGGAGTCCACTTCAAGACGCAAGGCGACGAAAGTCTCCACTTTGGAATTCGGAGCCACGTCGCGAACTTTTCGATATCCCTCAAACTGCCCGCGCACCACGTTTGCCGGCTGAATAGGAGGGATGGTGCGAAGGACGCGAACCTGTTCATCGCGCAGCGATTCGGCATACATGCTGGTGGGCGGTTCCATGGTGAGAAATCCCACTACTTGCAAGAGATGGTTCTGCACCACATCGCGAATTGCGCCGGCTTCCTCGTAAAATTTGCCCCGGCCCGCGACGCCGAAAGATTCCGCCATGGTGATCTGCACACATTCCACGTAATTGCGGTTCCAGATGGGCTCCAGAAACGTGTTTGCAAAACGGAAGAAGAGCAGATTCTCGACTTCTTCTTTGCCCAGATAATGGTCAATCCGAAAAATCGAAGATTCGGGAAAAACGGAGTGCAGGGTGGCGTCGAGTTCTTGAGCCGAAGCGAGATCGCGGCCGAAGGGCTTTTCCAGGATCACGCGGGCATTCTTGGCGCATCCGGAAGCGTGGAGGCCTTCGATAACGGTGGCGAAGAGGCTGGGAGGAATGGCCAGATAATGAGTGGGAAGCTGCGCCTTGCCCAGCACGTCGCGAAGCCTCTTGAAGGTATTCGGATCCTGGTAGTCACCATCGATATAATTCAGCAATTCCATCAATTTGGAAAAGGCGGCCTGATCTATGCCGCCGTGCTTCTCAAGACTCTCGTGCGCCCGTTGCCGAAGCTGGTCGAGCGACCACCCCGCTTTGGCGACGCCGATAACCGGCACGTTGAGACTGCCGCGCCGGATCATCTGCTGGAGCGAGGGGAAAATTTGCTTATAAGCGAGATCGCCGGTTGCGCCAAAAAAAACCAATGCGTCTGAGAGCGCCACGGTTTTGGGCAAACGGCGCTGCTCCGAAATACCGGCCGTCAGGGTCGCGCTCATTACGGACTCTCCTTTGCCTCGCGGGTGAGAGCTTTCTATTTTTTGATGCACTAGAAGACCAGGGCCGTTCGGAAAGCGGACGACAAGCTCGGGTATGTTCTCACCGCGTTTCCAGATGGCCGCCAAATTCAAGGCGCATGGCCGAGAGCAGTTTATTGGCGAAATCGCTCTCGCCCCGCGAAGTAAATCGCTCATAAAGAGCCGCGCTCAAGACCGGCGCCGGAGCGCCTTCTTCGACTGCCGCCAGAATGGTCCATCGCCCTTCGCCGGAATCCGAGACGCGGCCCGAGAAGCTGGCGAGGTGGGGATCTTTTAACATCGCGCTGGCGGTCAGATCCAGAAGCCAGGACGCAATGACGCTGCCGCGCCGCCATACTTCGGTGACATCGGCAAGATTGAAATCGTATTGATAGTGATCGGGGTCGCGCAGCGGGGCGGTCTCGGCGTCACTGCGGCTCGTGGATTTGCCGACATTGGCATGCTTCAGAATATTGATTCCTTCCGCGTAGGCCGCCATGAGTCCGTACTCGATTCCGTTATGCACCATTTTCACGAAATGCCCGGCCCCTGCAGGGCCGCAATGGAGGTAGCCGTCCTCGGCTGTAGAGGGGGCAGTGCCGCCGATTTTCTCTCGTCCAGAAGTTCGCGGCACATCTCCCCGCCCAGGAGCAAGCGCCTTGAAGATGGGATCGAGATGCTCGACGACCTCCCGAGGACCCCCGATCATCTGACAGTAACCGCGTTCCGAGCCCCAAACGCCGCCGCTCGTGCCCACATCCACGTAGTGAATTCCGCGCTGCTGCAGTTGCTTGGAACGCCGGATATCGTCGATGTAATAGGAATTCCCGCCGTCGATCAGGATGTCGCCTCGCTGCAATTTTGGAGCGAGTTGTTCGATGGTGGCGTCCACGCCTGCCGCCGGCACCATCATCCAGATCGCGCGAGGCGGCGCTATCTTCTGAACAAGCTCTTCGAGCGAGGCTGCTCCCGCAGCGCCCTCATCTGACAATTTCTTCACATTTTCCGGATGCCTATCGAATGCGACGCACTGATGCTTGGCTCGCAGCAGCCGGCGGCTCATGTTTCCGCCCATTCTCCCGAGGCCGATCATTCCGATCTGCATGTCTGGTGTGCTCCTCGCGTGGGATTCCCTGAGTTGGATTCTATTGGACCTGCGCCCGCGGGGCAGTTACTCGACAGTTGCTTCCGGCATTATGAGCGCGGCATCGGCAAGGATGCCGGAGGCTCGCCGGCGCCCATTCCCTGCGCCAGAATCAACCGCTGAGCCACACCGCGCATGGCCGGCAAGCGCCGCGCGAAAATCGCGCCGCCGGCAAGGCAAGTGACTCCGCCAATAGCCACCGTCCAAGGCGCGCCGATTCTCGCCGCAAGGGCGCCCCCAAGCAGCGCGCCAATGGGACCCATTCCGATGAACATCATAGAGTAAAGCGACATTACGCGCCCGCGCAGGCGGTCGGGAACCATGACTTGCAAAAGGGTGTTGGTTGCGCCCATCTGAACCATCATGCCGAATCCGGTAGGAATGAGGAGTGCCAGCGAGAGCCAGAGGTGCCGCGACAACGTAAAAAGGATAAGGCTCGTGCCAAAACCGGTTGCAGCCATCCACACCCACTTCCCGAGCCCGCGGACGTTGGTTTTGGAGGCGAGCGTCAAAGCGCCGAGCAGCGCGCCGACGCCGGTCGCACCCATCAGCATTCCCAACTGGCGCGCTCCGCCATGCAGAATACGGCCCGCGAAAATCGGCATTAATACCGTATAGGGCATGGCGGCGAGGCTGACAAATCCGATCAGGAGCAATAGAGCCCGCACCGGAGCCGTATGGCGTGCGAAACGGAAGCCTTCGACCAGATTCTCCAGGGGAGATCCGTGCTTCTGCAGTTCACCCTGCCTGGTGAGCCGCATCAGCAGTAGCCCGGTAATCACGGCGATGTAACTGATGCCGTTGGCGAAAAAACACCAGCCTTCCCCAACCGACGCCACCAGGATGCCGGCGATGGCCGGTCCGATGATACGCGCGCTATTGAACATGGAGGAGTTCAGCGCGATGGCGTTCAACAGATCGTCGCGCCCCACCATCTCGATCAGGAAAGCCTGTCGAGCGGGAATATCAAAGGCGTTCACCACGCCCAGCAATGACGCCAGAACCATGATCTCCCAGATGCGAATCGCTCCACTGAGCGTCAGCGTGGCCAGGGTCAGCGCCAGCACCATGGACGCCGTTTGGGTGGCGATGATGATGCGATGGCGGTTCCACCGGTCGGCTACGATGCCGGCCAGCGGCGCCAGCAGGAAAATGGGAATCTGACTGGCGAAGGCGACGGTTCCCAACAGCAGCGACGAGCCCGTCAGCCGATAGACAAGCCAGTCCTGGGCAATGTTCTGCATCCAGGTGCCCACGAGGGAAATTAGCTGGCCGCCAAAGAAGAGCTGAAAATTTCGATGGCGCAATGCCCGGACAGTTGTCCGCAGACCTATACGAGGTTTTTGGTCGTCGGTATTGCGTGCCTGACGCAGCTCGGACGAGGTTGCCGTTTCCGCCATGACATTCTTTTTGATGCACCGATATTGTAGCTTAGCCGCAGGGCCCTTTTTCGGCTGGAATCGGTCGTTGGTTACAAAAGAGAACAGAATTTGCTCGCTTTTGCCTCTGGCGATTTGACATACGGCGAAGCCCAATTGAAGATGGGTCGGTCGTTCGATGGAACATTCCAAAATTTCGCCATTGCGCAGAGGAGCGGCGGGGTTGCGCCGCGGCGGGCTCTGGGTCATTTTCGGGTTGGTTCTGGTCATTCCGAAGGTGATCCGATTGCGGCGCCGAAGGAAGTTGTGGAATTTTGTCCGCATTCTTATGGCGTTCGCGGGCGTGATAGTACTCGCCTTTGGAGCGGTGCGGCCGCATTCGTCCATGCTGCTCGTGCTGGGGGCTCTGATGCTGCTGCTTGCGATCCTTTTGACGCCAGAACGCCCCGCATTTTCCATCGACGCGCGGGCCCGCGAACTGGGGGCATTGATCGCGGTCGATGGCGGCTACTACACCGATGGCGCCGGAAGCCGACACCGGGCGAAACTCTTCATCGGCGCTGAGCGGCTATGGGTGATAGACGCTAGCCTCCAAGTTTTAGTCGAAATACCGCTGCAGCAAGTTCGGACTGTATCTGTGGAGCCCGCTGGCATGGACTGGAGCTTTCGTGTGGATTGCGAAGAGACGACAGCGGAATTTATCTACGAAGGCGGATTCGCGGAGCACCTGGCACGTGTGGCCGATGCCACGGTGCGTAGCCGCCTCTATCGCGAATTGCCGGTCATGCGCTAATGCAGTTGGCGACGCCGGAAGCCGGATGCGCATCATAGCGTGGTGATCATTTCTATCTTTTCTATCTTGCAAAGTTGCGTCCATGCATGGTGGCCTGGTGGCTGGGATAGTGGCGTGATGCGCTGACGCCACGAGAATCGAATGTGAAAAGGGCCTATCAACTTTTGGGTCTTGCGATTCAGCCGATATTAGTCGCCACGCTTCTGCTTGCTCTCTCTCCGTCTACCCGGGCACAGGCTTCATTCGATGCGTCGTCCTTCGTAGATAGTGGATCCATCTCCCCCATCGCTGTGCCGCAGACTTCCTCCTCGCCTCCGGCCCCGGACACCCAGGCGCCGGGGAATACCGGCCCCACTGCCGCTCAGGCTGCCGGCCCCACTGCGACTCAAAGTGCCGGCAGTACCTGCGATTTAGCGTCTGCTCCACTGAGGTGCTTCGGCGACGTGTTCCGCGATCAAGCAGGAATCTGGACCGCACCGGCCAGGCTCCGCGGGCGGAAACTGCTTTGGCTTGTCCCTTTTGCGACGGCGACGACGCTGGCATTTGTTTACGATGTGCGGGCCATGAACGCGCTCGGACCATCTCCCACGCGAATTCGCGTTAGCAATGATTTTACGCACCTCGGCTCCGGCTACGTCCTGGTCCCCGCTGCCGGCCTCACCTACTTGATTGGAAAATTGGATCACAAGGAAGGACCGCGCGAGACCGGCATGCTTGCGCTCGAAAGCATAGCCGACGCCAGCCTGGTCGTGGAGGCGCTCAAACTTGCGACCAACCGCCAGCGCCCCTATGTGGCTCCCGGCACAGGAAAATTCTGGCCGGATGACAGCGACGTCTATACTTTCAGCGGCTCCTTTCCCTCAGGCCATGCGGCCGCCACCTGGGCCTTTGCACGTGTGATGGTTGAGGAGACGCCGGGCCATCCTTGGTTGCATGTTGCACTCTACGGTTTGGCGACGGGCGTGGCCATCGCCAGAGTCACAGGAGACAACCATTTTCCATCCGATGCCTTGGTAGGTTCGGTGATCGGCTATAGCATTGGCGGATACGTTTACCACCACCACTCTGCCTTCTACGAACCGAAGGCAAAATCGGTGCGCATCGAACCGCTTTACAATCCAGCCACCGCATCTTACGGTGTAAGTCTTTCTGCGCATCCTTAGTCGCCGCCGGAGGGAGTCGATGCCGGTCTGCGGTGACGATAGAAGTTAAAAATCGGTACCGGGGAACCCGCTCGGGGAATCGCCTCAGCGTATGTATTCGCCTGCCAGGCGCCAGAAATCGTTTGTATAGTAATGCGAAATCACATTTCCGAATAAATGGCAGATTCCGTGGCATTCGGGAATCTCGCCATAAAGTCTTTTTCCCCTGGCGAAAACTTTGGCCAGCGAACCTTCGCGTAAGAGATTACCTCCGATCTTCCGGAGCGGCTCGCAGGGGTAAAAGACGTCGCCATTGGGGTAGACTCGCGGAAACATGGTCGGGAAGCACTGGAAATCGCCGAAGCGCAGAAGCGTCTCGATGATGCGCGGCGTCCCGTTGATGGGCTGAAGATTCTGCTTGCGCCGATCCACGATTTTTCGCACCAGCTCGAGGTAGCGCGGGTTTTCGATCAAGCGAAGATTGGGCAGCTTTTCTTTCAGCGCGCTTTGCGTCGCAAATACGAAGCCTTGCTCGCCGGCCCAGTCCAGAATGCGCTCGATTTCACCGATGTTCCATTCCTCGATCACCGTGCTGATGGTGATGGTTCGCGGATGAGGCATGCGCGATTTGGCCAGCGCGATATTCTCCATCACCTTCGGTAAGGCAGCGGGCTTGGACAACGGATTCGTCGGATCCATGGTTAGCGCGTCGAGGCTGATCACCAGGCCGGTCAGATTTTCGAAAAGGCTGGAGCGGCGGTCGAGCAGAGTTCCGTTGGTGATGAGCATAACCGAGCGGAAACGCAGGCGCCGGCGGGCGGCGGAGATCAGTTCCTCGATATCGGGGCGCAGAGTAGGTTCGCCCCCGGTGAACACAATGGAGTCGGTTTCGCGCCGAATCACGCGCAGAAGGCGCAGCGTTTCAGTCGTGGTTAACTCTTCGCTAAAGACGTCCGGCTCTTTCTGAGTGCAGTAACTGCAGGCCAGATTGCATTTGTGGGTGGCATAAAAAATGAGCGCGTAGGGCGCGACGATATTGGTGCGCCGGATTTTGCGCCGATAGAGGTTGGTGAAATAGAGGCGAAAATTTTTGAGCGCGAGCGGCGCCTGGTTGATCAAGCCTGCGATGAGCGTGCGCGTGGAGATGTTTCGCTTGGGTTCCATGGATGGTGCAGACGAGTTTGCGCCATCTACTCGGTGAAGACAATGCCCACGCCGACCTGGTCCTTCTCAGGTCCCGGCTCGATGCGCACTACGTATCCGCGCAGCGCCAGCCGCTTGGCATCGCCATCCCCGGGATTTTCCAACATGACGTGCAATTCCGATTGCAGTTTGGGGCTGTGGTCGAGATAGATCAGCGCACCATGCAGACTGAGATCGCGGATCACGGTGTCCTCTTGGAAAGCTCTTCCTTCTTCGGTGAAGCCCATCACCCGGGCTCGGAAATGCGCCTCGCGTCGCAAGCTATTTCGCGCAGCGGGGATCACCACGTCGGTCCGGTCTTCCCCGAGGGTCATGACCATGCCTTCGGCAGCAGCCCAGGTATTCTCGAATTCTGCGCGCGCATCGCGCAGGATGCCATCTATGGTCTTATCCGAGGAGTCCGGGTCATGATGAAAAAGAACCAGATTGCGCACGCTGGCGGCCTCGGCAATGCGCACCCCTTCGCGCCAACTCGAATGGCCCCATCCGCGATGATGCTCCAGTTGCTCCGGGGTGTACTGGGCGTCGTTCACGAAGATATCCGCACCTTCGGCGAAGCGCTGCAAGTTGCGGTCGTATTCCAGATTTCCGGGCTCATTGTCGGTGGCGTAGACGATCGTGCCGACTGATGTTTCGATGCGATAGGCTAAGCAGCCCTGCGGGTGGTTCAGCCAGCAGGTGCTCACCTGATTATCTCCGATCGAAAAACAGTCCCCGCCGGCGACGTCGGTGAATTTGCGGGCCGCCGACATGGCATGAAGGTCCACCGGGAAGTAAGGATGGGCCATCTGCGCTTCAAAGACGCGCTTCAGGCTGTCGCGTCCGAGAAATTCCGATCGAAAGCTATAAAAGTGAAATTTATTTTGTGGTGGATATAAGGGCGCGAAGAAGGGAACGCCCTGTATGTGATCCCAATGGTAATGGGTCACAAGGATTTGCGCCTCGATCGCTTTGTCCGCTTCCGCTGCCGCGGCCAAGCGATTGCCGAGAATTCGCAAGCCGGTGCCGCAATCCAGGATCAACCGCCCGCCGTCGGGCGTAATTAACTCGAGACAAGGCGTGTTTCCGCCGTAGCGCAGCATGGCTCGGTCCACTGTCGGAGTCGACCCACGCACGCCCCAGAAGCTGAGTTTGGCCACCTTTGCCATAATCACAGACAGGATTGCTTGGGATCGCGCCGCTCGATTCTGATTACGCCACGGCTTGGCCGGAAATCCTTCGTACACACCAAGTTAAAGGAATACTAGGCGCCGGTTTGCGGGGAAGTCAAAGGGCTTTCGGGCGGCGGTTGCTTAGAACGTGATGACCCAAATCGGCACGCCGTCCCGGCATTCGCACGCTGCCATGACGCATTTCCTTCACACCCCGGACGTGTGAAGTAGAATGGTTTCCATGCACGTGCACCACCGCGGCGATGCCCATGCACACGGAAAGCCGGCCCGCGGATTCCTTTCTGCGGCTCTGCTCGCCACGCTCGTATTGGTAGGGGCGGAATTCTTGGGCGGTTACCTGGGCCATTCCATCGCCCTGGTGAGCGACGCGGTCCATAATCTCTCTGATGTGCCCACGATCCTGATCTGCTGGATCGCGGCGCACTGGGCGGAGCGTCCCGCGGATCCGGAGAGGACCTTCGGTTATCGCCGCGCGGGGATTCTCGCGGCGTTCACAAATTCCATCTTGCTGCTGCTGGTAGCGCTGGCCCTCTTCTGGGAGGCTTTCGACCGTTTTCGGCATCCCGTCCCGGTGCATGAACAGTGGATGATCGGGCTATCGCTCTTTGCGCTGGTCATCAATGGCGCGATCACATTGGGCCTGATGCGCGGCCGCAAGGATTTGAACTTGCGCGCGCTGCTGGTACATAACTTTGGG
>QHYR01000285.1 GCA_003223315.1 Acidobacteriota bacterium | reverse complement strand
ACAAAGTGGAAGCATTCGACGTGGAGATGGACAATTCCTCGATGGAGTTGATCAACTACTTCATCACCCGGCGAAGCGGAAAGAAGTAAGCCATGGCGCATTTCAAGGTTCAAGCAGCTCCGGTAATGGCGGCCCCGAATGTTATTCCCATGGCCGACATCATGCTGGTGTTGCTGATTATTTTCATGGTGGTCACGCCCATGTTGCAGAAGGGCATGACGGTCGACATGGCAAAAGTCACAAACCCGGTGGACATGCCCAACGCGGACCGCGATGATGCGATTATCGTCGGCATATCCCGCGACGGGGTTATTTACCTGGGCAACCAGAAAACGCCCCTCGATCAGATCGCTTCGCTGGTGCGGGACCGCATTTCCAACCGCGTGGACAAAACGGTCTTCATCAAGAGCGACGGCCGCGCCAAGTACGGCGATGTCGTAAAACTCGTGGATGAGGTTCGTTCGGCTGGCGTGGATAACGTCGGCTTGCTGACGGAAAAGGCTGAACAGGGCCGCACGCCGCCACCGCCGCCGGTACGGCCCGCCGGCGATTAAGCCGGCTGACGCGAAAAGAACGAGTTTAGGAAACGGAAGCGCAGCAGCTCAGGGAGAACGGACATGGGAATGGAAGTCGGCTCGAAAAAAGGCGCGATCGCCTCAATGAACGTGGTTCCTTTGATCGACATTCTTTTGGTCTTGCTGATCATTTTTATGGTGATCACGCCGCTGACGCCCAAGGGGTTGGAAGCTCTGGTGCCCCAGCCGGCGCCGAATCAGCAAAACAAGCCAGATATCGAGGCGAAGACCATCGTCGTCCAGGTCCTCGATAACAATCAATTGAAAATCAATGAAGATAATGCCGACTGGGACAGCCTGGGACCTCGCCTAAACGATATTTTCAAGCTGCGAGCTGAAAAAGTGGCGTTCGTGAAAGGCGATGACAAGGTCGTTTTCGCGCAGGTGGCGCGAGCGATTGACGTCATGCGCAACTCCGGTATCGACAAGGTGGGTCTGATCACGGCGAAGCTGGAAGCCGGCCAATAAAATTGGAGAGTTCCCGCTGGCCGCGGAGAGTGAGGGCGAAGCCCTCATTCTGCGGAGAGAATCTCAGAAAGAGCAGGATGGAAGCTTTGTCATGAACGCACAACGGATGATCCGCAGTCACAGCACGGCCGCAAGAGTGTTTGGTTTGGTTGCGGTGGTGGTCACGCTATTTGGCGCCGCTGGGTGTAACAAACTGAAGGCTCGCGATCTCCTGAATAAAGGCGTAGCAGCCTTCAAGAACGGGCAATACGATGCCAGCATCGAGGACTTCAAGCAGGCCAAGGACCTTGACCCGACTCTGCTGAACGCGCGTCTGTACCTGGCGACTGCCTATGCCACGGAGTATATCCCCGGCGCTCCCTCGGACGAGAACGTACGCGTGGGCCAGCAGGCAGTGAGTGAATTTCAGGATGTGCTTTCAGTTGACCCAGGGAACTTGTCTGCTTTGGATGGCATTGGTTCGATCGTGTACAACATGGCCGGTACGCCATTTGACCCCGACAAATATCAGGAATCGAAAAAGTACCACCAGAAGCACATGGAGCTGAAGCCCGACGATCCGGAACCGTATTACTGGGTCGGGGTTATCGATTGGACGCTCTCCTATCGCGGCAACGCCGAGGGGCGCCAGGCCTACAACCTTCAGAATCCGAAAAAGCAGGCCAAGGAGGCCGACCCCCTGCCGGATAAGGTGCGCCAGCAATTCACTCAGCAGTACGGCGATCTTGTGGATGAAGGCTTGAAGATGCTGCAGAAGGCCACGGAACTGCGTCCGGACTATGCTGACGCCATCGCTTACCAAAGCCTGCTGCTGCGCCAGAAGGCCGATATGTCGGATAATGCCGCCCGCGCTTCGCTCGAAAAGCAGGCCGACGATTTGCTCGATAAGGTGAAGGAAATCAAGCAAAAAATCGCTGAGAAAGAGTCGAAGTCCTAACCTAACCGGTTTAGCCACAGTGACTTGAAGGGCGTCCAAAGTTGTCGCGGACACCCTTTTCTTTTTAGCCCTGCCAATCTAGCAGTCGCCCCGCAGCCTGGAGTAGCGCGCTTCGCCGGAAGGCCCTAAAATAGCCTTTCATGGCTACAGCCGATAGATCCGGCCGCCTGCCTCGACTTGTGGCCGCCAGCAAGGCCGTCTTAGCCGAACGCGGCCTCCAGGCGCGCTTTGCCGAATTGGCCGAACAGGTGCGCCAAAATCGCCCCGGCGAGGACCTCGCTCCGTTGCAACGCGCTTTTGCTTTCGCTGCGGAGAAGCATCAGGCGCAAGTGCGCGAGTCCGGGGAGCCCTACCTCTCACACCCCTTGGAAGTGGCACATATTCTTGCCGAACTGCGGCTCGATATGACGACGCTGTGTGCCGCGCTTTTGCACGACGTCGTCGAAGATGCGCGCATTTCGCTCTCCGAAATTGCGGCTAAATTCGGTCCCGACACGGCGCGCCTAGTGGAAGGGGTGACCAAGATCAGCCGGCTGGACTTGGTGTCGCCGGAAGTGCGCCAGGTGGAGAGCGTCCGCAAGATGCTGCTGGCCATGGTCACGGACGTGCGCGTGGTACTCGTCAAGCTGGCTGACCGGCTGCACAACATGCGCACTTTGGGTTATCTGCCGCCGGAGAAACAGGAGCGGATTGCCCGGGAGACGCTCGATATCTATGCGCCGATTGCCCATCGGCTAGGCATGGGTGCGATGCGCGGCGACCTCGAAGATCTGGCCTTCGCCTATCTGGAGCCTTCGGCGTACGCCGAACTGCAAAAGGTCGTTTCTGAGCGCAGCAAGGAGTTTGAAAAATTCCTCGCCGAGCTTCAGGAGGCGATTCACAAGCACCTGGCCGAGAATGGCGTCACCGCCGATCTGGAGGGACGCGTCAAACGCCTGTACTCGATTCATCAAAAAGTTCAGCGCCAAAAAGGGAGTTTGGAACAAGTTTACGATCTGCTGGCTGTCCGCATCATCACCGATTCCGTGCGCAACTGCTATGCCGCTCTCGGGGTGGTCCACCAGATTTGGAGGCCGGTGCCAGGACGATTCAAGGATTATATCGCGATGCCCCGCCCGAACCTCTACCAGTCGTTACATACGACGGTCATTCATGGAGGACAGCCGTTTGAAGTGCAAATCCGCACCCGTCAGATGCACCGCATCGCGGAGCAAGGCGTGGCCGCGCACTGGCGGTACAAGGATGGCACGAATGTTTCGGAAGACGATCAACGCGTGGTGTGGATGCGACAGCTGATCGAATGGGCTCGCGAGATGCGCGAACCCGCGGAATTTCTTTCCACGCTCAAGGTGGATCTCTATCCAGAGGAGGTTTACATCTTTACGCCGAAGGGCAAAGTGCTGACGCTGCCCCGCGGAGCCACTCCGGTAGACTTTGCCTACAGCATTCACACTGACGTTGGCCACCAATGTATGGGAGCGAAAGTGAATGGGCAGATGGTACCGTTGCGCCATCCGCTCTCCAACGGAGACGTAGTGGAGATCGCAACCCAGAAGGGTCATGGTCCGAGCCGGGATTGGCTCAGCTTTGTGCGTACCTCACGCGCGAGATCCAAAATCCGGCAATGGATCAACCTCAATGAACGCAAGCAAGCCAAGGAAGTGGGACGGCGGCTGATCGAACGGGAAGCGCGGCAAGCGGGATTGAGCCTGAAAAAAATCTCCGAGGAGGAGTTGCTCCGCGTGGCCTCTGCTTATGGTCACCCGAAGGTGGAAGACCTCTATGCGGCTGTGGGATATGGAAAGTATTCCGCTCGACAAGTCTTGGCGCAGCTTACCGGCCAATCCATGGAGGAAAAGCCGCAGGGCGAGACGCCAGACGCGACCAAGATCGTAACGTCAGTAAAGCGGATGCTGGGCATCCGAGATCCCTCCATTCTGGTTCTTGGCCACGACAATCTCATGGTGTATCGCGCGAAGTGCTGTAATCCGATTCCGGGTGATCCCATTGTGGGGTACGTCACGCGCGGCCGTGGAGTGGCGGTGCATAACACCTCTTGCCCCAACGTGCAGAAGCTGCTCTATCAATCCGAGCGCCGCATCAACGTGCAATGGAGCGATGCGGGCCAGGGAACTTACCCGGTCACGCTGGTGGTATATGGCAAAGATCGTCCCGGCCTGCTCGCGGACATCACCAGCGTCATCAGCGGCGTGGGCGCCAATATTCAGGTGCTCGATAGCCGGCCGGACAATTTGCAAGCGCGCGTCGAGGCCACCGTGGACATCACCGATCGCAATCAGTTGGAGCGCATACTGAAAAGCATGAAGCGAATTTCAGGCGTCTTCGGTATCGAGCGCGTCTATCAGGTCTAGCGATTACCCTTCCGGACAGTTCATTAGCATCGCTGTTCTTTAGGCCGGTTGCGTTGATTCTCGAGACACAAGACTGCACCGGCCGCTCCGCCCAGCTTTAAAATGAGTCTATGGATACGGCACGGCGTGGGGCAACGGTTCGTCTGCGGCGCGTTCCAGCGGCACTGGTGTTGGCCGCGTCGCTGATTTTATTGGCCGGCTGCAGCAAACTCCGCCCAACCAATATGACCCCGCTCGACGCCGCCGGCATGCATCCCAATAGCATCGAGCGGCTTCACCAATATCAGATCAACGATGACGAGGTGCAGCAGCTTTTGATCGCAGGCCGGGGCGGAATGAGCGAAGAGGGTTGCGTCGAACTGATCCGCATGGCGCGCTCGCGCCATAGCGTCTTCGCGGAAGGCGACGTCATTGCGGGGCTTCTTGGCGCCGGAATGAGAGAAAGCTCCGTTATAGAGCTTGTCCGCCTGGGTCAATTGACGCCATTTGCAGGTGAGGCGGCGGCCATGCGGCTGGCGGGCATATCCGACGACGTTGTCCTTGACGTCGCGCGGCATCGTGCGAAAGGCCAAGCCGTGGTCGGCGGCGCGCGTCTTGCCGAATTGCGGGATGCAGGTTACTCGAATGCAGAGCTTGTTGCCGCCGTGGATCGAGGCATCACCGATAGGCAGGCCAATGAGATTATCGCCCGCCACAATTACGCCGTCGGCGGCCATCGCTTTGTG
>QHYR01000284.1 GCA_003223315.1 Acidobacteriota bacterium | reverse complement strand
AGCGGGATTCGATACGCTGGTGGAGGCGGGCTATCAGCCGGAAGCCGCCTATTTCGAGTGCGTGCACGAAATGAAGCTGATCGTGGATTTGATCTATCAGGGCGGGCTCAATTACATGCGCTATTCCATCAGCGATACCGCCGAATGGGGCGACTATATTGCCGGCCCGCAGATCGTCAACGCTGAAACCCGCCGCACGATGAAGGAATTGCTGCGCAGGATTCAGAACGGCGAAATGGCGCGCGAGTGGATCGCGGAAAACGAAACCGGCCGCAAGCGATTCATGGAAATGCGCCGCCGGGAGCAGCACTTGCTCGTGGAACAGGTTGGCGAACGGCTGCGCGCGCTGATGCCGTTCTTGAATCCGGTGAAGGTCGCGACCGAGCCGCCGAACGCCGCGGTGGGCGCGAAGCCGTAAGGGTTCCATTTTTTTAATCAAGAACGAAGAGAGATTCCTCGCCCGCTGCTAGAAGCATTCGGGCGCAAACTGCGCGCCCAACAGCGGTCTCGGAATGACAATCCTTATTTTTCTCTGATTCGGAGCGATCAACTCTCAGGCAGCAATGACTGACACTGCAACGCATCTCAATCGAAGAAGCCGGCTGGTTACGGAAGGCATTGAACGGACGCCCAACCGCGCCATGCTGCGCGCCGTGGGCTTCGGCGACGGCGATTTCGACAAGCCGATCATCGCCGTGGCCAATGGTTACAGCACCATCACGCCCTGCAACGCCGGGCTCAATGATTTGGCCGAACGCGCCGTGGAATCGCTTCGCGAAGCGCAGACCATGCCGCAGATCTTCGGAACCATAACGGTCAGCGACGGCATCTCCATGGGCACCGAGGGAATGAAGTATTCGCTGGTATCGCGCGAGGTGATCGCGGATTCGATCGAAACGGTTTGCGGCGCAGCGGAGGTGGATGGCCTGGTGGCCATCGGGGGCTGCGATAAAAACATGCCCGGCGCGATGATGGCCATCGCGCGCCTGAATATCCCTGCAATTTTTGTTTATGGCGGGACGATCAAGCCCGGTCACCTGAACGGCAGAAATCTTACCGTGGTGAGCGCGTTCGAGGCGGTGGGGGAATTCAGCGCGGGGCGAATCGACAGGTCCGAGTTGCTGGAGGTCGAGCGGCACGCCTGCCCGGGAGTAGGGTCGTGCGGGGGGATGTTTACGGCCAATACGATGTCGTCGGCGATCGAGGCTTTGGGCATGAGCCTGCCGTACTCCTCCACGATGGCGGCGGAGGATGAGGAAAAAAAAGAGAGCGCGGCCCAATCCGCGCGAGTGCTGGCGAATGCGGTCAGCCGGCAACTGCTGCCCCGAGACATCATGACGCGCAAGGCTTTTGAGAACGCCATCGCCGTGGTGATGTCCATCGGCGGGTCGACGAATGCGGTACTCCACCTGCTCGCGATTGCCAGGGCCGCGCGCGTTCCCTTGGTCCTGGAAGATTTTGAAACCATCCGCAAGCGGGTGCCGGTGCTTTGTGATTTGAAGCCATCGGGCAAGTACGTCACCACGGAACTGCACGCGGCAGGCGGCATCCCGCAAGTGATGAAAATTCTGCTGGCGCACGGCGTGCTGCATGGGGACCCGGTCACCATCAGCGGCAAGACCGTGGCGCAAACTCTTGAAGCCGTTCCGAGCGAGCCACGCAAGGGCCAGGACGTGATTCATTCCTGGGAAAAACCCGTTGCGCCGGAAGGCCACCTGGTCATTTTGAAGGGCAATCTCGCTGCCGAGGGAGCGGTGGCCAAGATTTCCAAAGCCGAAAAAATCACCGGGCCCGCGCGCGTTTTCGATTCCGAAGAGAACTGCCTCGCGGCCATTCTGTCGAAGCAAATACGGCCCGGCGATGTGATCGTGGTTCGTTATGAGGGGCCGAAGGGCGGTCCGGGAATGCGGGAGATGCTGGCTCCCACTTCGGCGCTGATTGGCGCCGGATTAGGCAATTCGGTGGGCCTGGTTACCGATGGCCGTTTTTCCGGCGGCACCCACGGCTTGGTGGTGGGTCACGTCGCTCCGGAAGCGGCTGTGGGCGGCGCGATCGCTCTGGTGCGCGACGGCGATACCATTACGATTGATGCCAAATCGCGCCGGCTCGAACTCCACGTAACGTCAGAGGAACTGGCGCGCAGGCGAAGCGCGTGGAAACCGCCTCAACCTCGCTACCCATCGGGCGTGCTGGCAAAGTATCGCCATTTGGTCTCCAGCAGCAGCCTTGGCGCCGTGACGGATTTATTCCCCACCGAATAGGCTCTTTTCAATTTCCGCAAATTTCTTCAAAAAAACTCAACTTGATAATTGAAGGGCGCATCGCTATCTTTGGCGCGCCGAAGCGGTATCGGCGGCTTCCACGCCGCTTTTATACAGATTTTATAAAAGGACCAAGGCAGGGCGTGGACCTGTCGCAGCACGCAGAAGTAGGATACGATTTCGAGTCATGGTGCCGCGCCTCGCGAGGATAGAATGCAGGTCGAAACGTCAAATGATGGATGATCTAGGAGGCGAATTCGATGATGCGGATTGAAGCTATCATCCAGCCTTCCCGCTTCGAATCGGTGAAGGAAGCCCTGCATCAGATCGGCGTCGAGGGCATGACGGTTTCCGAAGTGCGCGGCCACGGGCGGCAGAAGGGCCATACCGAAACCTACCGCGGCCGGGAATACGAAGTGGACCTGCTTCCAAAAATAAAAATCGAAATGGTGCTGCCCTATAACCTCGTCGATGGCGCCGTGCAAACCATTTTGAAAACAGCCAAGACCGGCAAAATCGGCGACGGCAAGATTTTCCTTTCCAAGGTGGATGAAGCCATCCGCATCCGTGATGAGGAGAGAGGGGAAGGAGCCCTCTAGTGCCGTTCCAACTATTTTCGTCAAATTGCTTGAGATCACTGACGCCCGGCGACAAGAGCGTTACTTGATATCGGGACGAGGAGGGCGTTATCTCAAACAACGCCCCGCTTTTCTTGGCTGGCTGAAATTCGGAGCAAAGTTGGAACGGCACTAGCCGAGGGTAGGTAGAGATTCCGGACCGGCATTCCAACAATTCGAGCCAAGCAGTGGGCATACCTTCAACACCGTCTACCGTTCTCCGCGATTTCTACGCGGAGGAGTTCGCCAGGATCGAGCGTGAATTCCGCGCGTCCTCGAATGGCCGCATGGCCACTCAGGGCCGCGCAGCGTTATTGGACCGCGTCATTCTGGACCTCAGCCGCGAATTTCTCGCCCCGGAGCCCAGCGACCTGAAAAAGCTCTGCCTGGTGGCGCTCGGAGGCTATGGCCGCCGGGAACTATTTCCCCACTCGGATGTCGATCTGATGTTCCTGTGGGAGGATGCCAGCGCCCAGAGCCGCTATCGCGAAGGGGCCCAGGCGATCAGCAGAGCGCTATGGGACCTGCGGCTTCGCGTCAGCCCTGCGCATCGTTTTCTCGGCGAGTGCGAAAAATTTCAGCGGGACAATCCGGAGTTCAATATTTCCGTACTCGATAGCCGCTATCTTGGGGGCGATCGCGAGGTCTTTGAACGGCTGCGCAATACGGCCCTTCCCCGAATGATCGACGCAGCGTTGTCCGATTTGCTTACCGACCTTTCCGAACTGACACGGCAAAGGCACAAAAAAGAGGGCGACACGATCTTTCATCTGGAGCCGAATCTCAAGAATTCGCCCGGCGGTTTGCGCGATTACCACGTGGCGTGGTGGGTGGGACTGATTTCCAAGATGCAAAGAGAACGAACGTGGGCAACTCCCGAAGATATTTGGCCCGCCAAGGCCCGCCGGGACATAGAAGCGGCCTTCGATTTCCTTGCCGCGGCCCGTTGTTTCCTGCACTACCGACAGGGGCGCGACGATAATGCCCTTTCTTACGAACTCCAGGCCGCGGCGGCAGCGCGGGGGATTGGAGTGGAAAACGGCCGCGCCCTCGATCCCGCGGATTGGATGCGCATCTATTTCCGTCACGCGCGCGCGGTGTACGCGTTATGCGGGCAACTGCTCGATGAAACACTTCCCGCGCCGGCAACGCTTCGCAACAAACTGGGACGAAAATCGCGCGAGTCGCATTCCGGGTTCTCCGGGGCGGGCGCGCGTCTCGACGTGGTCGAGCCGGCAGGACTTCGTGAGCCGCAGCGTCTCTTGGACGTCTTCCGATACGTTGCCGAGCACGGAGACAAGCTCAGCCGGGATGCCGAGGACCAAATCCGCGAGGCGCTGCCCGGCATCTTCGATTCGGGAGCGACTGTCCCCGCATTGTGGAGCAACATTCGCGAAATTCTGCTGGCTGCCCACGCCGCCGAAGCGCTGCGCGCCATGCATAGCTCGGGATTGCTGGTGCGCTTGTTTCCGGAGTTTGGCGCCATCGATTCGCTGGTGGTGCGCGATTACTACCATCATTACACCGTGGATGCACACTCCTTCATGGCCATCGAAAATATTCACCGCCTGCGCGAGCCAGAGAAAAATTGGGAGCGCCCGTTCGCCAATCTTTTTTCAGAACTGGAGGAACCGGAGCTTCTGTTCCTTTCGCTGCTGTTTCATGATGTGGGGAAGGGAATGTCTTGCGAAGATCACGTGGCCGGCAGCCTGGAGGCGATTGAGAAAGTATTCGCGCGCCTGGATCTGAAGCAGGAGCAGGCGGATACCGTGCGGTTTCTCATTCGTGACCATCTGGCCATGTCCGCCAGCCTCTTGCGGCGGGATATTTTTGATCCCGGAACCATCCGCGTTTTTGCCGAACAGGTCGGCTCTCCGGAACGATTGAAGCTGCTTTGTCTTTTCACCTACGCGGATATCCGCGCAGTGAACCCTGAGGCGCTGACGCCCTGGAAAGCGGAATCGTTGTGGCAGCTCTATGTTCTTACCGCGAAT
>QHYR01000251.1 GCA_003223315.1 Acidobacteriota bacterium | reverse complement strand
AGCCATCGATGACTTGATTAAAGAGGGAAAGATCGCGGCAGGCACGCACGCCGAGTTGGTTCGCTCTGAACTGGGTATTGGAATCCGCGCGGGTGCGGCCAAGCCCGACATCCACACACCGGAGGCGCTAAAACGCACGCTGCGGGAGGCCAAATCGATTACCTATCCGGAGGATGGAGCAAGCAGAGGATATATCGAGAAAATGTTTGAACGCATGGGCATCGCTGCGGATGTCAAGCCCAAAATTATCTTGGCGCAGGGGTCCGGACCGGCTACGGAGAGCGTCGCAGCAGGCAAAGCGGCGCTGGTAATCACGTTGTTCAGTGAAATAGTGCCGATTCATGGAGTTGAAATTCTCGGTCCGCTCCCGGGGGAGTTCCGCTACGATATCCGCTTTGCTGCGGCCGCCAGCGCTTCGGCGAAGAATGCGGAGGTCGCCAAGGCGCTGATTCATTTTCTTGCCGGGCCAAAAGTGGTGGCAACCTTTAAAGCCAAGGGCCTGGAACCCCTCTGAACAGGTTTGCCACAGTTGCGGGCCGAGAGAGCAACGCCGACACCCGCCGGGCTCGTGGATAACATTGCTTACGTATGTGTTGTTCGGTCCACCACGGCTCATTGATCGCGGGTAGCGTAAGATTTAAGTAGCGTTTTGAATTTCGGCGAGCCACGTGAACCAGCGCGCTTTCATCAACGCCGCCCGGGCAATAAGGCCCCGGCCCTTGGTGCTATAATCCGTCGCCTGAAGCCTGGAAAGGAGTCAAGAACTTGCTGCGGACACTATTCCGATCCGTCTCGGCGCTCGTTGTCATTTTTGCGGGAATGTGGGTCGCACCCCGGGTCGCGGGGCAGGTGTTTGTCGGAATGCCCACGCCAGAACAGTTTTCGCGTCAAGGGCAGCCTTCGACGCAGAACGGCGAATGGCCGGGCAACATGGGCGACGTCAAAGGGACCAGGTACTCGCCGCTCGATCAGATCAATGCGTCTAACTTCAACAAGCTGGAAGTCGCCTGGCGCTTCAAGACCGACAATTTCGGACCGTTTCCCGAATATAAATTGGAGGGGACGCCTCTGATGGTGAAGGGCGTCATCTATACGACCGCTGGCACGCGGCGGTCGGTGATTGCGCTCGACGCAAAAACAGGCGAGCTGATCTGGTCGCACAGCCTGCGTGAAGGCAAGCGCGCCGCGGCTGCCCCGCGCCAATTGTCCGGACGCGGTGTGTCGTATTGGACCGACGGCAAAGGCGACGATCGCGTCATCTATATCACGACGGGCTATCGCCTCCTGGAGCTGAATGCCAAGAACGGCGCACTGATCGACTCATTTGGCACGCACGGAATGGTCGACCTGAAGGTTGGTGTTGTGAAAGGAATGAACCAACAGATCGATTTGGAAACTGGCGAGATCGGCGTCCATTCCACGCCGACGGTGGCTCGAGACATGGTGATCGTGGGTTCCTCGATGAGAGAAGGCGCGACCGTGGAAAGCCATAACAACACCAAAGGCTTGGTTCGCGCGTTTGATGTGCGGACAGGGAAAAAGATTTGGCAGTTCAACGACATCCCAGGGCCGGGTGAGTTCGGCAACGACACTTGGGAAAAGAAATCCTGGGCCGACAACGGCAACACTGGCGTCTGGAACCAGATCACCGTGGACGAAGATCTGGGCCTGGTGTATCTGCCGGTCGAGACGCCCACGTCGGACTATTACGGTGGCCACCGCCCCGGCAACAATCTGTTTGCCGAGACCGTGGTCTGTCTCGATTTGAAAACTGGCCAGCGGAAGTGGCACTACCAGCTCGTGCACCACCCTCTGTGGAACTTTGACATATCCACCGCCCCGATCCTGGCTGACATCAACGTGGGCGGCCGCGCGATCAAGGCGGTGGCGGTGCCGACCAAGCAGGGCTGGCTTTACGTTTTCGATCGCGTGACAGGTCAGCCGGTTTGGCCGATCGAAGAGCGGCCGGTGCCGCAGTCCGATGTGCCGGGCGAAAAGACCTCACCGACGCAGCCGTATCCGCCAGACAAGCTGCGCTATGCACGCAACTTCTTCAACGTGCCCGATGACCTGATTGACTTCACCCCAGCTCTTCGAGCCGAGGCTGTCGAGAGAGCCAAGCGGTACCGTTGGGCCGATACACCGTTCAACCCGCCGATGCTGGGCGACGTCAAGGGCATGCTGGGCGCGATTACGGTCGGCACCGCCACGAACTGGCCCGGCGGCGGCTACGATCCCGAGACGCACATCGTCTATGCGCCGGCTGGCAATACGCCAGGCGTGAGATCCCTCATCGCCAGCCCGCCAGGATTCTCAGATATTCGGTACATCTCGGGAACCGCCGGGCGGCCCATCGTCGAAGTCTGGGGGCCTGGA
Organism: Acidobacteriota bacterium; assembly: GCA_003223315.1. Classification (GTDB taxonomy): domain Bacteria; phylum Acidobacteriota; class Terriglobia; order Acidiferrales; family UBA7541; genus Palsa-189. The sequence goes on along the minus strand of QHYR01000251.1, from coordinate 1,907 downwards.
GACTGTTGTGCCGCCGATTCCGGGTACCGTACCCGAGCAGACCTACCCCTAACGCCCGGAGCGCATTCGCCCGCTGGCGACGCCGCCGCTGGTCCTCCTCCCGATGAGGGCGGTGGCGGCCTGAATATCGAAGGGATACCCATCGTCAAACCACCGTATGGAATCCTGGCGGCTATCGATCTCGATCGTGGCCAGCTCCTGTTTCAAGTGCCGCACGGCGACACACCGGATAACATTCGCAACCATCCGGCATTGAAAGGTCTGCACGTTCCGAAGACGGGACAGGCCGGCACTTCCGGGGTTGGATTGGTGGTAACAAAGACGCTGGTAGTAATGGGCGATCCACAGATCACGACGACGCCGGAGCATCCGCGGGGCGCAATGCTACGCGCTTATGATAAGAAGACCGGCCAGCAAGTTGGGGCGGTTTTGATGCCGGCCATCCAGAGCGGCACGCCGATGACCTACATGTTGGATGGCAAGCAATACATTGTGGTCGCTGTCAGCGGCGGCGCCTATTCAGGCGAGTACATAGCGTACAGCCTACCGAATTAGAAGCAAGTTCACTGCGGCCCGTGCGAGGCGCTGGGTGGAAGTGCGTGCGTGGCTGCGCCGACGCTCTCTCGCGTGGTGGTCAGACACCACGAGCTGCTGAAAAAGCGCTGTGATGAAAATAAGAATCGCGATTCTGACCCTCATCCTTGTTGCGTCCGTTATCGTTGTTTTTCCGTCAGCGGGCGCCAAACAACCGTTTCCTTCGCAAGCGCCGGCGACATCCTCAACCGAGCCGACACAGTCCGTATGGGATGGAGTCTACACGAAAGAGCAAGCCAGCAGGGGAGAGACGCTCTACGCGCAGAGGTGTGCTCGCTGCCACGCGGCGGACCTCACCGGCGGTGAAATCGCGCCAGCCCTGAATAGCGCTGAGTTTAAATCGAATTGGAGCGGCCTCTCGGTCGACGATCTGCTGGAACGGATCAAAGTTTCAATGCCGCAAAACGACCCGGGAAGCCTGGGCCGTCAGCAGACTGCTGACATCGTGGCATTCGTCTTGTTCAAGAATGGTTTTCCAGAGGGCAAGACAGAACTCGCGCGTGAGGCTGAGGTCCTGAAGTTGATCCGCTTCGAGGCGAACAAACCAGAGACCTCTGGCGATCGGGAGACAACAAAGTTCTCGGAGAGCGAGAGAACAACGCCCCCGGCGTCAACGAGCAGCTATCATGTGATGGCGCGGATTCCGATACCCGGCGACACCGGCTGGGATTACATCACCGCCGACAGCGAAGCCCGCCGCCTGTACGTTCCGCACGGTATCGAAGTAGTCGTACTCGATCTGGATTCTGGCGCCATCGTCGGCAAGATCGCGGATCTGAAGGGCGTGCACGGCGTGGCCATCGCACGGGAATTTGGACACGGGTTCATCAGCGCCACTGACCCTGGTTCGGTCACGATGTTCGACCTCAAGACTCTCGCCGTGCTCGACAAGGCAAGCGTGGGAGACGACCCCAACGGGATTATCTATGACCCGAAAACCCAGCGCGTTTTCACCGCGGATCGAGGCAGCAAGCGCGTCACTGCAATTAATGCCAGGACTGGCAAGATCGCGGGCTCCATCGACAACCTTGGCGGCAGGACCGAGCATTTAGCCTCCGACGAGGGCGGCCACGTCTTCCTGAACATGCAGGATGCTGGCCAGCTTCACAAACTCGATGCCCAGAGTTTGAAAGCTATGGAAACCTGGCAGTTGGCGCCGCCCTGCGGCCAGCCCAGCAGCATGGATATGGACCGCGAACATAATCGTGTTTTCATCGGCTGCCGGAGTGGCCTCTTCGCCGCCGTCGACGGCGCTACCGGCAAGATTGTTGCGACCCAGCCAATCGGGCTTGGCGTGGACGCCTTGGAATTTG
>QHYR01000056.1 GCA_003223315.1 Acidobacteriota bacterium | reverse complement strand
TCGATGGCAAACCGGTGGAGGAGCGCGAGGTTATCAACGACACGCGTGGTCACGTGGCCGAGTTATTGGCCAAGGCAATCCGCCAGGGCGCACTCGATCAGGAAGTCACCAGTGAAGACCGCGAGCGGATGCTCGTATTCCTACAGAGTTTCGGAGACTTGCGGTCCGATTACGTATACGTCGGCTCCCGCCGAGCTGGACTGAAGCGATTGCCGGGCGCCGGTGAAGTCGACGAAGAAGGTCGCGAACCGTTGCCGATGCGCGCGCTACTGGACGCGTCGTTCTGGCCTGGGGTCATGTTCGAAGAGGGCCTGGATTATCAAGCCACTATGTTCCAGCCCACCGGTGGGATGGATCGGATTCCTCATGCTTTCGCACAGAAACTGGGCAAGGTGGTCAAGTACGGGTGTCCCGTCAGAGAAATTCGGAAGACTCCAAACGGAGTCCGCGTCGTTTACACCGAACGTGGTGCTGTGCGGAGTCTGGAGGCGTCTTACTGCGTCTGCACGCTGCCGCTGAGCGTCTTGAAAGCAACGCAGAGCGACCTGTCGCCGCGAGTGGTTTCGGCGATCAACCAGGTGGCATACGATGCGGGGTACAAGATCGCCTGGGAATCCCGGCGTTTTTGGGAACAGGAGAATAATATCTACGGCGGAATTTCCTGGCTGTCCACAGGGCCGATCAGTCTTGAGTCCTCCGTTCTGGCCAACGTGTGGTACCCCAGCGGCGGGATGCTCTCGGAAAAGGGCGTGTTGGTGGCGGGCTACGGAACCGAAAGCGGAGAATTCAGCCGCCTTCCTTCCATGGAAGCGAAATTCGCGGCTTCGCGGACAGCCGTGGAAAAACTTCATCCCGGACGGGGCAAGGAACTGACAAAACCGCTCTATGTGTCTTGGGCAAAGATCCCCTTCAACTTGGGGTCGTGGATCCGCGGCGAAGGCTATCACGAGGGACCGTACAAGGAGTTCCTCAATCCCGACGATCGCATCTATTTCGCTGGGGACTACTGCAGTCACCTGACCACCTGGCAGGAAGGAGCCGCGCTCTCAGCGCAACGCGCAGTTGAGATGATCGTGAGGCGAGTGAGAGAAACCGTCTAGCGTTCCCACGTCAGCCCCGCCGACTCTCCCCGTTTCGCGGCGGTATCGGGCACTACCCGACAATTCGTGGGCATTTCTCGTCTAATTGACGTAACGGAAACCTGCAGTGGAACCTCTCCAGTTGGCGTGTATCATCGACCTCCCTCCGCACCGTTCCTCACTCCGGCAAAGGTCTGCCTTTGGTTTCCGGCACGAACCAAGGCACGATCAGACCCAAAACATAGATGAGTCCAAGAGTCATGGCACTGCGCGACATGCCTCCAAACTTCTGGATCATGCTTCCCGCCAATATCGGGAATAGCCACGCGATCAGCCGAGTACCGTTGAACACAAAGCTCGCCGCAGTCGAGCGCACACTACTGGTGAACAGTTCCACGGGGTAAATGGCCATCCATGAATACGCCAACCCTAGAGTGAAGAAGCCGTTGACATACGCGACTAACATCATGGCTTCGACGGAGTGAGTCCACATGTATGTGACTGGCGTCATCAGCAGCGCACCGGCATACGTGAGGAAAAGGAAGCCCCGGCGGCCTATGGCATCGATTAGGAAACCAGAGATTATGTAGGCAGTGACCGCACCGGTCGTATACAGAATAGCGGCACGGTTGCCCCACTCAACAAAATTGGCATAGCGCTGGGCCTTGGCGATTTGCTCGGTGTAGGCCGGCAGCCAAGTGGAGATAGCCCACCAGCCAACCATGCTGGCCAGTGACATGAGAAAAGTCAGCAGCACGCGACGGCGGCTCTCGCGCTCTCGGAAGATCTCCGCCAGAGTCAAAGGACGACGGGCGGTCTTGCCGATCGCTCCCTTATCTTCTTCGGTCGCTGCCCAACGGTGTTCGCGGATGGCCTTCAGCCATCGCTCGGATTCATTAATGGCGCCGCGAATGTAAAGTGTGAAAATTGCGGGAATCGCGCCGACCACAAACATCAATCGCCAGGACTGAGGTCCCAGGGGATTAACCCGGCTGATTGCCCACCAGACCAGCGCGGCCAGCAGAGTTCCCCACCCAAAGCCGGATTGCAATAGGCCGGCGCCTTTTGGCCGGGCACGATCGGGCCAAGTTTCGGCCAGCAGCGTTACGCCGGTGCTCCACTCGCTCCCCATTGCCAGGCCGGTAATGAACCGCAGAGCCGCAAACATAAGGAATGTCTGGCTCAAAGCGGTTATGCCGCTGAACAGGGCGTAAAGAAACACCGACCAGATCATCATTCGCTTGCGGCCCACGTAGTCGGCCAGAATTCCACCGATGAGGCCGCCCGTGCCCCAGCCGAGCAGAGTTACGCCGATGGCCGTGCCTGCCCAAATCGGCGCCGACTTCAGTTGCTCGGAAGGCAATAGTGCCCGGAGCGCGAAAGGGAGAGCGACAACTAAGGCGTATGTCTCATACCCGTCGAAAATCCATCCCAAAAAGCTGGCGGCGAGTATGCGCCAGTGCGTTGCAGTGAGATCGGTATACCAAGGCTGCGACGCCGATCGGACTGAAACCACAGAGTTCATAAGTTTCTTCTACTCCGAGCGGCCACTCAGAGATCAAACTCACTTGATCAGAGGGCGGCGTCCTTCGTTTCGCGCGTCGCCAGCAGTCCAATCAGGGTCAAGACCGCTGCCGCAGAGAGGTAGTAACCGACGTACTGCAGCCCGTAGGTTTTGGCGAGCCACGTGGCGATGTACGGTGCCAACGAAGCGCCGAAAATTCCAGCGAAGTTGAACGTCAACGAGCTGCCGGTGTAACGCACCGACGTAGGGAAAAGCTCAGATAGCACCGTGCCGAGTGGGCCGTAGGTCAGGCCCATCAAAGACAGGCCCACTGCCATCGTCATCATCGCCCCGAACGTCCCGGCGAGGAACATCGGCGCCATCAACAGACCGAACACGCCGATCGCCGACGTCACCCAGAGGAGTGTGCGACGACGCCCTCGTTCGGCCAGGACCGCGCTGATCGGAATGGTCAGCGCAAACAACACGATACCCAACAACTGCATCACCAGGAACTTCTCGCGGCTATACCCGAGCGCGGTGGTGCCCCAGGACAGCGCGAAAACAGTCATCAGGTAAAAGAGCACGAAGGTTGCAAGCGACACTAGGGTGCCCACCAGCAGTGCCCTGGGATAGTCACGGAACACCACCAGCATCGGTACCCTCACTCGCTCTCGCCGATTGAGGGCTTCGCGGAATATTGGGGTTTCGGTAATCGTGAGCCGCACGTAGAGGCCCACAAGTACAAGCGCGGCGCTCGCCAGAAACGGAATGCGCCAACCGAAGCTGAAGAACCGTTCATCGGTGAGCCACTTGGAAAGCGCCAGGAATACACTCCCGGAGAAGATGAATCCGGCCGGCGCGCCGAGCTGCGGAAACATGCCGTACCAGGCGCGCTTCCCGGGCGGCGCATTCTCAACCGCGAGCAGTACCGCGCCGCCCCATTCGCCACCTAGACCCAAACCCTGACCGAAGCGACAGAGCGCGAGGAGCAGGGGCGCGGCCACGCCGATGGTGCTGTAGGTCGGCAGGGCGCCAATCGCGACCGTGGAGACTCCCATGGTGAGTAGCGCCGCAACCAATGTCGTCTTACGGCCGACGCGATCGCCAAAGTGACCGAAAAGTGCCGAGCCTACCGGTCGTGCCAAGAACGCAATCCCAAAGGTCGCCAGCGAGGCGAGCGTGGCGGAGGCTGGGTCAAACGCAGGGAAGAACAACCGGGGAAAGACAAGTACTGCTGCGGTCGCATAGATGTAAAAGTCGAAGAACTCGATTGTCGTACCGATCAGACTGGCAAACAGCACCTGGCCCGGATTGTTGACGGCCACGCCTCCGCTGGGGTGGTCCTGGCTAATCAAAACGCCAGTGTCGGGGGGCTCACTCACGGGCCTCCAGCTTAACTCATGTACGCCGGCGAGTATTGCCGAGCTTGGAGACTGGCGCCGTCGAGCAAGGAATGCGCAAGTGAATACCGAGAGTCGCAGGGCAGGTCGTGAGCAGCACCGCAATGTTGACCGATATAAATCAACTCCCGAATGGTCGGTCACTCTGAAAGCATTCTCGCACCGGCCCTGCGCATCGCAAGTTGGATAGGTCTTGATAAGCCTGACAAGTCCTGCCAGCTCAACCGGTCGATGCAACACCGTCCAATCAGTTGATCTGACAATACGTCACCCCGGAGCGCCGATCTGTCTGGCTGTATTCAATCAGACCTATACAGGGTAGTGTTTTTTTGAATCAACGCTCGCGACCGACTTTCGCCCTGAGAACTCCTGCAAGTAGACGGGTCGAGCAAGTGTTGCGCTGACCCATTGAGACCGCCCCTCTTATCGGTAAGTGGCCGGTTGGGAAGGGTAGTTTCCGAAAATCCCAGTGCGGACCATCTCACTTCGCCAGAGGATCCGGCCGCACCTGGAACTTCACAATCTTTGGCCGTGTACCCTTGCCGCCTTCCTGGTGCCAAGGTGTGTACATCGAGTAGCTCGACCAGAACCCGCGACCCTTCCATCCGGCATTCGGGTCGTCGATCCGTCCCGACGCGTGTCGAGAGAAGAATCCCAGCGGGTAAGGCACGCGCAAGGTCAACGTCTTCATCTGACCGCCTTGCGGCATCACCACGAAGAACGAGTCCGCGTTGACGTCGCCGGACAGTACTACGTCCTTCCCGAGACCAAGCGCGTTCTCCCGATCGACCTCGGTCAGATACAGCATGTCGGTGCTGAGCTCTTCGGGCGCCCCCTGAAACGCGGGACCGGGCTTGGTGTACACGGTCCACCCTTCCGGGCACTGCTGCCCGGTGGCGGTCGGTCCGTTCAGCACCTTGCACTTGCGGCGATCGAAGCTCAAGATTTCATGGGCGCCGCGCCAGTTCTGCCACACCACGCCGTTCGTGTCGATGGCCACGCCGCCTGAACCAGGCAACGGCATTTTGTCTGGGGGCGGCACGTACACCTCCCCCTTACACGTCTGTGGCGGCTTGGCCCCTCTCTCGAGGCGCACGAGCGTCGTATCTCTGGCGCCGATTCCCGAGCACCACAGGCTCCCATCGATTGGGCTGATGGCATCCGAGTAACATCCGAAGTGGATCCGGTGGTCCTTCTGGGGATCGATCGGTTCATTCGGCTCGGTCCACTCGGTGATCTTGCCGTCACCGTTGGTGTCCAGTACCGCTGGACACCATCCCTGCGAGGCTGCCGCGTCGTGGGTCTTGTCGAACTCCTTTGTGTCCAGCCAGCCGATGGCGTCGGTCTGGCCGAAGACCAGCGCATCGTTGTCGTCGAAGTGGTTATGGTCGGCCGCAAAGCAGCTGTCGATCATGGTGAACTGCTGCGTCTTGGGGTCGTACATCTCGATCTGCCGGGCGCTGGGGCCGGGCAGCGGGAAATATTTGGCGAATTTGTTCAGCGAGCCATCTTTGCAGAATTCGGGCTGATCTTTCGGCGCGCGGGTCCGAGCCGTCACCCACACGCGGCCGTGGCTATCCATCGCGGTGCTGCGGGGATCGGACTGCCGTTGCCAGACTTTCTCGTCCCCCCAGTACGGCGACGCCGGGGTGTTGGCGTCGATCACCGGCGCGTGCGATGGAATCTTGATCATAGTGGTAGCGTTCGCGCGCGGGTCGAGCACCGCCAGGATGTCCGAGCTTTGGATGGCGCCGTAGATGAGCCCGTTGGCATTCATTGTGGGCGTGCGCTCGTCGGTGGCGGCCATATCGCTCCGTCTGCTCGTCGGCAGGGCCCAATCCCACATCGAGATTACGAGGTTGCGCTCGACGCCGGTTGGGCGCGGCGGGGCCTGCTTGGGATATGCGCCGCTGGCAATGCGATCGGTCCAGTCGGCGAACGCTTTGCGCTGCTCTCCGAGCTTGACGAAGATGGTGCTCATGTTGGAGGCGTTCGGTCCCATCGCCATCCGATGATCCCAGGTGTCCACGCTGGATTTGAACGAACCCAGGTTCTTGGGAAATTCCCGTGTCGCCACGTCGCCCACTTGATGGCAGGAGAAACACTCCTTGGTTTCGATCACCACGTCCTTATCGTCGAGATTGCCTTTCGGAATAGCGAGGAGGCTCAGCCAGTAATTTGCCGGATACACCTGCGCAGCCGCCCGGCCGTCCGGCGCGACAACGGCTTTCAGGTCGAGGTGCTGCCCAGGCTTCGCAGCGACGCGCGCCGAATCCACCAGGCCGTAGCCACGCACAAACACCTGGTAGTTCGCCTGGGGCAGTTCCGGCAAGACATAGCGTCCCTGACCGTCGGTGACCACAATCTTGGCGAACTTCGTCGGCAGCTCCGTGGTTTCGGCGATCACCCACACCCCTGCTTCGGGACCTTTCGAGCTTGTTACGACTCCCTCAATGTAATCGGCAGTGCCCGCCACCGCACCGCTGCGGCTCTCCGTCGCGAGGAGCCACGTAAGAAAAAACACCAGAACCGCGGCGAGCGTCCCTAGAATGCGATTGGCCTTCCTCTTCGTCATTTCAGCCTCCACTAGTGCGGTATTTCCATAACTAGCCAGAATCTCCGGACGTATATCTGGGCCATCGTACACCTTGCCCATCCCGTCCGCACCAATGCGAGAATTTCGTAGGGGCCAGGCGTTGGTTGGGGCTGGAACGGCATCTTCCTTCAGCTGGAATTTGGCGAAGTATAACGCCGAGCGGCGCCTGAAAGCCCCTTGTTTTTTGCGACGGGGGTAGGTGGGCGGGCGACGCTGCATATGCCAGCGACGCTCTCGTGTCAACCTCAGTCGTAGATTGGAATTCGCTAAACGGAGCAGGCCGCACCGGAGAAATCAAGGTGCTGAGACGGCAGCGCCGAGGGGAAGTCGCCTTGGACCTCTCCGCCGTTGTCGGTTTGTACAAACACCTCCGCGGTTTTTGTGCGCCGGGGCGGCGGCGCTTTTGAACTGGTCTTCATTCCAAGCACCAATCGAAGAACCGACGGGAGAGGACTTTGGCAATGGGGTCAAGCTCATTGACTGGTCAAAGGACGGCGCCATGCTGTTGTTTGATGTACTGCGTTGGAATTATGCTTCCGATGCTGGGCCATTCGATGACCTTTGGATTTACCACGCAACACATGGATTACTGCAGAAAGTACGGCTTGACAGGATATTCCGAACCTTTGATGGCGGCTGCGATGTGTCGTTCGAGCGGCGTGGGTTTTCTGCTGCAGGGGAGGTAGTCTTGCGATTGTCGGCCAAACAAGGCCATGATGTTGGCGGTGAGATTAGCCTGCCGAGGTGCAACGAAAAGAGCGTTGCCTGGCTATTCGATCCTGGTAATCACCGGCTAACGCAAGCATCCTACAGTTACTCTGTGCAGAAATGGGGGACGATCAGATAGGACATCGCAAAAATGCCTGGAGGAGATAAAACCAGTTAGACTTAGTGTTCTGTTTACACGTGCTTGCTGGCACGCTTCTGGCCCGATAGTTTGGCGAAGGTGACTACTATTGCTCGGTGTGCCGGCCTTGCGATAAAGGTGTTCATAAAGGCTCTGCGAGGGGAGGCGGAAATCACATGAGTGAAAAACTGCAGAACTCACAGAAGAAGCAGAAGGAGAAACTGGAATCCAAGCCAGAGCTGTGCGTCATAGTTGACCAACCCATGGTGCGGGACTTCTCCACGGGTGGAGGTCATCTGCCCGGCGATACGCTAGTCGAAGGCGATCTGAAGATCGTGACCAAGAAGTGGCAGGGTTACCCGCCGGAGAATCTAAATCTTATTGGAAAGCCCCATCCAGCGATGCCGGAAGTGGCCATACCGCGGTTCACAGGTAAGGCCCAATACGCCACCCGGATTGTCCTGCCGAATATGATCTTTGCGAAGCCCCTCACCAACCCGCATCCTCGCGCGAGAGTGAAGACACTGGATAGTTCCAAGGCCGAGAAGATGCCGGGCGTCGTATACATAATGACGCCGCAGAATGCCCCCAAAACGTATCCCTTGCCTGCGGAACTCTTCTTTCAGGGTGAAATCGTGGCCATCGTCGCGGCGGAGACGGAAGACCTCGCTGAGGATGCTCTGGCGGGCATCAAAGTGGAGTACGAGGTCCTTCCGTTCGCGGCCAATCTCGCTCAAGCCATGGCGCCGAATCCACCGGACCTCAGCAGCAAGGAAAGAGGAAATATCGCCCAAACTCTGTACCAATGGGGTGACGTGGACAAGGCATTTGCGCAAGCGGATATCGTCAAGGAGTTCACTTATTCCTACGCGGGCGCGATCCCCTTCCCGCTGCAACCGCTCGGTGGCATTGCCAAGTGGGACGGTGACAAATTGACGGTATGGGGCATGGGCCAGGGCGTCCATCCGCAACGAGCGAACGTAGCCAAGCGGCTGGGAATTCCTGTGGAGAATGTCCGCTACATCAACAAATGGAACGGCGGCACTTTCGGAGGCGCGCTGTCAGCCGGCGACAAGCTCTTTCCTTGGATTGCGCACATCGCCAAAATGAGCGGGCGGCCGACTAAGTTAATCCTGCAGAAGGACCAGGAACTGGCGCAGCTCAATGTGAAACCAGCGAACCTTACAAAGTTCAAGGTGGGAGCCACCAAGAACGGGAAGATCATCGCCTGCCAGCGCGAGTTCCACGTCAACACAGGAGCGAATACGGCGAATCCCGCCTCACCGGCAGCGGCGCCCAATGCTGCGGGCGGAGGGGGCAGGTCTGAGCTATACCTCCACGTCATTCCAAACTGGAAGGAAATCGGCTTTCTCTATCGGACGAACTCGATCACCACGGGCGCATCCAGAAGCAATTCCCAGCAAGAGTTCAAGTGGGCCTGGGAGCAGATGATGGATGAGATGGCGGAAGCGGTAGGCATGGACCCCGTGCAGTTCCGATTGCTGAATGTGCAAAAGCCGGGGACGAAGGTTGCGGTCATACAGGGCGGGCCTACGGTACACGACATGCCTGAGGTAGAGAACGGGCAGCTTACTTACGATTCGTATGCCTCTGTGGAGGTGCTCCAAGAGGGAGCAAAGGCCATTGGATGGGACAAGAGGAATCCCGTTGCAGGAGGAAACCCCGGCAGATTCAAGCGGGGTTTCGGAATGGCCATGTCCATGCACCATGCCGGACGCGTCGGCTACCAGGAAGGCGAAGGCGGGTACGATTGGGTCGTCTCCCATAACAGGGATGCGACGGGCACCAACACTGGCGCCTTTCCTTACGGCGGAGAACTGGAGTTGAATGCGGACGGCAATATCGTTCTGCATTACGCCCAGCCGGACAGTGGTACCAACCATGGCACGGCGATGTCGATCCAGGTCGCAGAAATTCTCGGCTTTACGACCCTGGACCATGTGCGCTTGGTATGGGGCGATTCGGACGTTACCCTACCGGCACCGGGCTGGAATAGCGGCCTGACCACTCAATTGCAGGGCGGGGCTCTCTGCAATGCTGCGGACAAACTCCGGAAAGAACTGCTCAAACGCGCAGCGGATACCTTGAAAGTGGACGCTGCCAAGCTGCAGATACGGGACGGGGTCATCTCTTCGATCGAAGATCCGAAGAAGAAAACCACCTTTGCAGATTTGGTGAAGGCGAACAAAGGTTCCCTGCGCATGACCGGCAAGTGTGTTCATCCTGGGGGTATCGGAAGATCGATGAATCGTGGTGTCGGGGCCTGCTTTGCCGAGGTAGATGTGGACACCTGGACGGGCGATTGGCGCTACGTACGGGCGGTCTACTGCCATGACGCGGGGAAGGTCATGAATCCCCTGCTGGCGAACGCCGATATGCACGGTTCCCTCGTCCAAAGCACCGCCATCGCGACGGATGCCATTCCGTGGGACCGCGAGTTCCCAGGTACGCGTCACTACAGCGTCGGCTACTTGTCCTACCGGCTTCCCACGATCATGGATGTCCCCGAGCAAACTAACGTTTTCATTAACAGCCTGGAGCCTCGCTGGTTTTTCGGGTCCAAGGGTTTCGCGGAGACGGCGATCGGCGCTCCTCCGGGCGCGCTAGCGAATGCCATCTACAATGCGTGCGGCGTGCGCATCCGGGAGCATCCGATTAGCAAAGACAGGATCCTAGAGGGTTTGCTCGCCAAGAAAGCAACTCTATGAAACTAATGATGGCAGGGTTAGGTAACAAAGCACGTCACAATTCTCACGGCGCGCTACGCGACGCGTTGGTACACTGCGTTGGCACTCAGGTTTTGTCGCCGATTATGCGTGTACCGTCAAATTATTTACGACTATCAGCCTCACGCTGAGTGCAGAATCGCGGCGATCACCTTACTTGTTTGGAAGAAAGGAAGTGAATCCGGCCTTTCGTTGGAATTCGTCGAAGAGGTATTGGTCCTCGCAAAAGTAGTCCCCAAGATGCCAGGTGGGGTGCAACTTGAAAAGTTTTCTGCCCCGTCCAGTCGCGCGTATATGCCTTTGGGTCGTGGAACCTGATGTCCAATTGTAGCGTCTGCGGGTCGACGCGACGGAAACGCTCGTGAAGTTGCAGTTCTTCGGAATGAAACACGGGGCGGAGGGCGATCAGGCCCCACCCCGTGCAGTACGGAAGGTCTAGTGGGTCGGGACTGCCGAACTGAGCGGGTGGTCCTCCGGTCCGTCGTACAGTTCCGGAACCGAGAAGGTCAGGACGGTATTGCCCGATGAGGTGGCTACGAGAACTTCCTTGTGAACAGGATCAAGAGCCATTGTGGCAGCTCCAGCCCTGCCCAACGGAGCCGCAAATTTCGCGATTAACTTACTCTGGCCACTCTCCGAAAGCTGGAAGATTTCGAAATCGTTCCTCGGGTGCGTGATCATCCGCAACTTCGGGGAATATATGTCAAACCCGCCTCCATTCGTTTTGACGATAAACTTCGGCGGGGTATTCCCGCTGGCCGTTCGATCAAAAACCAGAATCTTGCCGCCACCACCTTCGCCTTCGCCGCCACCACGAACTTGCGGCACAAACAAAAGGTTGTGGATGGGATCGACGCGGAGGCGGGGACCATTACCTCCTCCATAAACGTTCCGCTCGGGGCCAACCGACTGGATCGACTCATTCGTGTTTTGGTGACCCAGTGACAACTGGGTGTCCGGCCCGCCCAGAACTCGTTTGGGCGCGACGTTGCCGTTGGCCAGCCGGTCAAACACCAGAATGAGTTGATCGGGTGTGCTAATGTAGATTTCATTATGCACCGGGTCGATGCTCACCTTGTCTAAGGCACCCACGCCCTTGATTCGAGTTTTGTCTCCCTGGATTACGCGAAGAGGGGCTTCCTCTCCACTCGCCACTCCACGGAAAGTCAGAATCGACTGCGTGAGAGGACCCGTTACCACGATTTCATCGTGAATCTCGTCGAACGCGAAGTCGTGCATGGTCCTGCTAAGCAGTGTCTTTTGACCTTCAAGCGCTCTGAGATACGGTGTGTCTTCCTTCGCCAGCCTGGCGAAGACCGCAATCTGCGGATGGTTTACTCAATTGGGCACCAGAATTTCTTCGCGGATGGGATCGTACGCCACCGCGTTGGTCCTGCCGAAAGCCAAGCCTCTATAGCTCTCTGGCGCACTGCGAATCACCCGCAGGGGCGGCACGTCGCCGGCCGCCATCAGCGGATACACCGTCGCCGAAGAGTTCCCCAGATTCGATACCCACACCTCTTTGTTCTTGAGGTCTAAGGCCACTCCGGTGGGATTGCGCAGTCGTGTCGACGGCCCACGGATGACACGTGCCGGTGCTATGTTCCCCTGTGCCTTGGGCGCATTGGCGAAGACGAGCACCGACTGGCCGATGTCATTCGCCACGTACAGGTCGCCATTGTCTGGGTTGAATTTCATCGCTGCGGGCCAATCTAGTTGCGTCTTGTCGCCGGTAATCACGCGCAACGGCTTTGCGTTCCCGCTCGCGTCCAGCGAATATACTTTGATCGACGGCGGGAAGAACTTGCCCGTACCCTGAATCATGAAATTGCTGTGATGGCCCCAGTTGTTGACAAACAACAGCCGGTCCTTCTCGTCCACGGCGATCCCGTGCGGTGTGTCCAGTCCCGTGTCGTCGCCCTCGAGGTGGCGTAGCGGTTTCTCCTCGCCCGACGCTTGCTTGCGGAAAACGACAACCTGAGGCGGGTATTCCACGGTCACGTAAAGTTCCTGCTTCCCTTCATCGGCCGCGACGTTGTACACGCGATGGTAAGTGTGAAGGACGGAGATGGGGCTGACATCACCAGTCGCCTCGCGGGGGAAACGGACCATCTTGTCGCCGACGTCCGATTCCACCGAGTAGATGTCACCGTTCCCGGGGTCCAAGTACAGGCCGTTGTTGAACTCCATCTGGGTCTTGTCACCCCGAACGGTTCGCTTCGGTTGCGAGATCTCGTCGTCCTTCGCAGGGGTCGGGGACAACCGGTCGAATACCTGGTACTCCCATAAATTATTGTCCTGCAGGATGACTTCATTGGAGTTGACGTCGACCGCGACTGCGCTATACGTCGGATACGTATCGCGGATCGTGCGTACCGGCGTGTGCGCTCCGTGCCCTCTGAGCTCCGCCGTTTCTCTTTCCTCTCTCTCCCCCTGCGCAGGAACAAAATTTCCTCCGTTCTGCTGCCTGGGAGCCGCAGATGACTGCTGCGCCGGAGACACGTCCTGCTGCAGTGCGGAAAATAGGATCTTCTCCTCCGGCGAAATCGCATGGGAATCGGAGCCCGCAGCTTCATCCCACGCACACGCATCTTCTGGAAGCTGCTGAACGGAAACCAATCGAGACGAGCTTCCCGCTTCAGCGGTGCAGCCTGGGCAATTCGTCGGCGCAGCAACGCCTGCAACGACCACCGCGCTCATGGCGATCACGGCTGCGATCACGACTGGTGCGAGTATTGCCCAATCGACTTTTTGTCGTTTTGCGCGCACTAGATTATCCTCAAAAAACCACGTCAGGTTGCGCCGATAATGGCGCAGATCAGCCCGAACGTCAAGTTCCTCACTCAGCCGTTGATGAGGCTCTCGGTGATCCCGTCGCTCAAGTATTCCGCATGCGGATCGGCGCTGGCATTCACGAAGGGCAGGACTGCAACTGAATTGATCGCCTCGCCTCGCGCCGAGAACCTGTAAAACCAGCCCGCAGCAACAGGACCGACACACCAACAGCGATCGAGAGCGCTGCCCAACTGCGCCACCAGGGTCGAGGCGCGATGACGAGAAACGATGCACTCACGGCCGCTCGGCTCGAATCCGTATCGCGCTTCAGCCGCTGCAAGTCGATGCGAATGTCAGCGGCGTTCTGGTAACGCAGCTTGCGGTCTTTCTCCAGAGCCTTGCTGATAATCCGGTCCAGCTCCGGTGACAAGTCAGGATTCACGCGAGCGGGTGGCGCGGGCGCTTTTTGGAGGATGGCACCAAAGATGGCCGCCGAGGTGTTCCCTGGAAACGGCAGTCTGCCAGTGGCCATCTCACACAGAACGACGCCAAAAGAGACCGATGCTGAACCTGGGCAGAGAGGCGAGAACGCAAGATTAAGCGCTGGAAGTCGGCGAAAATGATCGAGCCTTGTCGCCGAATCGGTTGGCTAGAGACAGAACTGCCGGGCGCGGGGGAGTCAAGTCCCACGCGCCCGAGACCCACCGCTCATATGGATATATCAGGGCCTACTCAGGACTTCGTATCCGCGAGGTCCTTTTTGGTCTCCTGATTTGCCGTTTGGACCGCCTCCTGCGAGTTGGCATCCGGCTTGATCGTCTGAATTGCCTTTCCAAGGCTCATGCCGCTTGCATTGGTCACCGTCGTCGGACAGGTGATGCCCAAAGTGGAGGCCTTTGTGGTGCCCAGCTCGGTGCACTTCAGCTGCGTAAAGGGAATTTTCAGATTGTGCGATACGTGCACCGCCGCGACGAATCGGCCAAGATTTTTGAAGCCGCTCGCCTCCGCCGTGAGGTTGGTGCCAGCCGGAAAGAAGGACGAGAGATTCTTCGCCAGTTGCGTATTTTGATTCAGCAAGATGGCGGGCGACTTGGGTCCGCTTGTGGATGTATCATGCACCGATCCGTGACTCGTGCCCGCGGCGGCTCCGGGGGCGCCCAACGGCGCATGTGAGCCGGAGACTCCTGGTGACCCTTCCGGTCTGCCCACGCCGCGGCCTTGCGCCGCAGCGCGGATAGGAATGAGCCACAACCCGATTGCCAGAACGGCAACTCCCATCGTCATGAGTTTCCTCATTTTTACCTCCTTGAGCAGTTGATTGGTCGAACGCTTTCTAACTCCGTCAGTAAATGTTAGAAAACGCGACCTTGTCGCATTGATTTGGGGACGAATCTCGTTCTGTTGGCGCATGGCTCGATTCACAGTCCCTTCGCGCGGTGAAGCAGATTCCGCATATTCACGCCGACGCCGAAGGAGACGACGTTCAAATCGAAGTGGACGCTGTGAGTAAAGCCGGCCCAGATGTCAAACAGAGATATTCTTGCGTCGAGCCCAAAATTAAATCCATGGTCGCTTGTGAGGCCAGCGCCGCCGCTAGTCTGCTGGCTCACCTCGTAAACGCGCCCGTGACTCCCGGCCCCCGCGGGCAGACCACCCTTTGTAACCAGCCGGCTGAAGACCTGCTGCGAACCCCACGGCGCAATGTCGTAGAACGAAGCGCTGACGCTGAGAGGGCCAAAGAGATCAAAGCCTGTTCCGGTCTCTAAATGCATCAGGTGACCTAATGACGTGAACTGCTGGAAGAAGACGGTATTGGGAACCGAGTTTGCCAGGCCCAAGTCGGCGAAAGGCGTCAGGCGGCCGAATTTCCGGTCAAAATGATTGGTCCAATCGTAGGTGGTGTGGCCGGTGCTCAAGCCTTTGGAGCTGTCGCCGCTGGGCGCCGCCCCAGTGACCGCCATCCGATAATTAATTGCAGGATTCGCAAAGGAGAGGCGCAAGCCGGCGAAGATGTCGCCAATGCCATTCACCGAAGTGGTACCGGCTAGCGAAGTCGTGCCGGCGGTCGAAGACGGATTGTGTACGAAATAGACCGGGATGCCTGCGACCAGCCCTACATGAGAGCTGAAGTTATAACCTGCGGATGAAGTGAGCGCCAGTATTTGGCCCTCCGTGCTCGAGCTGCCGGCAAATTGTTCAATCCACTGCCAACCAATGTCGGTGCGCTCGGCAGCCGATTCCCCTGCGGGTGTCTGTGCCCGCAGCCCAGGAACAAAAACGCAGCTCCAGAGAACGAGGAGAGGCGGCAGAGCCTTACAGCGAAGGGCGGGCATACTGGGTTGCACACCTCCTGGTGTGCTATTTATATGGTACGAATCGAGTCAGAATACATGATTAGCGGCAAGGGACGTGCCAAACGTGGCAACTCACACGACCCTTTAGATTCAGCTACTTAGCTGGAGTTTTGGCAAAATGGGAGCGGATGGCGGCCCACTCGGCCGTCACTTTCTTACATCGGAGGTGAAAATGTGTCCTGGTGCTTTTGCGCCGGTGTCGCGAACCAGGCTAATGTAGCCTCTCGGGCTACCTCAGCGAGAGTTTCTTGTCGGGATCGGGCCGAACAATCAGATACGTAATGTCGCCTTCGGTACTCGCCCAGCCGTGTGGCACCCCGCCGGGGATGATGACCACGTCGCCCTTGGCGATTCGGCGCGATACGCCGCCGTCGATGCCTTCGCCTGCGACGTCGGTCCAATTTCCCAGATTCGATGGCCGTGGCGTTGCCGGTTTTCGCAGACTACCGCCGGTCACCAACATCCCGGCGCCGTCTAGCATGTAGTAGACCTCCGAGACACTGGTTTGGTGCATGGTCGCGTTGGGTGGAGCGCTCTTCGGCCGGAAAACGCCAAATATGCCGACGCGGTAGCCTCCGGCGTCCACCACGCGTATGGGCCGATCGCTATTGCGATCGTGAGGCGCATCTTTGATGAACGCCTGGACCTGCGCAGCAGTGATGTCCGTCGCTCCCGCCGGCGCCTGTGCCCTTGCCGAGGATGCGATGAGCAACAGGAAAATTCCCGCGACTATTTTGCGCATGTGATGGCTTCTCCTTTTTTCTGGTCGTAAGCAACCAGTCTGTGATGCGGGAGGATAGCACATCGGGAGCGGACCGGGGTCCCCAGCACACGCCTCTTGAGCGCGAGAAATCGCGCGGCAAAAAGTCGCATGCGCTGGGGCAGGGTTACAGCTCGTCAGTAGCTGCGGCGGGCACGACGTGGCGGCGCGTGGCCAGCCAATTCAGGAAGGCCACGACGGCCGTCGCCAGGATCCACGCAAGCTCTTCCCGCGTCGTGTGCGTGAAAAGCGCGATCATCAAGGCGATGCCGATAACGGCGAATATCGGCCCCAGCGGAAGCCGGTAAGCCGCTGCATGAGGTTGTTTGCGGCGCAACGCCAATAGCGCCGCACACACCAGCCCATAGATAATCAGCCGGGCTGCGGACGAGAGCACCACGTTCCAGCGGAAGTTACCCATCGTCGCGAGCACCCAAAGTGAACTCGCGAATACGAGAATGGATACATGCGGAGTCCGAAAACGAGGATGGATTGCGGCGAAAATGGGCGGAAGATCGCCTTGCTCCGCCAGGGCGAACGCCATGCGCGGAGCGTGCACCATCTGGGCGCTCAAAAAGCCGAATAAGGCAAGCAGCGCGCTGACCGCAATGAAGGCTGCGCCGGCTGGTCCCAAGAATACCTGCGCGGCTATGGCCAGCGGCCGATCGGTTTGCGCCGGATCGGGCAGCACGCGAACGACGACAATCTGCACCAGGATATAAATCAGGGTGACGCTCACAAACGAGACCGCCATCGCAAACGGTACGTCCCGCTGAGGGTCGCGGGCTTCGGACATGGGGACGAGCGCGCCGTCAAAACCGCCGTAGGCAAAGATCAGCACGATGGCCGCGTCGAACCAATCCGCGGCCGTGGCCACGTGCGGATTCGCGAGCGAGACAGCCGGATGAGCGAAGCCATAGAGCAGACCAGCGGCGGCAAAAATCAGCAGCGGGGCGATCTTGGCGATGGTGAACGCGGAGCTCAGGTGCGCACCCATCCCCACACCGACAATGTTGATGCCCGTGATCACCACGAGAATGGCCGCGCCCAACAGAGCGCGCTCCAGCGGCCGTTGCGCCGCCGGCCAGAAGTAGCCCAGATAAGTACCGAAAAGATTGACCGCTGCTGCGGCGGCCGTTAGTCGTGAGAGCCAGTGCAGCCAGGCGACTTC
>QHYR01000250.1 GCA_003223315.1 Acidobacteriota bacterium | reverse complement strand
GCAGGCCAAAGGGCTTGGTGCGCGAGGGCTGTACACCATCAAAGTAACCACGGAAGGCGCGAGTTCGCCACTCGAGAAGACTCTTGGCGCGGCGGGAGTGCAAAACATTGTCGCAGCTATGGGTGCGAAGGCGGGCGACCTGATCGTGGCCGTTTCGGCGGCGGAACAGATTCCCGGAACCGACGCGGCGGCATTGATTGCAGGACAATTGCGATTGGCCCTGGCGGATCGGCTGAATCTGGTGCCAAAAAATCGCTGGGAGTTTTTGTGGCTGACGGGCTTTCCGCTTTTTGAGTGGGGCATCAGCGAGAAGCGGTGGGTGGCGGCACAGCATCCTTTCACCGGAATCCGAGAAGAAGACGTTCACAAGCTGGAATCGGCGCCGCAGGAAGTGCGCTCGAAAGGCTACGATCTGGTGCTGAATGGATCGGAGCTTGGGTCCGGGAGCATTCGGATTCATAGCCAGGAATTACAGGCGCGCGTGTTCGCACTTTTGGGATTAAACGAAGAGCAGCGGCGGCAGCGCTTCGGATTTTTTCTGGATGCGCTGACTTATGGCACGCCGCCGCATGGAGGAATTGCGCTGGGTCTCGACCGCGTGGTGGCGCTGCTGGCGGGCGAGAAGTCCATCCGCGAGGTCATTGCGTTCCCTAAGACCACGGCGGCGCAAGATTTGATGGCGGATGCGCCGGCCGAAGTCGAGCCGGAGCAGCTCGAAGAATTGGGTATCGCGATTGGTCCGAGTGGGCGCGACGCCGCGTCTGGCGGACGTGGCTCCGGGGGCTAAAGCCCCAAACAAAGAGTCGCCCCGGTGTCGGAGCTAAACCTCCGGCCCCTACTTTGCGGTTACAAGTTAAAGGAGCCGGACCACAGTTCGGCAGTATGGGCTCCGAAGGTCAACTCTGTGGTAAACGGTAGGGGGCCGGACCTTCAGGTCCGGCAATGTTGGCATTAAGGGGAACCAGGGCTTTAGCCCCTGAAGTCCGATCACGATGGCACGAGTGACACATCGTACAGCCCCCTGTTGCGCATACTTTGTTACTACAAAGGCGTGGGCTAATCGCAATATATTCCAAGCGACAGATACTGCTGATATTGTGATCGAAGTTCTACTCCGCCACCGTACGGCGGGCGCTTACCTCCTTCACGAGTTCGTCCTCATGCCGGATCATTTGCACCTCTTGCTTACTCCCAGCCGGACTACAACTTTGGAACGAGCGATGCAACTCATTAATGGCGGCAGTTCCTATGAAATTCACAAGCGGAGGGGGCATCGAGTGGAGATCTGGCAACCGGGATTTCTGGAATGGACCATCAGGGGAGCACGGGATTTTCGAATCAAAGCGGAATACATTCGGAACAATCCGGTGGTGGCTAAACTCGCCGACACCGCGAAACAGTGGCCTTATAGCTCCGCGAGAGGCTCGTTCGAATTAGATCCCCCGCCCGCAATGTTCGCTTCAGGGGCTAAAGCCCCGAATAAGGCAAGTGGCTCGGTGTCGGAGCTAAAGCTCCGACCCCCTATCGCAAGCGCGTCGCATTCCGAGATAAAGCTCCGACATCCTAAGGCAGGCGTCGCATCGTCGGAACTGAGGCTTCGACCCACTAAAGAGCAATGAGCAACATTCGCATTTTGCCGGAAGCTGTGGCCAATCGCATCGCGGCGGGCGAAGTGGTGGAGCGGCCGGCATCGGTGGTGAAGGAGCTGCTCGAAAACGCGCTGGATGCGGGCGCGCGCTCGGTGCGCATCGAAGTGGAATCGGGCGGGAAGCGCATGATCCGCGTCGTGGACGACGGATGCGGCATGAGCCATGACGACGCGCTGCTGGCGTTCGAGCGCCACGCGACTTCGAAGCTGCGTACGTCGGATGATCTGCTTTCGATCGCGACGCTGGGATTTCGAGGGGAGGCTCTGCCGTCGATTGCTTCGGTGTCGCGGCTGCTTCTGGAAACGTGCACCGGCGGCGAGGAACAGGGCACGCGCGTGGAGTTTGCCGGAGGCAAGCTGCTGGGCGTGAAACCAGCGGGGCTGCCCGCGGGCACGTCGGTGAGCGTGGCCGATCTTTTTTATTGCGTTCCGGCGCGCAGAAAATTCCTGAAATCAGACACCACGGAACTGGGGCACGTGGCCTCGCTCGTGACGCACTACGCGCTGGCGAATCCCGAGAGGCAATTCACGCTGAAGACGCCCACGCAGGAAATCGTGAACGTTCCGCCGGTGGCCGCGCTGGCCGAACGCGTTTATCAGCTTTTTGGGCGGCAGACGCTCGAGGAGATGATCGAGATCGCGCCCGTTTCTGGCCCAATTCGCGCCACGATCACAGAACCTGAGCTCGATAACGGCGGACGCGCGGGGGAGCTGACGGTGCGCGGGTTCGTTTCGCGGCCGGAAGTGCAGCGGGCGAACCGCAACGGCATCTACGTTTTTGTCAACCGCAGGCTGGTGCGCGATCGGCTGCTGCTGCACGCCATTCACGAAGCGTACCGCAATATTCTGCCGGCGGATGTGTTTCCCGTGGCGCTGCTCTTCCTGGATTTGCCGTGCGAGGAGGTGGACGTAAATGTCCATCCGGCCAAGATCGAAGTGCGCTTCCGGCATTCGCAATGTGTACATGACTTCGCGCGGGATACCATCCGCCAGGCGCTGTCGAAAGCGCGGCCCATTGCGAGCTTTTCGATACCAGCGCGAACGGCGCTGGCGGCCGTCAGCCAGCCCGGCGCCGCTGCCGCGGCGGCTCCAGCGCCCATGGCGCCCCCGCGGGCGGCGCTGCCTTTATCCGATCCGTATCCCGGCGTGCCGGGAGAGGCGTTTGCGTTGACGGACGCTCCAGTGCAGCCGGAGACGCAGCGGTTTGCGTTCGACGTCGCGGCGGATGAATCTGCCGCGGCTGGATCCATCGCGAGAGACAGCGAGCAAATCGAGGCGCAGTTCAGGGAAGCTCTGCCCTCGGCGCAGGTGATGGAAGCTCCGGCGAGCGCGGTTTCTCTGGGGGAGCTGCGGCCACTCGGGCAGGTGAACGCGAGTTTCATTGTGGCGGTGAACTCCGAGGGTTTGTGGATCATCGATCAGCACGTGGCCCACGAACGCGTGCTCTTCGAGCAGCATTTGCGTTCGCGGCGCGAAGGGGCGCTGACGGGCCAGCGGCTGCTGGTGCCGATCGTGGTGGACCTGACGCCGCGGCAGCGCGCGATTCTCGAACACATCAGCGAGGAGCTCTCCGCCAACGGATTCGATGTGACGCCGATGGGCCCGCAGAGCGTGGCCATTCAGGCCACGCCGGCGGGCGTGCCGAATTCGGACGCCGAGCGGCTGGTGGCGGAAATCCTGGATGGTATCGAGCGCGAGCATCAGGCGATCTCCATCGATTCGCTGCAGGCGCAGATCGCGGCGTCCACGGCGTGCCATGCGGCGATCAAGATCAATATGCCGCTCGATCAAACCAAGATGGAGTGGCTGCTGGGGGAGCTCGCCAAGACAGAATCGCCGATGAGCTGTCCGCACGGCCGTCCGGTGATCCTCCGTTATTCGTTGCGGGAGATCGAGCGCGCATTCAAGCGAATTTGATGGCGCACGGAGAAGCACTGCAGGGGCTAAAGCCCCCAATGTGTTGGGCGCTCTTGTCGGAGCTGAAGCTCTGACCCCTAAAAGAGGGCGCTCGGAACTTTGCGTATGAGAAAGCTGATCATCGCGATTGACGGGCCGGTGGGATCGGGGAAGAGCACGGTCGCGCGGCGCGTGGCGGAGCTGCTGGGTTACGTCTATCTGGATAGCGGCGCGATGTATCGCGGAGTGGGCTGGAAGGCCCTGCGCGACCATGTGCCTCTCGATTCCGAAGACAGGGTTGCGGCACTGGCTCGCGCGACGCGCATCGATCTGGTGAGCAGCGACGGCGGTTTTCGCGTGCTGGTGGACGGGACGGATGTTACGAACCAGATTCGCTCGGCGGCGGTGGCGCAGGCGGCCTCAAAGGTGGCGGTCATCGCCGGGGTGCGCACGGTGCTGGTGGCTGAGCAGCGGCGTGCCGCAGGAAGCGGCGGCGTGGTGATGGAAGGGCGCGACATTGGCACGGTGGTATTTCCCGACGCCGACTTGAAGATTTTCCTGGATGCTTCGGTGGAAGTACGCGCGGAGCGGCGGCGGCTGGAATATGCACAAAAAGGCGAATCGCTGGAGTTCTCTGAAGTTCTGAAAGAAGTTCGCCAGCGCGACCGGCGCGACCGCGAACGAGCGGTTTCGCCGCTGGTTCGCGCCGACGATGCGGTCCTCGTGGATAACACGGCCATGAGCGCAGAAGAGACAGCGCGGCTGATCGTTTTTCTCGCGCACGAACGAGAAGCGGCGGCGAAGGCGGAGGCCCGGCAGGTTTAGCTGGGACTGGACATCGAAGCGAGAAATTCCGCGTTGGATTTTGTTTTGGAGAGCCTGCCCAGGAGCAGTTCCATGGCCTCAACCGGCGACAGCGGGTTGAGGACCTTTCGCAGCACCCAGACGCGATTCAACTCGTCCGCCGGAAGCAGCAATTCTTCCTTTCGCGTGCCGGAGCGATTGATATCGATGGCCGGAAAGATCCGCTTATCCACCAGGCGGCGGTCGAGATTGATTTCCATATTGCCGGTGCCCTTGAACTCCTCGAAAATCACGTCGTCCATGCGGCTGCCCGTGTCGATCAAAGCGGTGGCCATGATGGTGAGCGATCCGCCCTCTTCGACATTGCGGGCGGCGGCGAAAAAGCGCCGCGGCCGCTGGAGGGCGTTGGCGTCAATACCGCCGGAAAGCACTTTGCCCGAAGGCGGCGTCACCGCGTTATAAGCGCGCGCCAGTCGCGTGACGGAATCCAGCAGGATCACCACATCGCGCTTGTGTTCGACCAGGCGCTTGGCTTTTTCCAGGACCATTTCGGCCACTTGGATGTGGCGCTGGGGGGGCTCATCGAAGGTCGAGCTGATGACCTCGCCCTTTACGGTTCGCTGCATGTCCGTGACTTCTTCCGGGCGCTCATCGATCAGCAGCACGATCAGGGCGACTTCAGGATGATTGGAGGTGACGGAGTTGGCCATCGACTGCAACATCATGGTTTTGCCGGTGCGCGGCGGGGCCACGATCAAGCCGCGCTGGCCCTTGCCGACGGGGCAGAGCAGGTCGAGAACACGGCCGGTGAGGTTCTCTTTGGCCGTCTCCATTTTTAACCGGCCCTGAGGATAGAGCGGAGTAAGATTGTCGAAAAAGATTTTATTCCGCGCTACCTCGGGATCCTCGAAGTTAACGGCCTCCACCTTAATCAGCGCGAAGTAGCGCTCGCCGTCCTTGGGCGGACGCACCTGTCCGGAGACGGTATCGCCGGTGCGCAGGTCGAATTTGCGAATCTGCGAGGGCGAGACATAGATATCGTCGGGGCCGG
>QHYR01000249.1 GCA_003223315.1 Acidobacteriota bacterium | reverse complement strand
CTGCGCCAGTACCTGCCGAAGAAGGCGGATCTGTCCTGCTACTTGCAGTCGGACCTGGACGAAATCGCTCTGCGTCTGAATCAACGGCCACGAAAAACGTTGGGATTTCAAACTCCGGCGGATAGACTGCAAGCCAGTGTTGCGTCGACCCCTTGAGACCACCCAGGTTTCCGGAAACTGGCTTGACGGACCGATCTTCCAGTTTCCGTAAATCGCGTCTAAAACGTTGCAGCGCAGCGTATCCCAGGGACATCTATTAACGTATATTTGCGGGCAGCAAGGTTGGAGCGCCGCGACGGCGGGAGTATGGCTGAGCAAAAAGTGATGGAACGAGATCCGGTTTGCGGCATGCAGGTGGACCCCGCGACGGCGCGAGCCAAGGCGGAGCACGGTGGGCGGACTTATTTTTTCTGCTGCGCGGGATGCGCGAAGAAATTCGAGGCGGCTCCGGAGCAATATCTGAAGCCGCGGGCATCACCTTCTGGCGCGACTGGCCCGATGCTGAGGGCCATCTCGCTGGCGGCAGCACCCGTCCGGAAAACTGTGCCCATGCATCCGAGCGCGGCCGCTCCTTCCAGTCCCAAGGCGGCCGTGGCCGAGTACATCTGCCCGATGGATCCCGAAGTACACCAGACGAAGCGGGGCGCGTGTCCTAAATGCGGCATGGCATTGGAGGCGGCCCTTCCCACTGTTCCGTCCGCCAAAACCGAATATGTGTGCCCGATGCATCCGGAGATTGTCCGGTCGGAGCCGGGGTCCTGCCCGATTTGCGGGATGGCACTGGAGCCTCGGGTCATCTCCGCGGAAGAGGAGGAGAATCCGGAGCTGACGAGCATGACGCGGCGCTTTTGGGTGAGCGTCGCGCTGACGATACCGATTCTCCTGGCTGCGATGGGCGCAAATCTCCTTGGAGCTCCGCTGGAGAGGCTGATTTCGCTCCGCGCTCTCACCTGGGTTGAGTTGGTCCTGGCGAGCCCCGTGGTTCTCTGGGGCGGCTGGCCTTTTTTTGTTCGCGGCTGGCAGTCGATCGTGAACCGGAGTCTGAACATGTTTACGCTGATCGGCCTGGGAGTCGCGGTGGCGTACGGGTACAGTTTCGTCGCGGCGCTGGCTCCCGGAATTTTTCCTCCATCTTTTCGCGATGCTTCGGGGCAGGTGGGAGTTTATTTCGAGGCTGCCGCCGCAATTACAACGCTCGTTCTTTTGGGACAGGTGTTGGAGCTGAGGGCGCGCAGCCGAACGGGTGCGGCGATTCGGGCGCTGCTCGGGCTGGCACCGAAGACGGCGCGCCTGGTCGGGGAGGATGGTTCGGAACGTGACGTGCCGCTCGAGAGTGTCAAGCCGGGAGACCGGCTGCGCGTGAGGCCAGGCGAAAAGATTCCCGTGGACGGAATCGTTTTGGAGGGAAGGAGCAGCCTAGATGAATCCATGATCACAGGCGAAGCGATGCCTGTGGAGAAGCAAAAAGGCGATCGGGTTACGGGTGCGACGGTGAACGGCACGGGCTCGCTGATCGTGCGCGCCGAACGCGTGGGCAGCGAAACGCTGCTGGCGCAAATCGTGCGCATGGTGGCCGAGGCGCAGCGGAGCCGGGCGCCCATCCAGAAGCTGGCCGATCAGGTTTCGGGGTACTTCGTTCCCATCGTGGTGGGCGCCGCAATTTTGACTTTTGCGATTTGGGGTCTGTGGGGGCCCGCGCCTCGGCTGGCGCACGGTCTCGTGAATGCCGTGGCGGTGCTGATCATTGCATGTCCGTGTGCGCTGGGATTGGCGACGCCGATGTCGATTATGGTGGCCATGGGGCGCGGCGCGAGGGCGGGCGTTCTTTTCAAGAACGCCGAAGCCATCGAGCAGATGCGCAAGGTGGACACTCTCGTCGTGGACAAGACCGGCACGCTCACCGAGGGCAAGCCGAAAGTGGTCTCGGTCGAGCCGAACTTTACTTCTGAAGGGGGATTTGAAGCGCAAACGCTCCTGCGGCTTGCGGCCACACTCGAGCGCGGCAGCGAGCACCCGTTGGCGTCCGCGATTGTGAAGGGCGCGGAGGAGCGCGGGATCGGGCTGGGGTCCGCCGAGGGATTTGAATCGATCACGGGTCAAGGGGTGCGCGGACGTGTAGACGGGTCGCAGGTTATCCTCGGCAATCGCAAGCTGCTCCAGGATTTCGGTGTCGATCCTGGTGCCTTGATGCAGAGGGCGGAGGCCTTGCGCGGCGATGGGCAGACGGTGATGTTTGTGGCGGTGAATAACAAGGTGGCTGGATTGATTGGCGTGGCGGACCCCATCAAGGAGAGCACTCCCGAGGCGATTGATCAGCTGCATAAGGATGGCATCCGCATTGTGATGCTGACGGGGGACAACCGAACCAGCGCCGAGGCTGTGGCGCGCCGGCTGGGGATCGACGAGGTGATCGCGGAGGTTCTGCCTGAAAAAAAGGCCGGTATTGTGAAGCGGCTGCAAGGTGAAGGGCGCTTCGTGGCCATGGCGGGCGATGGAATCAACGACGCTCCGGCGCTGGCTCAAGCGCAGGTGGGGATTGCCATGGGGACGGGTACCGATGTGGCGATGGAAAGCGCGGGAGTGACCTTGGTGAAGGGAGACCTGCGGGGAATTCTCCGGGCACGGCTGCTGAGCCGCGCGACCATGCGCAACATCAAGCAGAATCTTTTCTGGGCTTTCATCTACAACGCTCTCGGAGTGCCCATTGCGGGCGGAGTGCTCTACCCGTTCTTCGGGCTTTTGTTGAGTCCCCTGCAGGATCGAGGAGGGATTCTTCGACTTCGTAACCGCGCGGCCCGCAGGCGGGCCGAGGAAAAAACGCGCGGCCACTTCGCTCAGAATGACAACGGGCAGTGCAAAGGATTATTTCGAGCGGAGGAGGGCGTCGAGGGCGGCAGTGAGCTCGGGGCTGGTCCAATCCTGAGGGCCGACGATTTTGCGGGCGATGCGGGCGTCGCGGCTGATGAGGTAGGCTTCGGGAATCATCACGGTGCCGTAGTTGGTGCCAATTTTTCTGCCGTCATCTCGATAGGTGGGAAAGTTTACTTGATGTTCGCCAAGAAATTTCTGATAGGCGGAGGGGTCGTCATCCCAGCTTATGCCAATCACCGTTCCACCTTGGGTCGAAATGCGCTGCTGAAGAGCGTTTAGCGACGCCGCCTCTTCCACGCAGGGCGGGCACCAGGACGCCCAGAAATCCAGCACGACGACCTTGCCGCGAAGATCCGACAAATGAAATTGCCGGCCGCCGGTTTCGACGGTGAAGTCGGGAGCGCGGCGACCCGCGACGCTGGGTTCGCCCTGGCGGTAGCTGGGCATGGCAAAGACGTACAACACGGCCAATGCTCCGACCATGGCCAGGCCGCCGAGGAGTTTTTGTTTCATCCGCACGTCTCGTTCATAAATTGAGTACGAGTGGGCAAAGCTCACGACACATGCTCATGAGAGATCCCTCGCTCCCGCTGTTCGCTCGGGATGACGATGCTGGCCGCATCGTCAGTTATAATAACTCGCCGGTTGAGCCTGCGCACTCTTACCTTCCCACGCAATGAATCCCGACGAATGCGTATCTGCGATCATACCCGCGAGAAACGAGGAGCGCACGATTGCGCAAGCCGTCATTTCCGTGGCGGAGCAACCTGAAATTCGCGAGGTTGTGGTTGTAAACGATCAATCCAGCGACAGCACCGGCGAGATATTGCGGCGGCTGGCGGCCGGGCAGCCGAAACTGCGCGTATGCGAGGCGGGACCGTTGCCGGCCGGTTGGGTAGGGAAGAATCACGCGGCGTCGCTGGGAGCGCAGAAAGCCGGATGCGATTGGCTGCTTTTTACGGATGCAGATGCGCTGCATCTGCCGGGATCAACGGCTCGCGCGCTCGCGGAAGCCGAATCCCGCAGGGCGGATCTGGTTTCCTATTCTCCGGGACAGGAGATGCACACGTGGTGGGAGCGCGCGCTGATTCCTTTCGTTTTTTGCCGGCTTTCGCAACTCTATTCCTACGCGACCGTGAATGATCCCGATTCACCGGCGGCAGCGGCCAATGGGCAATATCTGCTCGTTCGGCGGAATGTTTATGAACAGATCGGAGGGCACGCGGCGGTCCGCGATGAGGTGCTCGAGGACGTGGCCCTTGCGCGCCTGGCGAAATCGGCCGGCTTTCGCTTGCATTTTGCGCCGGGCGAGCAGATTTGCCGCGTGCGCATGTATGCAAGTTTCCAAGCGATGTGGGAAGGGTGGTCGAAGAATCTGCTTCCGTTGGTCAGCTGGTCCGGCCAGCGAGTGACGCGGGAGTTGCTTTCGGTGATGCCGTGGATTCCGCTGTTATGCCTGTTGCTTACGCCGTGGCATATCGTCTTGGGCGCGCTGGGACTCCTGCTGCTGGCAGGGCGCCATGCGAGCTACGCGGCGCTGCTGCGGAAGAATCGTTTCCCGCTCGCTAGCGTCTTATACTATCTAGTGGGTGCTGCTCTCTATTGCGCCGCATTGCTGGCCTCGGATTGGGGTTACGCGCGAGGCAAAATAGCGTGGAAAGGACGAGAGTATCCGGTGGCGACGCCCGCTCGCCGGTCGTGAGCCGATGGTCTATGTGACGCGCAAAATCGAGTTTTCCGCCGCGCACCGCTATCACAATCCGGCGTTTTCGGACGAGGAGAACCGGCGAATCTTCGGCAAGTGTAACAACGCGAATGGGCACGGCCATAACTACGTGCTGGAAGTTACCGTGGGCGGAGAAACCGATCCGGCAACGGGAATGGTCCTGGATTTGAAGGAACTGAAGGAAATTTTAGAGCGCGAGATCATGAATCGCATGGACCACCGCTTCTTGAATTATGAGGTGCCGGAATTGGCGAACCAGATTCCCACCTGCGAGAACATTGCCGCGCTGATCTGGAAGCTGCTGATGCCAAAAATAAAGAAGGGGCGGCTGACTCGAGTGCGGCTGTGGGAGTCTTCGGATCTTTACGTGGACTGCTATGGGGACGGGGCGGCATGAGGCTGGAACTGACCCGGCGGTACGCGCTGGCGGCTTCGCACCGGCTGCACAGCCCGCATTTAGACGATGCGGAAAACGAGCGAATCTACGGCAAGTGCAATAACCCCTACGGCCATGGGCATAATTACGTCGTGGAGGTCACCGTAACGGGAGAGATTGATACCGCGACGGGCATGATCGCGCACCTGGGCGATCTCGATAGTTACGTGGCGCGGGAGATCATCGAGCCATTCGATCATATGTATTTGAACAAGGACGTGGAGGCTTTCCGCGATCGCGTGCCGACAACGGAAAATTTCTGCATGGAGATTTTTGAGCGCTTGAAGCGATTTCCCGGTGCGCGTCTGGTACGTATTCGCCTCGAGGAGACTGGCCGTAACAGTTTCGAGTACGCCGGCCAGCGGAATGGGGATGAACATGACTGATTCGCCGAAGAAGACCGAAGAGCTCAAGCTGAATGATGAGCTCCAGCAAGGCAAAGGAGAGAACATCGCCGATCTGGTGCGCGTGATGCTCTCGCGTATCGGCGAGGATCCGGCCCGTGAAGGCTTGCGGCGCACGCCGGAGCGCTTTGAACGCGCGCTGCGTTATTTGACCAGCGGTTACCATCAGGACCCGGAAAAAGTTCTGAACGGCGCGATGTTTTCGGTTTGCTACGACCAGATGGTGGTGGTCAAGGATATTGATCTTTTCAGCTTGTGCGAACACCACATCCTTCCTTTTTTTGGAAAATGCCACGTCGCCTATCTCCCCGATAAACGCGTGGTCGGCCTATCGAAAATTCCCCGGCTGGTGAATATGTTCTCGCGCCGGCTGCAGATTCAGGAGCGGCTGACCAACCAGATCGCGCAAGCGATTCAGAAGGTCATCCAGCCGCTAGGCGTGGGCGTGGTGATCGAGGCGCGTCATTTGTGCATGGTCATGCGCGGCGTGGAAAAATATCGCACCGAGACGATCACCAGCGCCATGCTGGGCGCCTTTCGCGAGAATCAGCAGACGCGAGAGGAATTTTTGTCGCTGATCGGCCGCCGCTCTGTCTAACCTTGCGAATCCGTCGAAACGCGCGTGTCACAGTGTTTCGGCCGTCGCGGTGTTTCAGCCGTCGCGAAGGGCGCTTCGCCGCCCGATCTTCCGGCCGCGTAGGGGATTTCCAGGAGGCCTCGGGTCCAAAGATCCCAAAATCCCCTTAGGCGGCGAGCGGTGCGTGTGGTACCCTAAAAGGGTCGAAGAGAACAGAAAAAGAGAGCGTAGGGAACGACGGAGAAAGACTTGAGAGAGGCAAAGGCAGTGTTGATCGAGCAATACCGAAGCCATCCGAAAGACACGGGGTCCCCCGAAGTACAAATCGCATTGCTCAGTGAACGGATCAACTACCTGACATCGCATCTCAAGTCGCACGCGAAAGATCATGCCTCACGCCGCGGTCTGATCATGATGGTGAACAGGCGCAGGCGTCTGCTGGATTATCTGAATCGTCGTGATCCCGATCGGTACCGCGAGATTGTCGAACGATTGAGTCTGCGAAAGTAGCTCGACTGCTTCCTCAGACATTTCTGGCGTCCCGCGAAGCGGCATTCGAGGCAAATCGCTTCGCCGGCTGGTTTTACCGGTTCGCAGGTTTACCGCCTTTCGCGCTCCTCGGAAGCTCTTCCGTTTCTCTCCGGCAAGGAAATTCACTTATCCAAAGCATGGACAGCCGCCTTTGACGCGGCGAAAGGAATTGAAGTTATGTCGCAATCTGCACCACATCAAGTACAAGTTGAAGTCGGCGGGCGCCCGCTGACGCTGGAAACGGGGAAATTAGCCAAGCAGGCGAATGGAGCCGTTCTGGTGAAGTATGGAGACACGCAACTGCTGGTCACGGCGTGCATGGATCCGCATCCGAGCGACCGTGACTTCTTGCCTCTTACCGTCGATTACCGCGAGTACACCTATTCGGCGGGCAAGATTCCCGGCGGCTTTTTCAAGCGAGAGGGCCGTCCCTCCGAACGCGAGATCCTCATTTCCCGATTGATCGACCGGCCGCTCCGGCCGCTCTTTCCGGAAGCGTGGCGTAACGAAACACAGATCGTAGGTTTGGTCTTATCGGCCGACAGCGAAAACGATCCCGACGTGATCGCCGTTACCGGCGCATCGGCGGCGGCGTTTATCTCCGATCTGCCGTTTGACAAACCGATTGCCGCGGTGCGCGTGGGATTGCTGGAGGGCCAGTTGGTGGCCAATCCGACCACGGCCGAGCAGAAAACAAGCCTGCTGAATATTGTTGTCGCGGGAAGCGAAGATGCGATTGTCATGATCGAGGCCGGAGCGCTGGAGGTTTCCGAAGACACCATCGCGGACGCGCTCAGCTTCGGTCACGACCAAATTCGCCGCATCATTGCAGCCATACGCGAGCTGCACGATCTGGTCCGGCCGAACAAAGTGGTCGTCCCGCCGCTGGTTTTCAACGAAAAAGTGACGAGAGACATCGAGAAGCGCTTTGGCGAAAGATTGCACGACGCGCTGGACACCGCCAAGTATCCGAAAAAGGAAAGCTACCGGCGGGTGGACGACCTCAAAGAAGAAGTGCTGGCCACGATTCCGGAAGAAGACGAGGAGTTACGGAAAGACGCGGAACGGGCGTTTGAACGTCTGCGAGAGAAATTTTTCCGCGACGGCGTGCTTCACCGCCACCGCCGCCCGGATGGGCGAGCGTTCGATCAGATTCGGCCGATCACCTGCGAGGTGGGATTGCTGCCTCGGGTGCACGGCTCGGCGCTTTTCACGCGCGGCGAGACGCAAGCGCTGGCTACCTTGACGCTCGGCACCAAGGAAGACATGCAGCGGCTGGACCTGCTTTTCGAGGACGAAGCCTTCAAGCGCTTCATGCTGCATTACAATTTCCCGCCGTTTTCGGTGGGCGAAGTGAAGTTTCTGCGCGGGCCGGGACGGCGCGAGATTGGTCACGGAGCGCTGGCGGAACGGGCATTGCTCAACTTACTTCCCCCCGAAGCTGATTTTCCCTACGCCATGCGGCTGGTGTCGGACATCTTGGAATCCAATGGTTCGTCGTCGATGGCCACCGTGTGCGGCGGCTCGCTGGCGCTCATGGATGCAGGAGTGCCCCTGCGCGCGGCGTGCGCAGGAATCGCTATGGGCTTGGTCATCGAGGGGGACAAGACTGCCGTGCTGACCGACATCGCCGGCGCTGAGGACCATTACGGCGATATGGATTTCAAGGTTGCCGGCACGCGAGCCGGAATTACAGCGCTGCAGATGGACATTAAAGTTGGGGGCGTTAGTGTCGGGGTGATGCGGCAGGCGCTGGAGCAAGCCCGAAAGGCGCGACTCGAAATTCTCGACATCATGGATCGCACACTCACCGAGCATCGCGGGACGATGTCGCAGTACGCGCCTCGCTTGTTCCAATTGACCATTCCGACTGACAAGATCCGCGATCTGATCGGCCCGGGCGGAAAAAAGATTCGCTCCATCATCGAGGCCACGGGCGTGAAGATCGACGTTATGGACGATGGCAAGGTACACGTCTTCGCTTCCGACGGCGAGTCGGCCGAATCGGCGCTGCGCATGATCCGCGATGTTACGGCCACCGCCGAGATTGGCAAGACCTACCTCGGTAAAGTCGTCCGCTTAGCTGATTTCGGGGCTTTTGTGGAGATTTTTCCCGGCACCGACGGATTGCTGCACATCAGCGAGATCGCCGAACAGCGCATCCGGGACGTGCGCGACGAACTGAAACTCGGTGATCAGGTGCTGGTGAAAGTTCTGGCCATCGAGGGCAATAAGATTCGCCTCTCGCGCAAGGCCATCCTCCGCGAACAACGTGAGAAACAGCGGAAGGAAGCGAGCGCACAATAACAAGAACGGCGAATTACCGCCGTCACAGACAAAAAGGGGAGGCTCAATTGCCTCCCTTTTTTTAGCAGATGGGTTAGCTCACGCGTTCGATGCGCGCGCCCAGGCGGATCAGTTTTTCCTCGATGCGTTCGTAACCGCGGTCGATGTGGTAGACGCGGTCCACGTAGCTCTCGCCCTGGGCCACTAACGCCGCCAGCACCAGAGAGGCGCTGGCGCGCAAGTCCGAAGCAATCACTGTGCTGCCCTGCAGCGTGGTCGGCCCGCGGACGATGGCTTTGCGGCCGTCAATGGAGATATTCGCGCCCATGCGCATCATCTCGCTGGCGTGCATGAAGCGGTTCTCAAAGATGGTCTCGGTGATTACCGAGGTTCCTTCGGCTTGAGTGGCCAGAGCCATGAATTGGGCCTGCATATCGGTGGGGAACCCCGGATACTCCTCCGTCCTCACATCCGCGGCCATGAGTTTGCGGGCGCCGCAGACGCGCAGTGTGCGATCGCCGGCTTGCTGAATATCCACGCCGGTCTGGCGAAGTTTGGAGATTAGCGAGGCGAGGTGCTGCGGCTCACACTCCGCTAGCTCCAGCGCGCCTCCTGTAATCGCGCCCGCGACCAGAAATGTGCCCGCTTCGATTCGGTCGGGGATGATGCTGTGCGTCGCGCCGCCCAACCTCTCAACGCCCTGCACGCGCAGTGAGGACGTTCCCCCGCCCTCGATTCGAGCGCCCATCTTCGCGAGCAACTCGACGAGGTCGGTAACTTCCGGCTCCAGCGCGGCATTTTCGATGCACGTTTCTCCGTCCGCGAGAACCGCCGCCATCAGGATATTCTCCGTGCCGGTGACGGTTATTTTTTCAAAGGTG
>QHYR01000055.1 GCA_003223315.1 Acidobacteriota bacterium | reverse complement strand
GCAGTTTGGCGCCGTGCCGGATAATCCCGCCAAATTCCTGCTGCGTGCCGGGAAGGAAGCCGGGCACATCTTCAAAGGTGATCAGCGGAATATTGAAGGCATCGCAGAAGCGCACGAAACGCGCGCCCTTCACCGAGGCATTGATATCCAGCACGCCGGAGAGCACGGCCGGCTGATTCGCCACAACGCCCACGGGCCTGCCGTCGAGGCGCGCAAAACCGATGACCAGATTTTTCGCGAAGTGCTCCTGAACCTCGAAAAAATAGTGGTCGTCCATCACGGCGTGAATGGCCTGCTTGATGTCATAGGGCACGCGGGCGTCGGCGGGAACGAGCTCTTCGAGCGAAACATCCGCCCGTTCGGCGGGATCATTGCAGGTGCGCCGCGGCGGGTCATCCAGATTATTCGACGGCAGAAAACCGAGCAACTCGCGAATCATGGCCAGGCAATCGGCATCGTCGCGCGCTGCAAAATGCGCCACGCCGCTGGTGGCGTTGTGCGTCATGGCGCCGCCTAGTTCGTGCTTGGAGACCTCCTCCTGCGTGACCGTTTTGATCACCTCGGGGCCGGTGACGAACATGTACGAAGTTTCGGCGGTCATGAAGATAAAATCCGTGATGGCCGGGGAATAAACCGCGCCGCCCGCACAAGGGCCAAGAATCGCGCTGATTTGCGGGATTACGCCGCTGGCCAGCGTATTGCGAAGGAAGATATCGGCGTAGCCCGCCAGCGACATCACCCCTTCCTGTATGCGCGCTCCGCCGGAATCGTTCAGCCCAATCACCGGCGCGCCCGCGCGCATGGCCAAATCCATTACCTTGCAAATTTTGGAAGCATTGGCTTCGGACAGGGATCCGCCGAAGACGGTGAAATCTTGCGCAAAAACGTAAACCAGCCGGCCGTCGATTCGGCCGTAGCCGGTGACAAATCCGTCGCCGGGCGGACGCTGCTGCTCCATGCCAAAGTCGACGCAACGGTGCGTCACAAATTTATCCAGTTCCTCGAACGAGCCTTCATCCAATAACAGGGCGATCCGTTCGCGCGCCGCCAGTTTTCCCGCCTTGTGCTCGCGCTCGCGCCTCTCGGCGCCTCCGCCTTCTTCCGCGGCTGTGCTGCGGCGTCGCAATTCCTCGATTTCCTGCGGCGTTTTTTCCGTGGTAGCCATCGTGCGCCTCGCCATAGGATTCTAACCTAGCGGGGTTCGAACGATGTGCAACTTGCTCGTGAACCCCAAGCGTATTCGCCTTTCGCTGGTCCGCCTTGCCATTTGTTGCTTCGAGGCCGACCAGTCAGCCGCAGGCTCTCCAGAAGATTTAGCTTGTAAGCTTACGAGCTTCTGATTTATTATTGGGCCTAGGCGAAAGGAGGTCATACCATGAAACGACAGCGTTTTGGAGAAGCTCTTCGCCAATTTCGCCGGGATGCAGGCAAGACTCTCGGTGATGTCGCCAGATTATTGAGTGTTTCGGCGGTTTATGTTTCTGACGTGGAACGGGGCAATCGCAAACCTTTCGCGCGAGAACGCATCGTCCAGATCGCTAGGTTCCTCGAGAGGGACCCGGGCCCACTCCTCGCAGCAGCGGTCCAAGAACGCGGAGTAATCGAATACGACATCACAAATGCCGATCCTTTGGAAGCGAAGGTAGTCGGTGGATTGGTCGCTGGCTTGGCGAGGGGAGGTATCTCAAAAGGCCAGCTGAACAAAATTAACGATATCTTGAAGGGGCGAGACGAATGAGCACGGGCCTGTCCGGTGTGCGTGCCGATCGAAAAGTCAGCTACCGTAGTCTTGAAAGGCTGGCAAGCGGCGTTCGAAAAGCCCTCGACTACCCCTCAGATCGAGCTATCGATCCTCTACAGCTATTCGAAAACCTCGACAAGATCGAAATCACAGCAAACGACGGCAGGCTGATCCCGATGTCCGGCGGCGTGGTCTCTCTGGAGGGGTCGGAGGGCTATACACGCTATGATCGGAAGCGACACCTGCTTGAAATTCTCGCTTCCGAGCTAACGTACCATTGGCTCGAAACGAAACATCCTCGGGCTGCTTATTTCGTCGCGCATGAGCTGGGCCACTGTGTGCTCCACACTGATCAACTTATCCGCTTGGCACAGATGCCTACACACCTGCAAGCGGCGTTTCACCGGGGTCGCGCTGATCATGAAGCCTATGAAGATACGGAATGGCAGGCAAATGCCTTCGCAAGTGCCTTGCTGATGCCTGCAAGAGGAATTGAAGCCCTCGAACAGGAGCATCATTCGATCACGGTTTCGTTGGTCGCAATGCAGTTTTGCGTGTCGTTGGAGGCAGCTGGATACAGGCTCGACCTTTACCAAAAACGGACGAGCCAATTGCTGGTTTAGGACAGGATTTCGTGGATGAGGCCCCAGGGTACGAGCCCTAGGGCCTCAGGTGGCAATCAGCCTGACGGCCATTGCGAGCTTGCAGATTCACCGACCTGAGCTTAGTTCAGCTTGGGTTTTGCTGCAAGCCCCCACACTCCAAAGAGCAGGCGGGAAGCCAACCCCCGTGCGCTGGCAATAAAACCCCTTCTCCGCGGCATCGCCGTCGGACGCTCTCTTTGGAGGAACAGATATGGCTCGAAAGCGAATTACCTGTATCAACAAAGCACCGACGCATCAGGACCCACACACCCACATCACCAACGTCGGCGTCGGTGATGGGAACAGTTGGTCAGAGCGATTGTCCGTTAGTGAAGTAATTCGTCAACTGCAGAGTCCCGCAGGCGACCGCTACTACGTCCATGGGTCTGATGGTTCACAAGCAGACGTTCGGCTTGGGAAGTGTCCATTCTGCGCGTCTGCACACACGTTCATTCGAACGACTCCAGATCATTCGTTGCTGGACAATCTTCTCTATCTGCCAGAGTGCGTGTCCTAGGATGCGCGCCTGGCCAAAATTAGGAGGATAAATGACAATTCGAGAATTTGATGCACATGAGTGGAGGAAGAAGCCGCAAAAAGTCAGCTTCAGGACGAGAGGCGGCGAAAAGGTAAAGTTCGTCGCGAGAAAGGGGCAGCGCGTTCCAGTCCACGTACGATTCAAGACTCACGATCAGAAATCGAGATAAGTCAGTCCGAGGTGCTCTCCTCGAATTCGAGGAGAGCACCTATGGCAAGCGAACTGTGGTGGTGGCTTAACGGCGGGGCGAGCCGTCTTTGCCGAAGATGAGCACACCCAGATGCGTGACAATATAAACGGTCCCAACCAGCCACAGCATCCCCGTCAGCAGTTCCGCTACCGTGGCCAGCGCCCGCATGGCAGGATTGGTCATTCGTGAAATGCTGATGGTGGCGCCCACCAGAACGATGACCGATCCCAAGGTGAGCGTTACCGCCAGGGCGGCCACGATCGCCAGCGCGGCCCATTTCTTCAGGTCCGCTTCTTCCGCCCACTTCCTCACAGATTTTCAGCGCAAGCCGGACCAATCGTCCGCGATGAGGATGGAATTGCTGGGATTGGAGGGATCGTACTTGATGCTGGCGGGAAGTCCGGTAATGATGAGCTCCAGCCCGGCGCGACCCTGCAGGCTGGTAATGTCCTGCGCCGTTTCATAGCTGACGCCGGAAATCGAGTAGCTGTAGCACACCAACTTGCGGCGCCCGTCGGATGCTTTACTGCCCTTGCGTCCTTTGTCCTCTGCGACTTCCACCAAATCGGTGATCTGCCCCTCGACGATACGGCCGATTTGGTTCAGGTAAGCGCGCCTTTGTCGTTCGATCTCATCCGAGTCCGGCGATCGTCCCAACAGCCGAGAGATAAAAGCGCCACCCACCACGGCCAAAGCGGCCGCGCTTAGAGTCCACACATCCGCATGCAATTGCGGGTGGCTCAACGGCCGGCCTTGCGCACCGCAGGCCCGATGATATTGCCGAGCACCGCGCGCGCCTTCTCCCAATCTTTGAGGAAACCCTGAAGCCCTTTATCCGTCAGCGGATGCTGGAACAGTTGCTGGAACACCTTGAAAGGCATGGTGCCAATATGCGCACCCATCTTCGCCGCTTCCACCACGTGCATCGGATGACGCAAGCTGGCCGCGAGCACTTGTGTCCTGAAGTTGTATGCCCGATAGATCTCCAGAATGTCGCGCAAAAGCGTCAGTCCGTTTTCGGAGATGTCGTCCAGCCGGCCGAGAAATGGGCTGACGAAATAAGCGCCCACTTTGGCCACCAGCAGCGCCTGCGACGCCGAGAAGCACAGCGTCACATTCACTCGAATGCCTTCTTTCGAGAGAATGCTCAGAGCGCGGACCCCGTCCGGGATCATGGGGATTTTTACCACGATGTTCGGATGCCAGGTGGCGATCTCCCGCGCTTCCCGCAAAATGTTCTCGGTATCCGTGGAGACCACTTCCGCGTTTACCACCCCGTCTTTCAGGATTTCGCAGATTTCCAGTACATGCTCGCGAAACGGCCGGTTCTCTTTGGCCACCAGCGTTGGGTTCGTTGTGACGCCATCCACCACGCCAAGCGAAACGCCCTGGCGAATTTCGTCCAGGCTCGCCGTATCCAGAAAAATCTTCATAAGCGTGAACCCCCAATTTGCCTTGTTCTGTTTTGATGTCTCAATTTTTGCGCGGTTCCGCACCTTGTGCAACTGCGGGATTGCCCGGCTGTTCCGGCCCGATAACCTTCGCTATCGCAAACTTCCTGAAGGAATTAGTGCGCTCGCTTGCGCGCAGGTAGCGCAGGTTCGTGCCACAGAGTCATCAACAGGTGAACGACCCAGAGCAGCGCCGAGGCGAAGCCCAGGAGAACCGCGCCCAGCATGAAAAAGTGGAAGGTCCCCATGCGTATTCCCAGGCGCGGAAACGGAATCTGCAAGACGGCATACACCAGGGTCAGGACGGACCACGCGGTAAGACCGCAGGCGAGAACGTGTGATGCATGACTTCGGAATCGGCAGACAGGCACAAGCATGAAAACGATGACGAGCGCCCCTGCCGCGAGGTTCCGCAGCATGGCCAGCCGATCCAGGGCCGGAAAGCGATTGGCGATGAGCACCCAGGCGATCGCCACGCCCGACAACGCCGCACCGATAACCAAACCAAGCCTCAGCGCGGTTCGCGAGGCTCGATCGAGGTGCGCAATCTTCTTCGGCCGAGGGGGCATGGGTCCTCGCCTTGAATAGGCTATGGCCCAGGAACTTGGGCCTCTACTGCCGAGCTGAGAGCGCTTTCGTTGCCCGATTGATCGACCGCTCCCGCTCGATAGAAATAACTCTTTCCCGGTACGATGGACATATCACGGAACGTCGGCGCAAGCAAGAGTTCACTATTCAGCCTTTGTCCCGGCCTCTCGGCCAGTTCACTTCGATAGACGTTATACCCCGCCAAATCCGGTTCGGTATTGATGGTCCAAGTCAATTCGATAGATGCGGCGGTTCCGTTGGTAGCCGGCACTGCGACTGCTTCGAGGCCCTGAGGAACCGCCGGCGGGAAAATGTCCTTGGCTGTAAGGACGGCGGGAGCTGAGTCAGCCGATTCCACGGTCTCGGTTCCGAATTGCATCACCTGGCGAACGTCATAGAAATAAGTATGGCCAAACTGAAAGCTCGTGTCGCGATACTCTATCTGCGTCGTTTGCCCGAGCAATTCCGGCGGCGCCAGCAGCTTTGCCTGGGAAGAATTAGAAATCGCCGCTTCCGCCGTTGTTGGATCCACCTCCGCGCGATAAATGCGGAATCCGGCAGCCTTTCCCGCGGAATCTCTTGGGGATTGCTGCGCGGCGCTCCAGTCCAGCACCAGTGCTGCTTCTGTAAGCGTGGCGCGCAGATCCTCAACCCTCGGGGGAGCGGGATAAACTCGCAAGGTGAAGGCATTGGAATCGGCCGATGCTTTGGCCCGAGAGACGCGGGTACGCACTGTATAAATGAAGTCGGTGCCGCTCTCCTTCGCCAATTCGCTCGCATCAAGCCGGTCTGGAAATTCGATGCGGCCGTTCTTCTCGTACTGCTCGATGGTCTCGGAGGGAAGGGTATCGGCAAGCCGCGCCGTGCTTCCAGTCTTCGCCTTGATGTTCGGGGCCTTGACTTTCGGGGCCTTGGCTTTTGGGGCATTCGCCGCGCCCTGGGGCGTATTTCGATAGATTTCAACCGAAGGCATCTCCTCCAGCGGCTGCAGGTCGGTGGAGGTCACTGGCAGCGTGAAAGTCAGGATGACTGTATCGCCCACCTGTCGCGCGCTCAGGTCGCTTACCGGCACTGGAACAACTGCGTGGCGGGGAGTTGGAAGATCGGGCGAGGCACAGCCCAATAGGCAAGCACCGAGGGTCATCACCAGCGCTGATTTATAGGCGGGCATCAACAGAGAGACTCACGCTCTTGCAGACAGCGGCTTTGCTTTTCGGGCCTGCCACTTTACTGCTCCACTGGGCCTTGGCGGCTCGAAAGGGATCATCGGAGCGGATTAGAGAATATAGCGGCTCAAGTCCTGATTCTTGGCGATTTCGGCAAGTTGCTTAGAGACGTAGGGGGCGTCGATCTTGACGTTTTTCTTCTTCAGCTCCGGAGCTTCAAAGGAGATTTCATCGAGCACGCGCTCGAGTATGGTATGCAGGCGGCGCGCGCCGATATTTTCCGTCTGCTCGTTGACCATCACCGCGAAGCGCGCCAGACCCGCGATGGCATCGTCGCTGAAAGTCAGTTTGACCCCCTCGGTTTCCAGCAGCGCCACGTACTGCTTGATCAGCGCATTCTTGGGCTCGGTCAGGATACGCACAAAATCCTCCTCGGTCAGCGCGCTCAGTTCCACGCGAAGCGGGAGGCGGCCCTGCAGTTCGGGTATCAAATCCGAAGGCTTGGTGATGTGAAACGCGCCGGCGGCGATGAACAAGACGTGATCGGTGCGCACCATCCCGTAGCGCGTGTTGACGGTCGTGCCCTCTACGATCGGCAGAATGTCCCGCTGCACGCCTTCCCGGGATACATCCGGTCCGTGACCGCTTTCCCGTCCGGCGATTTTATCGATCTCGTCGATGAAGATGATGCCCATCTGCTCGGCGCGCTCGGTGGCGATGCGCGTCACGTGATCCATGTCGATCAGCTTGTTCTCTTCTTCCTGGATCAGGTAATCGAACGCCTCCGATACCGTCATTTTTCTCTTTTTCTTTTGCTGGCCGAAAAAGCCGGAGAGCATGTCC
The DNA here is from genome assembly GCA_003223315.1 of Acidobacteriota bacterium. Lineage (GTDB taxonomy): Bacteria > Acidobacteriota > Terriglobia > Acidiferrales > UBA7541 > Palsa-189. The sequence goes on along the minus strand of QHYR01000055.1, from coordinate 9,979 downwards.
TTGACGTTGATGTCCATCTCCTCGATGCCTTGATTGGAGACGATCTCAAACGCGGGCATGGAGCGTTCGCGTACTTCGACCTCCACCATGCGCTGGTCGAGCTTGCCTTCGCGAAGCTGCGCGCGCAGCTTGTCGCGCGTGCGATCCGCTTCGCGTCGCGCATTTTCGGCCAATGCGTGGCCGCCGGCATCCGGTGAGGGAGGAGAGGGCGGCAGCAGCAGATCGAGCAGCCGCTCTTCAGCGGCTTGTTCGGCACGTTCCGCAACTTCATCCAGTTTTTCCTCGCGGACCATGTCGATGGCCGTCTCCACCAGGTCGCGGATCATGGATTCCACGTCTCGGCCCACATAGCCGACCTCGGTGTATTTGGAAGCTTCCACCTTCACAAATGGGCACCCGGCCAGCCGCGCCAGGCGGCGCGCAATTTCCGTTTTCCCCACGCCTGTGGGGCCGATCATCAGAATATTTTTAGGAAGAACTTCCTCCGCCAGTTCGGGCGGAAGTTTCTGGCGGCGCACGCGGTTGCGCAGCGCAATGGCCACCGCTCGCTTGGCCGGCGCCTGTCCAACAATGTATTTATCGAGCTCCGCGACGATTTCTCGCGGCGTCAGCTCGTCGAACGATGGCGGCGCTTCCGGCTCTGTTTGCCGCTGTTCCCCGGGCAGATAGATCACCATATCTTTGTGTCCCGAAGACTTCACAATTCTTCTATGGCGAAACTGTCATTTGTATAGATGCAGATCTCGCTGGCGATGCGCATGGACTCTTGCGCGACCTCCTTGGCGCCCAGTTTGCTGTGCTTGGCCAGGGCCCGCGCCGCCGCCAGTGCGAATGGCCCGCCCGAGCCGATGGCGCAGATTCCGTCATCGGGCTCGATGACGTCCCCATCCCCAGACAGTACAAACGTGCTCTTGGCATCGGCCACCACCAGCAAGGCTTCGAGATGACGAAGAGCGCGGTCCTTGCGCCATTCTTTGGCCAGCTCCACCGCCGATTTCGCCAGGTTGCCGTGATGCTCCTGCAACTTGCCCTCGAACCGTTCGAAAAGCGATAAAGCGTCCGCCGTCGAGCCCGCAAATCCCGCCAGCACTTTATCGTTGAACAGGCGCCGAATCTTCCGCGCGGTGTGTTTCATTACCTGTTGCCCCATGGTCACCTGGCCATCGCCGGCCATCACCACTTTATTGTCGCGGCGCACGCACAACACTGTGGTGCCATGTATCCGCGCGCGCGGTCCCTCTGTTGACATTCGGGAATTATACCGCGCGCCGGAACAGCGCGCTGACAACCTATTTCTTCTTCCTGTTCTTGCCGTGCTCCTGACTGAAGCGCTGCTCGAGCGAGGCTCGCGTAAAAAAGCCCGCGGGCAAGTCGGCATTATACGAGCAGCGATCCAGAAACATCTGGTAGACCTGCCGCCCGTTCAGGAACCGGGATTCACGAAACGGCGTCTGAATGCCGTCGATAAGGTGATAGGTGGTGTAATACGTGCTGCGTTCGGTCTTCTCTCCGGTTTTCGGATCGCGCTGAGTGAGCACGGTACGGATTGGCAAATGATCGCTGCGGCCAATGGCGATCCGCAACGTGCGTCCCTGGTCGCCAATCTCGACCCAATCGGCCTCTTTCAGGTCCACCACGTCGCCGCCTCCGTAGCGAAAAAACAGCCCAGTCTCATTCATGCGATGGCGCAGCACGTTCCCCATCTGCATCTTGAGCTGCTCCTGATAATCGGCCACATCCGCGGCGGGAATATCGGAGACGCCGCCGCGGTCGAGCGTCCAGCCTTTGTCGCCGGCGTACAGATTGATGATTAGGGCCTTGGGATCGTATTCCACGCGGATTTTGTCGGGCATCTCCCGGTATTCACGAACTTGGATATAACCGCCGATCTCCCCGGAATGCTGGAATTGCGCGAAGCGGCCGGCGCAGTCTGAATTATGCACATTCAAGTAAGCCGCGCCCCCTAGCGCATCAATCGCCTGCTGCAGGATAGCCTTCGCTTTGGCGGCGCTAGCATCCGGCATCAACTGGTCCGCGTTTTGCGCGCGCCCGGAGGCCAGGAAGAGCAAAATGGCGAGCCCTGTGAGAATGGCCGCAATATGAAGTCGCAATTTGCTTGTTTTTATCCGCATAACACCGCACCGCCATTTACATTGAGCACTTCCCCGGTCACGAAGGTTGCCAGATCGGAAGCCAGAAAGAGAATGGGCCCGGCAATCTCCGCTGGCGTGCCCACGCGCCCCAGCGGAGTAGCGGAAGTGACAAATTTCGCCCCCGCCTTTGTGGCCAGCACCGGCCGCGACATATCCGTATCCACCCAGCCGGGAGCCACGCAATTTACCAGAATGCCGAAGCGCGCAAGCTCGCTCGCCAGGGACTTGACGAAGCTGATCACGCCGCCCTTACTCGCGGCATAGTGAGAGTGGAACGCTTCGCCCCGCTGACCCGCCGTCGAGCTGAGCACGATGATTCGCCCGCTTTTCTGCGCGACCATTTGCGCCGCGGCGTAATGCGTCACTCCGTACGCGCTTTTTAGATTCACGCGCATCATCTCGTCCCAGTCATGCTCGCTCAGCGCCTCGATGGGAGCGTCTTCGGCATTCCAGATGCCTGCGTTCACCACCAGGATATCGAGCCGCCCCAGCCGTCTCACGGCATACGATACAAGCTTCTTCGCCTCCGCCATCCGCCCCAGGTCGGCCTTTAGCGATTCAATGCGCGTGCCGTGCCTGCGCGCCTCCAGTTCCACCTGGCTGGCCGCCTCGCGTTGGCGGTGAAAATTGAAGACCACATCCGCTCCCGCCTCGGCGAAGAGCTTCACCGTAGCGGCCCCGATTCCCCGCGAGCCGCCGGTCACCAGTGCAGCTTTCCCCGTCAGCGAGATCATCGAGAGGACTTGGACCGCCGTGCGCGACGGCGTGCTCGCGGAACCGGTGACTTCGGCTTTCCCGCCGCGTCTTGCGCCTCTTTCACCAGCCGCCGAAAGAGCGCCGCGGCAAAAGGGTCATCTGGCATGCGTTCGGGATGCCACTGCACGCCGACCGCCCAGCCCGGCCCTGCCGTCCATTCCAGCGCTTCGATGACGCCGTCGGGCGCGCGAGCGGCTACGCGCAAGCCGCGTCCTGGCTTTTGCACGGATTGGTGATGCGAGCTGTTTACGCGCGCGCTCGAGCCGCCCGCCATCCCGGCAAGCTCGCCGCCTTCGATGCGAATGCGATGAAGCGATTCGTCCCGGCTCGCGCCGCCACCGTGGTCCATGGCGCTTCGCATTTCGCTGGGAATGTCCTGCACCAGCGTGCCGTGCAGATGAACGTTCAGGAGTTGCGCGCCGTAGCAGATCGCCAATACCGGCTTACCGGCGCCGAGAGCGTGATCGAGCAGCCCGTCATCGGTATGCTCGCGCCGTTTATCGGAAGGAGCGCATTGAGGATGAGCTGCGCTGCCAAAGCGCCGCGGCTCCACGTCCGCGGGACTGCCCGGCAGCACGAACCCATCGAGCGACTCCGCCATGCGCTTGAGTTCCGCCGGCGGGAGCGAGAGAGAGATCTCCACCGGATCGCCGCCGGCTTGGCGCACAGCCTGCAAATATCTCTCGTAAGCGGCGCGGCGGCCCCGCATCTCCTCGACGGCAGTCCGCCAGGGCACGCCGATCCGCGGGCGATGATTTTTCCGCGCTGTCACGGCAGCGTATCCTAGCATCCGGCTGGAACACGGGCAAACTCGGGTCTTGGCTTCAAGCCGTCAGGAGGCGGTCGTCTTTCGCGCTGCTCCGGCGCATTCCACCCCTGCGTGCGCGTCCCAGTGGCGGCGCAAATCCCCCACCAGATAGAGCGATCCCGTGGCGAAGATCACGTCGTCCACTTCGGCGATTTCCAACGCGCGGTCGAGTGCCGCTCCGGGATCGCGAATCACCTCCGCGGCCCGCGCAAGGTGGGAGGTCATCTCCGCAAGCGCCTCCGCAGAAAGCGAACGCGGCTGGGGCGATTGGGTCAAAATCACGGTTGTGGCCCGGGGAAAAAGCAGCCCGGCAACTTCGTCGATGGCTTTGTCGCGCATCGCACCGTAAATGAGGTGAATGCGCCGGCCGGCCAAGTGGTCGCGCCAGAAGGCCAGCACCTCTCGTGCGCCCGCGGGATTGTGCGTGCCGTCGAGATAAACGTCCGGACCCTTCTGCAGCAGCTCCAGACGTCCGGGCCAGCGCACCGATTCGATCCCGCGCACGATAGCGCCGTCGCTGATGGCAAAGCCGCGCAGGGCCAGCAATCGAGCGGCTGCCATCGCCGTAACCGCATTGCGCACCTGAAAACGCCCAGCCAGAGGCAAGCCGATTTCCATCTCTTGGGTGGAGCTCGATCCAAGCTCATCCCCTAACACCACCTGAAATCGATATCGCCCGTCTTGCGCACTCACGTGCGAAACTCGGCAGGTCTCATCGATCTCCACAAGATGCGCCCCTTGCTCGGCGGCTCGGCGCCGAATCACCGCCTGAGCCGCCGGATTTTCCGCCGCGCTCACCACCCGTACCCCCTGCTTGATAATGCCCGCTTTCTCCGCCGCGATCTCTTCGATGGAATGCCCCAGAAAATTTTCGTGATCGAAATCGATTTGGGTAATGGCGGCTACCTCGGGAACGATCACGTTCGTCGAATCCAGGCGCCCGCCCAAGCCGACCTCAATGACGGCGATTTCCGCCCCCGCGCGTGCAAAGAAATCGAAAGCCATGGACGTGACGCACTCGAAGTAAGTGGGATGTGCGGCGAGCGCTCCAGAAGCCAGCAGCTCCTCGATAACCGCAAGAACCCGTGTGAACGAGCCCGCAAACTGGTCGTCCGAAATTTCCCCGCCGACCAGGCGAATGCGTTCATTGATGCGTAAAAGGTGCGGGGACGTATAGAGCCCACAGCGCAAGCCGGCAGCCTGAATAATGGTCGCCAGCATGGCCGCCGTCGAGCCCTTGCCGTTGGTTCCCGCGACGTGCACCGAGGCAAATTCGCGCTCGGGATGCCCCATCCGTTCGCAAATGGCGCGAATATTGTGCAAATCAAATTTAACGGCTCGCGCCTGCTGCGGCGAGGCCAGTTCGCGGCCCAGCGTCAGTAAATAGCGCGCTGACTCGGTATAGTTCATGGTTAGAATTTAATCGCTAAACGAGAAAGCAATCGAGAGCGTTGGCGATATAGCTTTTGAGTTCTTTGCGGTGCACCACGGCGTCGAGAAATCCGTGCTCCAGCAAAAATTCGGCGCGCTGGAATCCCTCCGGCAATTTTTGCCGGATGGTTTGCTCGATCACGCGTGGCCCGGCGAAGCCGATCAACGCTCCCGGCTCGGCGATGTTGAGATCGCCCAGCATGGCATAGCTGGCCGTGACGCCGCCGGTGGTGGGATCGGTGAGCACCGAAATGAAGGGGATGCCGACCTCATCGAGCTGCGCGAGCGCCGCGGACACTTTGGCCAGTTGCATGAGGCTGAGCGTGCCCTCCATCATGCGCGCGCCGCCTGAGCAGGAAACAATCACCAGCGGCATCTTGCGCTCCACGCAGCGCTCGATGGCCCGCGTCACCTTCTCGCCCACCGCCGCTCCCATGGAGCCGCCGATAAATCCAAACTCCATCGAGCAACAGATTACCGGCCGTCCCGCCAGCAGCCCCTCGGCCGTCAGCACCGCGTCATTCATCCCCAGCTTCCGGCGTGCCTCCCTCAGACGCTCGGTGTAAGGGCGCGTGTCGGCAAAGTGCAAGGGATCGTTGGAGGCAATCTGCGCGTCGTGCTCGATCCAGCGGCCGTCCAGCAGCAATTCCAGCCGTTGCCGCGCGTTCAGCCGGAAATGGTGCTGGCATTTCGCGCAGACGTGCGCGTTGGCCTCCAGGTCCTTTTTCCACACGATGGCCCGGCAGCCGGTGCACTTGGTCCACAGCCCTTCCGTCTTCACACGCCGCTCGTCAGGAGGCGTGGGCTGTTCAATCGATTTTTTTGAGCGCTTGAACCAGGACATAGGGCTCTTCAGTTCAGCCACCGGCCACGATTACGCCGGCCGCATCAGTAATCAATTCCGCGCTGCGCAAGAATCCCTTTTGTAAAGGGATGCTTCACTTCCCGCATCTCCGTCACCAGGTCCGCCGCATCCACCAGCGCCGGGTGGGCATTGCGGCCCGTGCAGATCACGTGCACACCCTCGGGCCGGGCCACCAGCGCCGCCACCACCTTTTCGGCCTCCAGCATGCGATAGCTGATTACGTAATTGATTTCATCGAAGATCACCAGATTGTAACGCCCGCTTTGCATCTGCGCCCGGCCAAATTCCCACGCCTCTGCGCAAAGCCGCAAATCCTCGGGATCTGTCTCTGCGCCGCCGATTTTTACGAATCCCCGGCCCATGGCGCGAATCTCGAAATGTTCTTGGCCCAGCATTTCCGCCGCATCCAGCTCGCCGTAGTGCCAGGAGCCCTTGATGAACTGCACCATCAGCACACGCAGCCCTTGGCCCACTGCCCGAAAGCCCGTGCCCAGCGCGCAGGTGGTTTTGCCCTTACCCGGACCGGTATAGACGATGAGCAAGCCTTTTTGTTCGGCCATAAACGGGCGAAGCCGCGACCTTCGCGGGAGAATCGCCCAAAATAGTGAGGGTCAAGCCAGGAAACGTCAAGCGCCGCAAATATTTGCGTAACTGGGGATCGACGCGCGTCACGCGTCCAGGTTGGCCAAAAGATCCGCGGTGGTAAAACTCTGCGAACTCTTTACGGAAACGCCGAATAGCCTGCGCGGGTCGCTGGCGTACGAGAGTGAATATTGGCTGCCGCGAAAAAGCTTCTCGAAGAATGCCTCGAACTCTGAGTGCACCTCTTCGCGCGTGGTATCGCAATTAGGGGCCAATAAGCGGTCGTTCACGAAGAACTCCATCTCCTGACCACCGAACTGAAGCGTTCCCTCGAGACTAGGTTCCATTTCCAGGCGCTGGCAAGCATTGAGAGCCGCGCGCATCGCGTGGCGCAAACGATCTTGATTACTGCCCTCCAAAACAGCCTTGCGGTTGTAGCGAACTCCCAACCGCGCTTCGGTATTATCCACGCTGTAGTTGGCCTCGTGGCCGATCAGAATCACCCCCGGACCCGCATGCACGTGCCGGTAATCGGCAACGTCCAGCAGCAGTTCTTCAAGGACTTGCCCCTCGATCCAGCTATGAAACACCGGAATCAACGGGTCCAGAGAAACCTCGTCCGGATCCTTGACGAGCAGTTTGACGTTAACGTGTTCCAACTCCATGAGCCCTCAAACGCTCACCCGGCGTGCCCATTTTTTGATTGCACCTGTGGGCAGCCTCAATGAAGAGGTGAGCTTCGTCGATCAGATAACGCGCGGAATCCGCCGTGTGAGGCTGCCCGTTCCTCTGCTGCGCGGCAAACAAATAGTGGGCAAATTTTCCGCCCGCAAACGGATCGAAAAATTTCTGTGTGTCGTAAAAGCGGGTCCGGAATTCATCGATGATCTGATCGCTATCGTTAGAAACATCGGGGTGCTCCATCTTGACCAGCCCTCTCGCGGCCCGCACCATCGCCTCGTAGGCAAGCGTCCCGGCCCGGTGCGTCTGGCCCTTCTCCCATGCCACCTGGGCTTCGAAGACGCCCGTTTCCGCACCGGCGAGATCGAAATCAGCGGCAGATACGACTTCTCCCGCGCACTCGCCGACCCCGAGGTCCTCCAGGCTGTATTCCCTGGGGTCGCCCCAATCCGTGAAAATGGACCGATCCGTGGGATCGGCGGGAGGTCTCGCAAGGTCTTCCAGGAGATGCCTGAGTTCCGCTTTGCCCATCCGCTTGATGAAGTCCTTGAATGCCTCTCCGTTCTTCCGTCCGGCGGCGTACCGATCCACCAGCCGGGTGACGACCTCTGGAATGTGCTTTGACGGGATGGCCATAACGGGCATGCCATAGGACGCCGCGTTGTTCGTCCATTCCCCGCCCAAAACCACTTGGAAGTGTGGCACCGCGTATCCTGCTATCTTGCGGCTTACGCCGTAAAACCCTAGGTCGGCGACGTGATGCTGGCCGCAACTGTTGAAGCAGCCGCTGATCTTGATGTGCAGATTTTGAACGGCTTCGTCGAACTGAAAATTCTTTTCCGCTAATCTCTTGCGCAACTCAGCCGCCAGTCCCCGCGAAGAGGAGATGCCCAGCTTGCAGGTGTCCGTGCCGGGGCAGCTGACGATATCCAGAATCGTCTCCGCACCAGGACCGGCAAGGCCCGCGGCCTGAAGAGCCCGCCAGAGTTCGGGAAGGTCGCTGTCGCTGATCCAGCGGAGCACGATATTTTGCTCCACGGTGGTGCGAATCGTCTCTTTTGTAAACTGCCGGGCGATGTCCGCAAGCGCCCGCAGCTGGTTGGCCGCAATATCACCGAGCGGCAGCGCGATGGTAACCACGGAATGGCCCTCTTGCTTTTGCGGACGGATGTTCGTCTTGAGCCAGCGCTGGAAATCCGCTGAGCCCAAAAGCGGCCGTTCCCCCGCGGGTTTGAGCGGCGTTTCCTTGAACTGTGCGACGGCCGCCTCTAGATATTCGGCCCAGCGAGGATCCGGGGGCAGATTTTTGCGCTCCTCTAAAACCAGCTCCCGGAATTTCTCCATTCCTAAATCTTGAACCAAAAACTTGATTCGCGCCCGGTTGCGATTTTTCTTTTCGCCATACTTGGCGAAAACGCGCGCAATTGCCTGCGCCAGCGGCAGCAGTTCTTCTGGTGGAACGAACGGGTCGAATAGTTTCGCCTGGTAGGGGACCGCGCCGAGCCCGCCGCCAACGTACATTTCGAAGCCAATCTTGCGTTCCCCGTTTTCGCTTCGCTGCACGGCAATCAAGCCCAAGTCGTGCATGCTCGCCAGGCCGCAAGCGTGCTGACCGCAGCCGCTGAATGACGGCTTGAATTTTCTGCCGAAGTTCTGGCAATCGGGATGGCCCAGCAGGAATTTCGATAGCGCACGAGCGAATGGCGTGACATCGAATACCTCGTCCGGGCAAACGCCCGCGTAAGGGCAAGCCGTGACGTTGCGCACCGAGTTTCCGCAAGCTTCGCGTGTGGTGACATTTGCCGCGGCAAGGCGGCGCATCACGCTGGGCGTGTCGTCGATGTGCACATAGTGGAGCTGAAAATCTTGCCGCGTAGTTACATGCGCGATGCCGTCGGAATATTCCTCGGCCAGTTCGGCAAGAGTTTCCAGTTGATCGGCGTTTAGTCCGCCTGCGGGAATCTTGATGCGTTGCATCCCCGGCGCATCCCACAAGGTATTGGGCCCTTTGGTCAGCTTCCCGGAGGGATAAGCGATCTCTTGAACTGCCTTGCCGTTGTGTCTCTGACCATTGTCGTACCGCTGGCCGTAGGCGCCTCTGCGAAGCCGCGTTTCGGCAAAGAGCCGTTCCTCTAGCTTGCCCTGTTTGCGCAACGCGATTTCTGTCTCGAACACATCAATTTCCCGTGCCAGAGCTTCTGGCATTTTTCCGGAGAGCTCTTTTTGCCAAAGTGAATTGGAAGCTTTCATATGCCTGACGAGCTCCGCAAGACTTCTCTCCCAAAAAACAAAAAGGGCCACCGCTGGCTCTTGGCTCTGGCGGTGGCCCTTCGGGAATCTGAGGTTTCAGGTCTTTAGACCGCTAACCTCCACGCGCCAGAACAGACGAATGCACAACAACAGCAACAACAGGCGCACAAACACGCTTGGTGCACCTCGCTCTGGCAGCGTCGAATCAAAATCTTAGCCTCGTTTTTCCTTCTGCCGCTTCTATCTCTTTGCTCTCGCGCCACTTACCTTTGGAGCGGCGGTAAATATCCCTTGAACTCGTTCTTTTATATCAGCCCTCCCCACTTGTGTCAACCTGAACTCGCGGCCGTGTCTTAGCTCCATAATTCGGTCACCCCTTAACAGCAACGTGAAAATGTCACCCCATGAAACAGGAGACAGTCACGTTGAGTGCCAAGGAACTGCAACGAGTCG
>QHYR01000054.1 GCA_003223315.1 Acidobacteriota bacterium | reverse complement strand
CTTGATTTTCTCCAGCGCCTCGGTGGCAATCTGCTCGGTCACCGCCGCCACTGCCGCGACGCCGTCGCCCGCGTGGAACACCCGCGTATCAGCCAGCACCGGCTGATCCTTCAGCGAAGGCCCAAACGAATTGCAAGGAATATCGCTGCCGGTGATCACCGCCACGACGCCCGGCATCGCTTCCGCTTCCTTCGTATCGATGCTCTTGATCCGTGCGGAAGCAACGCCCGCGCGCTTGATCTTGGCAAAGAGCATGTTGGGGAAATACATGTCATCGATGTATTTCGTTTGCCCCAGCCCGTGCAGGCGGCCATCCGCGCGCGTGGCCCGCTGGCCTACCGCGGGAGTTTGCTGGCGCACTTCCGGCACGACCACTTCGATTGGGAAGGTGACCAGCGGCGCGACCGCCGGCGGCTTCAATATATCCGGCTGTTCCAGCACATCCGGCTTTTCGATAACTTTCGGCTTCTCCGCCATGATGGGGCTCCCTTCCGCCTCGAGCTTACGCGGACTTGACTGCCGGCACTTCCTCGCCGCGCAAGATGCATGCGGCGCCTTTTATCGCTTCGATCATCTTGGTGTACCCGGTGCATCGGCACAGGTTCCCGCCGAGCGCGTCGCGAATCTCCTGCGTCGATGGATCAGGGTTCTCGTCCAGCAGGGCCTTGGCCGACAGGATCACTCCCGGCCCGCAAAAACCGCACTGCAGCGAACCGAAGTGCTCGAACAATTTTTGCAGCGCGTGCAGGTGATCGGCGGTGGCCAGCCCTTCGATGGTCAGCACCTCGCGGCCCTCTACCTGGCCCACCAGCATCAGGCAGGAGTTCACCGGCTGGCCATCCACGATCACGGTGCAAGCGCCGCAATCGCCCACGTCGCAACCGAGCTTCGCGCCGGTCAGGTTGAACTGGTCACGCAAGAGCCTCAGCAGCGTTGTTTCTGGAGGAACCGAGGCGCTGCGCGTCTCGCCGTTGACTTTAAGCGTTACGTTTGCCATTGGATCCCTCCAGTCGCCTCGTCTGGGCCAGCGCCCAGGCGCCCTCCAGCGCTCGCTTCGTAAGCACCGCGACCAAATGACGCCGGTACTCCGCGGAGGCGCGAAAATCGCTGATCGGCTTGGCGTCGCCCACGGCCACGCGGCCCGCCTCCGCCATCGCTTCCGGGGTGATCGTGCGGCCCTCGAGGTAAGCCTCGGCTTGCGGCGCGCGGATCACCTTCGGCGCCACGGCACCGAGCGCGATTCGCGGAGCGAGGAAGGCGTTCTTTTCCCAGTCCACCCAGAAGCTCGCGGCCACATTCACGAGCGCCAGCGCCTGTCCTTTGCGCAATCCGAACTTCAAAAAATGCGTGGGCTTGCCCACATTTTGTTTGGGAATAATGATCTCGGTGAGGAGTTCATCCGGTTTGAGAATGGTCTTCCGCGGCCCCACAAAGAATTCGCTCAGCGGCACCTGCCGGCGCCCGCCGTTTCCCGCGATCGTAACTATCGCCTCGAGCGCCATCAGCGTCGGACCGCTATCCATCGACGGCACTGCCGTCACCAAGTTTCCGCCCAGCGTGCCGAGATTTCGCGTTTGCACCGCCCCGATGGTGTGCGCCGCATCCACCAGCGCGGGAAATAGCTGGCAAATCAGCGGCGAGCGCATGATTTGCGTGTGGGTCACCAGAGCCCCGATGTTCAGCCCTTGCTCAGTCATGGTGATGTTCTTCAGGTCATCGGCGCGCGAGATGTCCACGACCACGTCCGGCCCGTGCGCTGCGAATTTGAGGTCTGCTAAGAGATCGGTACCGCCGGCGATAATTTTGACTTTGGCGTTCGCGGCGTGCTGGGCGAGGAGGGTTACGGCGTGGTTGGAATCCTTGGCTGCAAAGAATTCAAATGACTTCATTTATCTGTCTTCTCCCAGCGCCTGTGGCGATTTTCCCGAGCACATCGCGCTGGATCATCTGCGCCTTGCAGGCCGAAAACAGGGGTGTGGCTAACGTACCATTTTCGCGCCTGCCTCGCAATAGGCCGACAGACCGGGTCTTGGCGCAAACTTCCGATACCCGTCACTCACGAACAATGAGCAAGTTATCGGACGGAGCCGCATGTTCTGCCTGCCGGTACGGGCGGCGAAATTTCTTGCACAGCACTCGGTTCCACCACATCAGAGCCCCTGTAACGGCCGAAACGGCAGGCACGAGCCCCAAGATGCTCCAAAGCACCTTCGTGAACCGGTCGAAATCTCCCACATGAAGTCGCGCGATCAAGGTGAAGAAAAGAGATGAGCCGCCAAGAAGGTCCCGCGGGTGAATAGGGGGACCGAGAACTGCAGGTAAACAAAAGTAGATGCCCGAGATTCCCCAGGCGAACAGAAAGAACCAGCACCAAAAGCCCATGGCGCTGTGCAAGTCCCAATTGAGCCGGGGGAAGTGTGCTTTCCACTTGACCGTGGTGCTGCGCCGCCAATTCTTTATTCCCGGCCACCAGAGAATGGCTCCAGTTAAGGAAAGTAAAGTAACCAAGCACGAGCCGATACCGTTCACCAGCCGCCCGGTGCTTCCTGCCAGAAGGTCGTTATGTAAGTCGGCGAGCCATTCGAAAATGGGCTCAATTACCGAATAACGATTGCCCAGATCCGCGCCGGTATAGGGATCGAATAGGTGTTCGATTCGTTTGTGGGCGCGCTCCAATACAACATCGTCCGGCTCTTCGGGCGTCTGTGCCTCACGTATGTTATCCACTTCGTAGGTTGGGTAGGCTCGCTGCGCCTGTTGTGTCAGTTCCTCTACACTCATCCGGTGCCCGGACTCGGCCACAACTACTGTTCTGCGCGAGAACTTCCTCGTAAGCTCTGGGAGGTAGACGAGCGCGCTGCCGGAGATGCTGATGGCCACGACGTAAAGACCAATCCCCAGGCCAACCCACAAGTGCACCTGAAAAAAGGCCTTGCGAATCCAGACGCTCTGAGGGCGTCGAACCCACTGTTGCCACGGTGTCATTTGCCGTTCGAGGGCGCCATTCTACAGCGAAGGTCCTCAACACCTGCAGCTATTCATAGCGCGGATATTTCGGTACTTCAATAACTGCGGCGCGAGCTGTTGATTCTTTAAGATAACCGGGCCCCTACCCGAATTTACATTTCTCCGGTTGTCCGTTACCGTGGCCTTGCCCACCCGTTTTTCCTCCAGCCTCGCTTCACTAACGTCGTTCACAAGGAGCTGACCATGCCGTCAAAGCCTCGCCGGATGAAATCGCCACAAGCGCGGAAACATCCGATCAGTATTGTTCCCTTGCATCGGCCGGAAGCCCCGGCCGCTGCTGCCGCGGCGGCTCCGCACCTCACTTACCGCAGCGGTCCGCTCCTCACCGCTGTTGAGGTTTTTACAGTTTTCTGGGGCTCCGCCTGGGAACAAGCGCCAAATAGCGGCCTCCTCACGCAAGTCAATCAGTTCTTCGACTATATCCTCACCAGCCAACTCATGGACCAGCTCGGTGAATACAGCATCCCAGGGCAGGCCATCGGCCATGGCTCACGCATCGGCACGACTGTCCTTACTTCACCCGATCCCGGCACGTCGGTCCAGGACAGCGCCATCCAGCAATTAATTCAGCAGGAGATCAACGCGGGCACGCTGCCCGCCGCCAACTCCAACACTTTGTATTTCGTTTTTCTGCCCGAGGGTGTCACGGTTGTCCAAGGAAACAGCGCCTCGTGCCAGTCCTTCTGCGGTTACCACGAATCGTTCGGTAAGAATGTCTACTACGCTGTGATGCCGTATCCGGGCTGCTCCGGGTGCGTTGGCGGCTTGGCTCCTTTCGATGCGCTCACGTCGACGACTTCGCACGAACTATGCGAGGCGATCACCGACCCCATTCCCGGGCAGGGTTGGTATGACGACAACAATGGTGAAATCGGCGACATCTGCGCGTGGAAAACCCGCACGCTTGGCAATTACACCATCCAGCTCGAGTGGTCCAACCGGGCTGGCTCATGCATGTAGAAGGCAATTCACATCGGGTGAGTCGGAGCTATTTGCGTGGAAAGCTCTGTTGAAATGACCTTGCGGACGGATTCTTTCTCGCCAACTGGACGCAGCCCCTGCTAATCGGCGGCGACGAGCTGCTTGTGGCGCGATTTTGGCAGAAGCGGCGCCGCCGCGGGTGCATCGTCCATGGGCAAGCGGAAGCGGCGAATCTTGTCGTAGGAGTAGAGCGCACTGGCCACTGCTCCGGCCGTAGCCACGCAGCCGATCTCGCCCACGCCCTTGGACCCGTAGCCGCCGACCTCATCCGGCACTTCGATCAGGATCACGTCGACTTGGGGCATCTCTTTGGCTCGCGGAATGCCCAGGTCGCGCAGCAGCAGGGAATCAGGCACGCCATTAGTCGAAGGGAAATCCTCGGAAAGCGCATAACCCAGGCCCATATGGATGCCGCCTTCCATCTGTTCCGCGCAGAGCCGCGGGTTGATGGCCCGGCCGACGTCGTGCGCCGCGATCACGCGTTCTAGCCGCCCGTTTTCGTCGAGAATCACCACTTGCGTCGAGTAGCTGAACGTCAAATGCGTGCTGGGGTTCCTCTGCGCCTCGGGAGTGCCCGGTTTTGTGGTGAAGTCGCAGACATAATCGCCGGTGTACTCGCGGCCAGCGAGTTCCTCGAGTGATGCCTTCTTGAGATCGACCGCGAGCTTGCGCGCCGCATTTTGCGCCGCGGCGCAACTGAGCGTGGTCGCGCGCGACGCCCAGGTCTCGCCGCACTTGTCGCCCATCTCTTTGTCCCAGATGACGTCGATTTTCTCCGGCGGCAAACCCGTTTCTTCGCACACGGCCTGCGCCGTCGCCGTATACACGCCCTGACCCATTTCCGTATAGCCATTCAAAACTTGCACGCGTCCGCCCTTCACCACTCGAATCTTGATATGTCCGCTATCGACCGTGCCGTTCCCGATACCCGTGCTCTTGATGCCACAAGCGAGCCCTGCGTATTTCGCGCCTTTGTAAATCTCCTTCACGGCGTGCAGCGTTTCCCGCAAGCCGCGCACGCTCGGCCTCATGATTTGCCCGGTCGCTAAGGCGTCGCCGGGATTCAAAATGTTTCGCTCGCGAATGTCATAACCGTCCACGCCGATGCGCTCCGCCAGGATGTCCATGATTCCTTCCATGGCGAAGTGCGCCTGGTTCGTCCCGAATCCCCGCATGGCGCCGCTAGTCGGGTTGTTGGTATAGACGGCTTTGGACTCGACGTCCACATTCGGCACGCGATAAGGCCCGCAGCTATGGCATGCGGCGCGCAGCAGGCATTTGCCGCTCGTGCCCGCATATCCTCCGGCATCCCCGACGATTCGCGCCTTCACCGCCAGCAGATGGCCTTCGGCATCGGCCGCCACTTTGTATTGCAGGGTCATGGGGTGGCGCTTGACGTGGTGCTGCGTGGATTGCTTGCGCGTCAGAACCGCTTTCACCGGCCGCTGCAGCAGGTACGCCGCCAAGGCCGTCTGGCCCTGAATCGAGAGTTCTTCTTTCGCGCCAAATCCGCCGCCGCTCGCCGCCAGCGCGATCTCCACCTCTTCCAGCGGCAGGTTCAAAAGTTTTGCAATCTGTTGCTGGTCGGAAGGCGAGCCTTGGCTCTGCGAATGTACTTTGACGCCTTTGCCCTGAGATAAGGCCAGGCACGCTTCCGGTTCGAGAAATGCCGGTTCGATCGGCTGTGTCTGGAATTTGGCTTCGATCACGTGGGCCGCGCTAGCGAAGGCCGACTCCACATCGCCTCGTGAAAAGGCCGTGGTGTCGATCAAGTTTCCGTGCACATACATATTCCCCGGCGGATGCACCTGTGTCGCGCCCGGCTTGAGCGCTTCAAAGGCATTCGTGAGCGGCGGCAGGACTTCGTAATCGACCTTCACTTTGTCCGCCGCCTGGCGCGCGTGAAACTGCGTGTCCGCCACGACCATGGCGATAAAATCTCCCACGCAGCAGGTCGTCTCGCCAACGGCGACAAAAATGGGCAGATCGGGGTAATTCATTCCCGTGCCGCGCTGGCTGGGCACGTCGGCCGCGGTAAACACCCTCACCACTCCCGGCATGGCCAGCACCGCGAAAGAATCAATCCCCAGCACTTTGGCCCTCGGGTGGGGCGTGAGCACCATCGCGCCGTGCAGCATTCCCGGCAAGCGCATGTCGTCCACGAAAGGCTTACTGCCTAAAGCTTGTTCCACGCCGCCGAGACGCGAAGCCGATGAGCCGATGCCGTTCTTCCCGTTCCCCTTAGGAATCGTCGCCGTATTGCGCTTCAACCCAAACTCCTCGCCGAAGTAAAGGTGATGGCGTGGTTCCGTTCGGGGCATCTGGTGGTGATCGTTCCAGGCTTCGCCCGCCGTTTGTATGGCATCGACGATCCGTTTGTATCCGGTGCAGCGGCAAAGATGGCCGTCGAGGGCCTTGGCAATAGACTCCCGGCTCGATGCCTGGCCGTTCTGCAGCAATGAGCTGGCCCGCACCACGATTCCCGGAATGCAGAAACCGCACTGCACCCCGCCTTCCAGCACGAAAGCCTCGCCCAGAACGCGCCGCAACTCCTCGGGAAGACCTTCTAGAGTGGTAACCTCGTGGCCTTGCAGCTGTTCCGGTTTTCGGAGGCAAGAGAGGACCGGCCGGTCGTCAATGAGCACGAGGCAGCAGCCGCAGGTGCCTTCGGGGGCGCACCCGTTCTTGGCGGAAACGATGCCGCACTCCTCCCGGAGGAGCTCCAGGACATGCATCCCGGGCTCGTAGCGGACGGACACCCGTTCTCCGTTCAGCGTAAATTTGACTTGGGGCACATTTCCTTCTTACGAACTATTCCTACTTTTGTAGGATTTAGGTGCATTCACATCTTTCTTATTATAAAATAACACACTTAGCCCGAATAAGCCAGCTCCCAGAAGCGATCCGACGCTCCGCAGGATCTACCTTGGGTTCGATTCCAAAAGGAGACTTCGGTAACGTGGCGATTCTTGGTCTGCACCACATTTTGGTTAACTTGGCAAATAAGTTGCCCGAAGACCCTGCGGCGAATAGCCTTGCGGGCATTCGGACTCGACGCTGTATACCATCGCCGCTCCTCCTTGAACCTCCAAAGTCGCTCGTGTATCATGCCCAATCCAACCGAAACCAGTGAGCGCATTGGAGTTCGCTCGGTCGGCGGCGCCGGCGATTGGCGCGCGATGAAATTACGGAGGCTAAATGAAGACCCCTTGGAAGACGGATAAATGGTTTATCAGCCCCTGGCCTTATCTCCCTGAAATCACCAAGAAATACAGCTTCGCCCCCAAAATCAAAATTCATGACGTGACCCTTCGCGATGGCGAGCAGCAGACCGCCGTTGTCTTCCGCCGCGAAGAAAAAGTGGCCATCGCCAAGCAACTCGATGCCCTGGGGGTTCACCGCATTGAATCCGGCATGCCTGCTGTTTCCGACCAGGATAAAGCGGCCATTCAGGATATCGCCGCCCTGGGTTTGAAGTCGGAAGTCTTCGCCTTTGCCCGCTGCATTCCGGAAGAGATCAAGGTCGTCAAGGCCTGCGGCTGTAAGGGCGTGGTCATCGAGATTCCCGCCAGCGATCACATGATCAAGAACGCCTACGGATGGACCTTCGATCGCGCCATGAAGTCCTCTATCGACGCCACGCGGGCCGCCAAAGAAGCGGGCTTGTACACCGTGTTTTTCACCATTGACGCCACCCGCACGGAAGTCGGTCGCCTGCTCGATATCGTCGAGAGAGTCGCTACCGATGGTCACATGGACGCCTTCACCCTCGCCGACACCATGGGCGGCTGCACTCCGGATGCTATTTACCATGTAGTTAAGAAAGCCATCAAGCGGCTGAAGAAGCCCGTGGAGATTCACTGCCATCAGGACTTCGGTCTTGGCGTTGCCAATACGCTGGCCGCGCTGCAGGCTGGAGCTTCCGTCGCCCAGACCACCGTCACCGGCCTCGGCGAACGCGCCGGCAACGTGCCCATGGAAGACGTGGTCTTGTCATTGCTCTGCCTGCACGGTATTGACATCGGCATTCGCACCCAAAAGTTCTGCGAAGTTTCGCACTTCGTCATGGAAAAGGCCAAGGTCACGCAGCCGCCGAATCGCCCCATCGTGGGCGACAAGCTTTACGAAGTCGAATCCGGCATCATCGCCGGCTGGGTGCGCATGGCGCGCGAGCAGCATCCACTCGAATACGTGCCCTTCTCCGCCGACCTCGTGGGGCAGAAGCCCGTCCATATCGTGCTGGGCAAAAATAGCGGGCCGCCGTCGATCGAAGAATGGTGCGAGAAGCTCGGCATCAAAGCCACGGAGCAGGAGCGCATGGCCTTGCTGCAGGCCGTCAAGGCCAAGTCTTTTGAAAAGAAGGACTTGCTCACTGCGGACGAGTTCAAAGCCATCGCCGACCGCGTTCTGCAGAAAACCGCGGCCCGGGCCTAGAACGCCTTTGTAGCCCGGGGGCACCGCAACGCGTTTCTCAGCGTTGCGGGCCCCAGCGTAATTTCTCTTTTCCTGTCTGTGCTTCCCCTCACGGTGCGGCTTGTTGTTTTTCCCGAGCCAACTGTTCGACCGAGCCGCGAAGCCGCCAGCGATAAAAAATCGCGCCGCAGAGAATCGTAACTAAACCAAGAGAACTTTCGCGCGGGCGGAGGAGGAACGTCCAAATCAGCATCCACAAGCTGATTACCACAAAAAGCAGTGGGATCGCCGGATAACCCCCAACTAACCACCCGCAGGC
Source organism: Acidobacteriota bacterium (assembly GCA_003223315.1). Classification (GTDB taxonomy): domain Bacteria; phylum Acidobacteriota; class Terriglobia; order Acidiferrales; family UBA7541; genus Palsa-189. Next base: position 8,842 of record QHYR01000054.1, on the reverse strand, counting down.
GCCGGAAGCCCGGCCGCGTTCGCAGCCGCAATAATCCGGCGACCGCCAGCGCCGCAAACAAGATCAGCGAGAACCCTATATAGTAAATGAGCGCTTCGAAGGTACCCGTCAAGACCATGAGTGCCGAGGTGATCGCCTGATACACGATTGCTTTCACCGGCGTTCCCCAACGGGGATGCACTTCGGCCGCGCCCGCGGGAAAACAGCCGTCTCGCCCCATCGCGTAGTAGACGCGCGGCCCCACCAGAGACATCGCGCTGATCGAGGAGAGCAGCGCCCCGGCCATTGCGGCACTGAAAAAATCTCCGATGTGGCGGCCAAAAAGCGCGTCCGATGACGCCGCTCCCACCGCGACCACCCCTTTCATCGCTTCGAGAGGCAAGGCGTACACGAAAGCCACATTCAGCGCCACGTAAAGCAGCGCGACGAGCCCGGTGCCCAGCCCCAGCGCCAGCGGCAGCGTGCGTTCCGGGTCCCTAATTTCCTCCGCGACGTAGCTCGCCGCGTTCCAGCCGCTGTACGCGAACATCACAAAAATCAGCGAAACCGCGAACTGTGCGCCCAAGCCATGACTCGAGCTGCGCTGCGTGGCCATCTGGAAATGCGACCACTCCCCATGCCCTAAGGCAAACGCCGATATCAGGAACACCGCGATCACGCCAAGTTTGAGGGCGGTCAAAAAATTCTGCAGCCTCGACGCCAAAGGCAATCCAAGGATATTGATCGCCGCAAAAAAGAAGATGACGCCGATGCTCACCCACGCGGCATTCCCCGCGTGCAGCCAGCGCAAATGCGGCTCTCTCTCGGAATTTGCAGCGAGTGCCGGGAAGTAGTGCCTGAGATATTCCGAAAACGCCAGAGCTGTCGCCGCAATCGGAGCCGAAAATCCCGCAAAGAACGAAATCCAGCCGCTCAGGAAGGCCCAGCCCGGACCCCACGCCTCTCTCAGGTACGCGTATTCTCCGCCCGCCCGGGGGATGTTCATGCCCAACTCTGCGTACGCAAAGCAACCGGCCAGCGCGACGATTCCGCCCACCACCCAGATGCCAAGGACCAACAGCGGCCGACCCAAATCTCCCGCCAGAAATCCGGTGGTGGTGAAGATGCCCGTGCCGATCATGTTCGATATGACCAGCGCGGCACAGCTTGTTCCTGAGAGGATGCGACGAAGGGGCGCGGTCATTTCGTACCGGCAGGATGCGCGGACATATCTAGGCTGGAAGGCAACGGGAAGCTCTTAAACCGGGTACAGAACGCGACAGCATACCAGCGCCTGCTCTCGCGGCCTATAAGAACGTTGCATGTTCTTTCGGCCTGCAGAATAATGAGCCAGGAGCCTTTTATGCGAAATAGACGCATGTTGATCTTTCTCGGCCTCTTCGCGTTCACTCTTAGCCTCTCTCAAGGAGCCGCGGCCCAGTTGGCCTCGCGCCCCGCGGAAGAATGGTCCAAGACGCTCGAAGCGCACGATCGCGTCGCAAACCTCAAGATGGACGAGATCGTTGCGAAGCTTGGACTCAAACCCGGCGGCAGTGTTGCGGATATCGGCGCCGGCTCCGGTCTATTCGAAGTGCCGTTGGCGAAAGCCGTTTCGCCTAGCGGCAAAGTGTATGCCGTGGATATCGATGCTGGGTTTTTCCCGCAAATCAAAAGGAAAGCCGACGAGGCGCATGTCACCAATGTTCAGACGGTGCTGGGCAAGTATACCGATCCGAATCTGCCCGCGAAAAATATCGACCTGGTCTTTTTCCATGACGTCCTGCACCACATCGAAGACCGCGCCGCATATCTGAAGTCAGTTTCTGGTTATCTGACGCCCTCGGGCCGGGTGGTCGTCATCGACTACGAGCCCGGGATGGGTCCACACAAAGGTCATCCGGACTTGGAAGTCAGCCGGGAGCAACTCGCCACTTGGATGAAGAACGCAGGCCTGAAGCCATCCGAAGACGTCAAAATGTTTCCCGATCGCTATTTTCTCGTCTATTCAAAATGACTATCCGATCAGGTCTCCCGGCAAAAGTCACCTACAGGATGAGCTTTCGCCGGTCAACAAAGTCATCCCCGAGCGATCCGCCTTGGGGCGGACGAGCGAGGGCTCTCGGCGCATTTGCGTGTGCTGAAGTGCGAGCGAAGGGCGACTCAAGCGGGAGCTGTTTCCGCGTTGAGAGAAGCCGAGCAGGGTGCGATTAGGGTCCGCCTGAGGGCGCGGGCGCGCTCGCGCCCTTGGCGAGTTTTCGGCGCCTGACCCAGTAGCCGCTGGCTACTTCTTGGCTATCTTCGTGCCCGGCGTTCCGATGGCCGTGCAGGCATCCTTCACCAGTTGACCCGTGGAGTGTCCGGTTTCAGAAAAGAGCTCTTTGCCACTCTTGTTCATGACTTCGATCTTGCTCGTCTTGTGCACCGCGTTCGTCAGCCCGAAAGCGCTCTTCACGCCTTTGTTGCCCGGCTCTCGCTCAAACGTTACATCGTATGCTGCTCTTGCCTTGCTTTCGGTGAGCGAGACGTCCGGACAGTTCTGCTGAAACGCTTTGGTAATGTCTGAGCTCAGCGTCTTCTGGCTCGCCGAAGCACTCGACGGCTTTTTCGCTGAAGTACCGGCGGCCGTTGTCGTTGAACTATCGACGGTCTTACGGTTGTCCTCTACGTACACGAGCGGCTTTGTCGCGCTCTTCTTGGCCGCCGCGGCCGATTTCGCTGGGGCCGGTTTCGCCGTAGCCGATTTCGCCGCCGACGTCTTCGAGCTTCGCTGGGCCCCACTTTGTTGAGCAAGGGCCGACTGCGCCAAAGCGGGCGCAGAGTAGATCAATGCACTCAGGAGCAAACTACCAGCCAGTCTCTTGTTGAACATGGGTTCCCCTCCCTCCAAAACGTGGACCCAGCCTATCCCGCAGAGAACCCTCTGCCTACTGTACGAAGGTGCAGTACCCTCGATTTAGGCACCGGTATACCCGGCCGGCCTGGGTTTGCGGCCACACGCCGCTGTCTCAACCAGAAAGCGCCGGACAATCCCCGGTTTTCCCAGATGGCCTCCACGAGTGTATGCTTGCAAGTTCGCAGGCGGATCGCCTGGCGCGGCAAACCCAAGGAGTGCGGCCACAAGGGTTATCGAGCGACAAAAGGGCTCCGCGAAAAGGCTACCTACAGGATGCCCTTTTCGCGGGAAACAAAGTCATCACGCCCCTTTTGTCGCATAAAAAAGTCGCACCTTCAAAGAGTCTCGGGGAATGAAATCCTCCGCCGAGAGTTGTCTTGTACCACTGGAATTCACTTCATAGAGCGGAGGGACCTCATGATTGTGGGAGTCCCCCGGGAAACTTTTCCCGGGGAACGGCGCGTGGCTCTGGTGCCCAGTTCGATTCCGGCGCTCGCAAAGGGTGGGCTGGAAGTCCTCGTAGAAGCGGGCGCTGGCGCTCAGGCCGGATATCCCGATGCAGACTACGCTGCCAAAGGCGCAAAAATCATTCCGGAGCGCCGCGATCTCTTCACTGCCGCTGAAATCTTGGTTCAGGTGCTCTGTTACGGCTCAAACGATAGAACCGGCCAAGCGGACCTGCCTTTATTTCATAGCGGCCAGGTACTCATCGGATTCCTTCGGCCGCTCGGCGCGGTGGGGCCACTGCAGGAGATTGCGGCGAGGGGCGTAACCTCCTTGGCCGTGGAATTGATGCCCCGCAGCACGCGCGCGCAGAGCATGGACGCGCTGTCTTCCATGGGCACAATTTGCGGATACAAAGCCGTGCTGATCGCCGCGGACACGCTGCCGCGGATCTTCCCCATGCTTACGACCGCGGCAGGCACGATTACTCCCGGACGCGTTTTGGTAATCGGTGCTGGCGTTGCCGGTCTGCAGGCCATCGCCACGGCGCGACGTCTGGGAGCGGTCACTTCGGCATATGACTTGCGCCCGGCGGCGAAGGAGCAAGTGCAAAGCCTGGGAGGGCGTTTCGTCGAGCTGCCCATCGAAGCGAAGGACGCCGAGGATGCCCATGGATATGCCAAAGCGCAGGACGAAAATTTTTATAGGCGGCAACGCGAGCTGCTGGGCAAAGTGGTGGCGGAAAATGACGTGGTCATTACCGCGGCCGTCATTCCGGGGAAGAAATCGCCTCTGCTGGTGACTGCAGATATGGTCAAGGGCATGGCGCCCGGTTCGGTAATCGTCGATTTAGCAGCCGAACGCGGCGGAAATTGCGAGCTCACCCAGCCGGGCGAAGCAGTGGTGGAGCACGGCGTCACCATTATCGGCTGGTTCAACCTCGCCAGTTCGGTGCCGTATCACGCAAGCCAGATGTACGCGCGCAATATCACCGTTTTCCTTCTGCACCTGGTGAAAGATGGCCAACTTCGGCTGGACACCAACGATGAAATCATCCGCGAAACGTTATTGACTCAGAGCGGCGAAGTGGTGAACAAAAGGGTGCGGGAGTTTTTCTCGTTGCCGGCCCTGGCAGCGCAATCGTAGGGGGAAAGAATGCCTTCGGATTTCATCTCCAATCTTTTTGTGTTCATTCTCGCGGGGTTCGTCGGATTTGAGGTGATCAAGCGCGTTTCGCCGCTGCTGCACACGCCGCTGATGTCACTGACGAACGCGCTGGACGCGATTGTGGTGGTGGCGGCCATCATCATCGCGGGGCGGCACGAAACAATGCTTTCCACGGTGCTGGGGATCATCGCGGTGGGGGCTTCATTCAGCAACATGGTGGGCGGATTCCTGATCACCGACCGGATGCTGCGCATGTTTAAGACCGGCAAATCGAAAAAATCATGACCGGACTCTCTCCCCAGCAGCTCATCGACCTCACCTATATTGTCGCGGCCGTTCTGTTCATCCTTTCGCTGAAATGGCTCAGCTCACCCGTCACTGCGCGGCATGGCGTCTTGGCCGGCGAGATTGGAGCTGCGCTCGCAGTGGGCGCTACGCTCTTCAATCCTGAACTGGTCCAATACCGATGGATCGTCATTGCGCTGATTATCGGCGCGGGCATTGGCGTTCCGCTCGGCATGGTTCACATGACGGCGGTGCCGCAGCGGACGGCGCTGAGCCACGCGTTTGGCGCGCTGTCCGCAACCATGATCGGAATCGCGGAATATTACGTGCGGGCGCCGCAGGTGACCAAGTTCGGGATGGTGGAGATTGGCCTCGAAGTGATCATTGGTTCGCTGACGTTTACGGGCAGCCTGATCGCGGCCGGGAAGCTGCAGGAAATTCTGCCGCAGCGGCCGATCACCTACCGCGGGCAGAATATCGTGAGTCTTTCGGTGCTGGGCACGGCCGTCGTGCTCGCGTTAATCCTCGTGATTCATCCGGCGTACATGAAACTCTTTCCGGCGATGGTCGGCGTTGCGCTTTTCTTCGGCGTGCTGCTGGTGACGCCGATCGGCGGCGCGGATATGCCCACGGTGATTTCACTGCTGAACTCCTACGCCGGACTCTCCGCCGCGCTGCTGGGATTCGTGCTCAACAGCAAAGTGCTGGTGGTGGCGGGCGCGCTCGACGGTTCGTCGGGGTTCATCCTTTCCGTCATCATGTGCAAAGCCATGAACCGCTCGTTCACCAATGTGCTCTTTGGCGCCTTCGGCCAGGAACAGGTCGCCGCCGCCGGCCACGTCGAGGCCCGGCCGGTGCACAGCGCGACCGCCGACGAGGCTGCCGCCATTCTCGCTGCCGCCAACAAGGTGGTCATTGTGCCCGGGTACGGAATGGCCGTGGCGCAGGCACAACACAAGGTCCGCGAGCTTTACGATGCCCTGGCGAAGCGCGGCATCGACGTCAAGTTCGGGATCCACCCCGTCGCCGGACGAATGCCCGGACACATGAATGTCTTGCTGGCGGAAGCGGATATTCCCTATGACAAGCTGCTGGATATGGATGTCGTGAACGGCGAATTCCCGCAAACCGACGTGGCGCTGGTGATCGGCGCCAACGACGTCACCAATCCGGCGGCGCGCAACGAAACCGGCAGTCCCATTTACGGAATGCCGATACTCGATGTCGATAAGGCCCGCACCGTTATGGTCATCAAGCGCAGCATGAGCCCCGGCTTTGCGGGCATCGATAACCCGCTCTACTACCTCGATCGCACTTTGATGCTTTTCGGGGATGCCAAAGCATTTGTGGGAGATATCGTCCGCGAATTGGGCGGAACGCACCAGTAAGTCGCGATCTCGAGCAGCTTGCTGCCATGGATCGCGAACGCGGTCCTCCACGTCATTCGGCCCCCGCTATTGTGCAGACCGAAAGATCGCCGCGCGATGCCTTTATCCGTTTTGGAACACCCCGGCCTAGATTGAGACGAGTCCTCTTCTGTGCGGCACACGCTGGGCTGTAACTGGCTCATTCCACGTCTCTACAAGCGCGCCTGGTGGTAGGCCATGTGCTTAAAGCCAAACAACGCAAACTCGAGGTGCAAGGAACGGCCCAAGCAGGATGACCAGTGCGCCTTTTCGACAAAATCCATCCAGATCACTTGGACCGTCGCGAGTTGCAGCTAACCCTGCTGGCCTGCTGCACGATTCTGGTCTTAGGCGCCGGACTGGCGCTGCTGATGTATCCGGTGGTGTTTTCTTATTCGAGTTCGATACTGCGGAATGCGTTTTACGGCTTTTGCGGGCTCTCGGCGCTGCTGGCGGTGTACCTCGTGGACCGCCAAATCACCATCCTGCACCTGCGCCGCCAGATCGCGGAGGCCGGCAGGCGCGCCGCGGAAACCAAAATAGAAGCGAGTGCAGAACTCTTGAACGCCATACCAAATCTGAATTCGTTCAAAGATCGTCTGGCCATGGAGTATCGCCGGGCGGCGGCGGCCGGCCAGGTTTTATCCGTACTGGTGGTTACCGTGACGTTGCCGGAAGAAGTCTCTTCGACGCCTTTTGCCATATCTCTGCTGAGCGATGCGGCCAAAGCAATTTCCCGCAAACTGCGCGGGGAAGATTCCCTTTATGTCCTCCGGCCGCACTGTTTTGGGACAATCCTGCCCACGGTAAGCCGGCCCGTCGCCGAGCGCATAGCAAAGCGCGTGGCGGATGGCCTATCCGACGCCGCCGGCGCCACCAATCGATTTACGTACAAGATTAGTGTCGTGAACTGGCCCGCGAACGCCGCGAGCGCCCATGACCTTCAAGAGGCGGTGCTGACTCTTTTGCCTGCGGATAATTCTATGCGGTCCATGGCGGAAGAAACTCTGTAAGAGCTCGCGCCGTTCGCCCGCGAGCCTCAGGAGCGGTACATCGGAAGCTGCGAGCCGGAGTCGAGATCCAATCCCAGTTGCAGCTTTGCGGCATCGGACATTCGGCCGGGATTCCACGGCGGATCGAAGACGATCTCGGCGTGCACTTCTCTAACCTCGGGCAACTGCGCGAGCTTGCGTTCGATATCGGCCCGTAGCACGTCTCCCATGCCACACCCGGGCGCAGTCATGGTCATTTTGATTTCGATTTTCTGGCCGCTGCCCTCGGCGGGCGTGATCTGGCAGGAGTAGATGAGGCCAAGATCAACGACGTTGACGGGGATTTCGGGATCGTAGACCGTCTTCAACTGGTCCCAGACGAGCTTTTCGCTGAATTGGCCGGGTGCGGCCTGCGCCTCTTTTGGCTCCGCAGCGACTCCCAGTGCGTCGGCATTCTTGGCCTCGATGCGCATCATCGAGCCCTGTTCAATGGCGACCGTGTACGTGCCGCCGAGCGACTGCATGATTCTCACCCGCGTTCCCGCCGGCAATACCTGCACGCCGCCGTAGGGCACCTCGGTGGCTTCACAGTCGCGGCTCAAAACAATCACATTGCTCTGCATGGCGCCCTCTTACTCCGTGGAGACGGCGTGCTGCTCTCCCTGCAGGGCTGCGCGCAAGGCGTGCCATGCTAGGGTCGCGCACTTCACGCGAACGGGATATTCCGAAACTCCCGCGAACGCCGCCAGTTTGCCAAGTTCATTCGACTCCACCCCGTTTTTCCCAGTAACAACGTGGTGGAATTTTTGGAACAGCTCCTCGGCCTCCTCGGTGCGCTTGCCTTTGACTGCTTGCGTCATCATCGAGGCGGAAGCCTTGGAGATGGCGCAACCGGAACCTTGGAAGGAGATATCGCGGATCTGGCCGTCTCCGACCTGCACATAGATCGTAAAATGATCGCCGCACAGCGGATTAAACCCCTCAGCCGTGCAATTAGCGGCTTCCAGCGTGCGATAGTTCCGGGGACGCTTGCTGTGTTCCAGGATGACGTCCTGATATAAATCGCGCAGGTCCGGCATCAGGCGAAAACCTCCCTGACCTTCTGCAGCCCGCTGGCCAGCGCGTCCATCTCCTCCATGGTGTTGTAAAGCGCCAGAGAAGCGCGGGCCGTGGCCGGTACGCCGAAGCGCTCCATCAGCGGCTGCGCGCAGTGATGCCCGGTGCGAATGGCGATGCCTCCCTGATCCAGAACCGTGCCGACGTCGTGGGGATGAATGCCCTCGAGCACGAAGGAAAGGATGCCTTCCTTCTCCCTGGCTGTTCCGATCAGGCGCAGCCCGGGAATCTCCAGCAAACGTTTGGTCCCGTAGGCAAGAACTTGCTTCTCGTGCCTGGCAATGCGCTCGATGCCGATGGAGTTCAGGTATTCGATTGCGGCGCCCAGTCCGATGGCCCCAGAGATGTGTGGCGTACCCGCTTCGAATTTGTAGGGCAGGCGATTGTAGAGAGTCTTCTCGAACGTGACGGAGCTGATCATGTCGCCGCCGCCCTGATAAGGCGGCATGGCCTCCAGCAGCTCCTCCTTGCCATACAAAATGCCGATGCCCGTAGGCGCATACACCTTGTGGCCGGAGAAGACGTAGAAATCGCAATCAATGGCGCGCACGTCTAAGGAT
>QHYR01000140.1 GCA_003223315.1 Acidobacteriota bacterium | reverse complement strand
GGCGTTCGCGTTGCTCCACACCATTACCTGGTTCAATCTCACGCCCCAGGCTATAGCGGTTTATGTCGGTGAGGAACGAGTTCCGCGTGGATTGATCATTGCCCCCAATTACGTCGCCTGGGTGATTGCCTCTGCCATCGTTGCGTGGTTTGTCTTGAAGGGATAGATCATGGCGAAATCCAACGAACCAATTTGGTGGTCGTTATTCTCCGCAGGTGGTGTGGTTGCCGCCTTCCTGGTCCCCGTGCTGATATTGATCACCGGCATCGCCTGGCCTTTGGGACTCTTGCCGGGCGATGCTCTGCAGTTTGCCAAGATGCAAGCCCTGCTCTCCCATCCGCTGACCCGCGTGTTTTGCTTTGTGCTGATCTCCCTCCCGCTCTTTCACTGGGCGCACCGGTTCCGTTTTACACTCATAGACGTGGGCTTGAAAAGCATCCATACGCTCGTTGCGGTCCTATGTTACGGAGCCGCCATTGCGGGTACGATTGCAGCCGCTGTAATCCTTTGGAGGTAATTCCCTGCAGCAGCTCTTCGTCCCTCCGCAGTTTTAGGGGACGCCCGCACCGGCGACGGCCTCGCGCGCACGTCCACCCAGGGGCGCCGCGAAGGTCGTGACCGGCTGTTGCGGAATGGGCGCGGGTGGCGCGGGGCCCTGATCCCGGAAGAGCAAGCATCGCGCGTCGCCGTCCCAATCGATGCACACCATGTCGCCTAGTTCGACCTGCGCCGAGGCGAGCAAGTTAGCGAGAGGCGAAACCACGTGCCGGGCAATCGCCCGTTTCAAATGCCGTGCGCCATATCTCAAATCCGTGCCTTCACGCAAGAGGAAGGCCTTTGCTTCCGGCATCACGCGGAACATGAACGGCACGCGGCCTGCATTCAGCACCTGTTGCTGCACGGCCGCCAGTTCGATATCCAGGATTTCCTGGAGTTGTTCGGGCCGAAGCTGGTGAAAAACGACGACGCGGTCGAGCCGGTTCATGAATTCCGGAGAAAACCGGCGCCGCGCCGCTTCCACCGCGGTACGTTCGAGCTTGAGGTTCAGTCCGTCGGCTGATTCGGCGCATGGTTCAATAAATCCCATTCCTTTGCTTACTAAAGCCGTGATTTCACGGGCCCCCAGATTGGAAGTCAGAAAGATGATGGTTTGCGACAGATCGACGTGACGCGTGTCGCCTAGCGTCAAAGTGGCCTTGTCCAGAATCCCCAGCAGCAATTGCCAGAGCGCATCGCTGGCCTTCTCGATTTCGTCAAAGAGCAAGAAGCTGAGCTTGAGCTTATCGGTATGATACTGGCTTAGACTTTCCTCCGTGATCAGAGGATGAGTGTCCCGATGTCCCAGGTAACCGGGCGGCGAGCCGATGAGTTTGGCAATTTCGTGGGAGTGCTGAAATTCCGCGCAGTCGATCTTCACCACCGCCCTCGCATCGCCGAATAAGACCTCCGCCGCGGCCTCAACGATGCGCGTCTTTCCCGATCCGGTGGGCCCTAGAAACAGCAGATTTCCGACAGGCCGACCCGGCGTATGCAGGCCCGCGCAGAAAACCTGAAAGACGGCCACTACTGCCTCGATCGCTTCCTCTTGTCCTACGATTTTGGAGCGAAGAGCGGCCTCGAATTCCTGCAGCTGAGGGCTCCGTTTGGTTGGGTCAAGTACTTTGCCCCGAACTCTCATTGCGCTCTCCCGAAGAGTTCGCGTTCAGGCCCGCAGCATCAGCAATACCAGAGTTTGCTGTCCGTACAATAAGGCGAAATACCGCAAAACCATAGAGCCAAACACCCTACAATCCCGAGGACGGTAGTTGGTGCCGTTTAGATACCGTTCACCAGGATTAAGAAGCAGCAGCTGAATCCAGTTAAACCACATGGAATGAATATCAAAGAACTTCATCTCTCGTTCTATCTGGTTCCCTATTCTAGCGAGAACGAGATCCGAGAAAGGCTCGGTCAAAGCTCCGACAAACCCCTGATAGGAAGGACCCTGAGCCGCTTACCCGAAAGAATCGTTTCGCGTTTAGGCCGCTGTGATATCTAAGCCGGCTTGCTGCCAGTTCGCTAGTCATGAATCTCATTCGTAAGCGCGACCGAGCTTCTGCTCGACGTTCGCTTTCTCTACAATGGGCAAGTGACGCAATTGACACTATTTATAGGAAAGGGGGGCGTTGGCAAGACAACGGTTTCGGCGGCTTATGCGCTGCATCGCACGATGCGGCACCGGAATAGGTCCATTCTACTGCTCTCCACCGATCCAGCCCATTCGCTTTCCGACATCCTCGGCGAACCGTTCGCTGACGAGCCACAAAAGCTGCGCCTGGCTCCAAAGGCGCGACTGCACGTCTGGCAAGTCAATGCCGAAAAGCAATTTCGCGCTTTCTTGGGCCGGCACAAGGAAAAACTACTCTCCATACTTGAGACTGCCTCCATCTTCTCCCGCGAGGATATCGAACCTTTGCTTGAAACCACGCTGCCCGGAATGGCCGAAATGGCGGCGCTTCTGGCCATCTCTGACGCCTTAGCCTCCGGCAAATACGATCAGATCGTGGTAGACACGGCCCCTATCGGGCACACTTTGAGGCTTTTTGCGTTGCCTCAATATTTCTCGAGCTTTCTCGACATGCTGGAGGTGGCCGCGAGCCGCGATCGGCTCTTGGCCGAACGTTTCGGAGGCGCCGTAGAAAGCGCCCCGAATACTCTGGTTAAACAATGGCGAGGGATGGTGGAGGCGGTCAGGGCGGCACTGCTGACCAATGCGGAGATTTTTCTGGTGACTACGGCGGAGAAGTTTTCGCTGAATGAATCCCGGCGGGCCATCCTGGCACTCCGTTCGCTCTCACCTGATCTGGATCTCACGGGCATTGTGCTGAACAGGGCCGTGCTCGCAGGCCAGCGTTGCCAGATTTGCCGCATGAGGCATGCCGCAACGCGTGCGGCACGCGAGTTTCTCCGGCGTCATTTTTCGGCGAAGGACCTGTACATCGCTGAAGACGCCGGCGCACCGGTAATGGGGCCGCTACTGCGGACTTTCGGCGACCATATCTTTGCAGGCAAAAGCTTCGCCTGGAAAGCCGCCCCGCCAAAACCAAAGCCTCGGGAAGCGCGGCTATCGCGTGCGGAGTGGCCCACTTTGGATCGATCTCTTACGATGGTTTTGGGCAAGGGCGGAGTGGGGAAGACAACGATTTCCGCCGCCCTCGGGTTTAGTACCCGGCTCCGCCATGGTACGGCCGTGGATATCTGCTCGGTCGATCCGGCGCCCTCTTTGGATGACATCTTTCAAAGCGACATCTCGGATCAGCCTCATGCCGTTCTGGGAGATTCGAAATTTCGCGCCTCCGAGATGGATGCCGTAGCCGTATTCAGAGCCTGGGCCGGGCGGGTAAGGCAGATGATCGACGAGGCCACTACCGCGGAAGTATCGAGCGTGCACGTCGATCTGTGGTTCGAGCGACGGCTGTTTTCGCAGCTTCTCGAAAGCGTTCCGCCGGGATTAGATGAAATCCTCGCCGTGCTCCGGGTACTCGATCTGGTACGCGGCGAGTCGAGCCGCGTCTTGATTGATATGGCGCCGACCGGCCATGCACTCGATCTTCTGCGGACGCCCGATCGCATCCTGGTCTGGACCAGGCTATTATTGAAAAGTCTTGCTCACCACCGTACACTCGCTCTGGCGCGTGATGCCGGAGTCAAAATCGCGGAGTTGGGGAAGAGTGTCCGCGACTTGCTAGGATTTCTGGAAGACCCCCGGCACACTCGCGTTTACGCCGTTATGCTCCCGGAAGCGCTTCCTGACAGGCAAACTGAGCGGCTTATCGCCGAGCTCTCCAAGCTGCGCCTTTCCACCGCGGCGATCTTCGTCAACCGCGTTCTGTTTGAAGACGACGTAGGGAGGTGCCGTCGTTGTTCACGCACACGCCAATGGCAACTCAGTACGCTCGGCAAATTATCGGCCCGCTATGCGCAGATTCCGCTGTACGTGGTGCGAAATTTTGCCCATGAGATTGCCGGCAAGAGGGCGCTTCGGGCTTTTGTGGGTGAATTATGGCGGCTGGCGTGAAGGTCAATCGGCTGGCCAAATCCGCTCCGCCCGCCCAGTTGCCGGCTACGGTCCTTCACCTCTATGGCCTGACGCAATCCCCTGGCCCTTCCGCTGAATTGTTTCGCAACTTGAAGGGAGTCGATGGAGCCGCCTCTGTCGAATCGCTCGCTTGCGCTGGACTCATCTGCTGGATCAGCCGTGTATCCGAAGCTGATTTCGCGCGGGATCTCGCGAAGAATATGCAGGATCTCGATTGGCTTGCGGCCGCTACGACGCGGCACCAACAGGTGGTTTCGGCTATCGCTCAAGCCGCAGACATTCTGCCGGCGCGTTTCGGAATAGAATTCCTCAACGAGAAGTCGCTCGGGTCGCACATTGAGAACCGCGAAGCTGTTTTGAAGGCCGACTTCAATCGCATACGGGGCAAGGAGGAGTGGGGCGTGAAGGTTTTCGCGCTGCCCATTGTACCCGTGCCGAAGAAAACGATTCGCACCGGGAAGGAATACCTGCAGGCGAAGTCCGCGTTAACGCGCCGAGCAGCTGATCGGGCCAGCCCTGAGCTGCTGGATTTCACCAAAGCGTTGCAATCGATCGCGGACGGAGTTGCGGAAGGCGGAAAGTTCGCTGCGGCCAGACGTGATCTGGAATTTCACAAGACGCTTTTGCTGAAACGGGCGGATCGCAAGAGACTGGAAAGTCTCGTCCGGAGCTATTCGAGAAAATGGAAAAACAAGAGGCGAGTCGAATGTACCGGCCCCTGGCCCCCATTTTCGTTTGTTTCGCAACCGGACTCATCCGGATAGACCGATGGCGACGCATACTCCCGAGATTGTTCTCATTGGCAATGAAGAATCGGCAGATCTGACCCTGCTGGATTTAATCGATCACGTGCTCAATACAGGCGTGATCATTCGTGGCAATCTGGTGCTGACGCTGGCGGGGGTGGATCTGGTTTATCTCGGCCTGGACCTCATCGTCAGCTCCGTCGAAACGGCGCTGCGCCACATGGCAAAGCCGGCGTTGCCAGCAGGCTCGGCAGACGCCAGCCGAAGTGCTAAGAAGGGACGCTGACCGAATCAGAAACTTGTGCTCGCATACTGCATCGCAGAACAACAAAGCCAAATTGATACTCCGCTCTGCGGAGTAGCAGGCGCGCCGGTACGGTGGATCGACACGGGCATGCTGCGTTGCTTTGCGTCTGATTTCACTGCGCACATGCCACAGGAACCCGCGCCCGAAATGGTCAAAGCCTTCCATCGAGTTTTGCAACGTATCTTTGCGCAAACCGCTATCATTCCTTTCCGCTTCCCCACCGTCGTCGAGAGTGAGGATGTGTTGAGGCAATTCGTAGAGAGCCGGTCCGCGGATTACAGCAGCGCCTTGCGTCGGTTGCGCGACAAAGTCCAAATGGATGTTCGGGTCACTCTGAAGTCGGGCGGTGGTGCGGCCCCATTTTGGAGGAATTCCGGCGCGCCTCTGATTCGCTCGCCGAAAAATGGGTTCAGCGCGATACGCAATTTGGAATTCGCGCCTTTGCGCTCGTAAATCGCTCCTCACTTCCTGTTTTCTTGGAAAAGATCGCGAGCGTACTCACCCCTGCCGGTATCTCGGCGCGCGTCACGGGCCCCTGGCCGCCCAGTGAATTCGTGGAAGTTTCCCCGTGAGTAACTTCCATGGGTAAGTCTCCCGCTAAAAAAGGACCGCCCGAAGTTTCCGGGACGACAGGGGAGGCGACCTCCGTTCCCTCGCGCATTGAATTATCCCCCGACAACATCGAACAGGGCCTTGCCCAACTCGTTCTTACCCTGATCGATTTTTTGCGGCAATTATTGGAACGGCAAGCCATCCGCCGCATGGAAGGCGGGACGCTCAGCGATCAGGAGATCGAGCAGATGGGCGAAGCCCTGATGAAGCTGGAAATCAAAGTCCAGGAGCTTGCTGAACAATTTGGCCTTTCGCCTGCCGACTTGAATATCGACCTGGGTCCCTTAGGCCGTCTTCGCTAAGAACAAAATCTCGCCGTTCCAA
>QHYR01000139.1 GCA_003223315.1 Acidobacteriota bacterium | reverse complement strand
GTGCGGGATACTGCGTCTCGAGGATGTCAAGATGCTGGTGGCCACTTACAGCGAGGCGAAGGCTGCAAGTCTTTTTGGTTGGCGGCAAATAATACGATTCGCGGGCCCATCTTCTCCCCAGCGCCTACTTGCTTGGAACTTTCTTGTAGTAGGGGCTGTACAGCATGTCTTCCACGAACGGCACGCAGTTAAAGTCCACGAGCTGGATGTTCTTTTCCATGCGGCGATAGAGCGGAAAGCTCATCTTCCAGGGCCGCGTGAAAACGTGCGGATCCTCGATGCTGGCTTCGTACATGATGTGGTATGGGCTGACCAGCGTATAGCGTTCGACTACGTGCAACGCATCGCTATGGTAATCTCCCGCCCGGTCGAACCAAGTCCACGGAACGAACCCGGTGGAGTTGACGACGAGCGTGTCACCCTCCCAGTGGCCGTGCGACCATCCCATCCAATAGTCCGTGGGAGCATCCTTGGGAGCCTCCTTTTCATTTTCCTTCATGTAGATCGTTCGCAGGGCGTGCGCGAACTCATATACGACCATGATGTTGTCTGCGCCCTGAATAATCTGAAACGGAAAAGGCATGTAGTTGGCGCGCGGGATGCCCGGCCGATAACACTTAAGCTCCGGGTCGCCGGTCGCGTGCCGCTCCTCATCGGGCGTGATGTGTATGACCATTCGATTGTCCGCATTCGCTTTCTTCATCGCCAACGCCCCAGGCTTGTACGGGATTTCGCCGCCCTCCACAATTCCTTGGCCTCCCGGCCAGGCTCCGTATGCGCCCATGACCTCAGGATGAGGTCCGGGCTGGGCGTCATGGTCTAGAACATCTATATCCGCCGTGACGAAGGCCTGCCAGATTCCGTTCATGTTGGGTTTACCGTCCGTTGTGAGCGGCGCCTTGTAAGCAGGCCACTCACCGGGCGTTGCAGCCTTACTCGCTGTCACTTTGCCGGGGGCGGCGGTTTGAGCGGCAATTGGTCTGACGGCTGCTAACAAAAAGACGGCCACGACCGCCGTCGCCACAACAATCTCATGCACATCTCGACGACACATCCGATCTGCTCCGTCCAGAAGAGGGCATAGCCGACTGGCAACCTATGCCTCGCTAAAATTAATGTCAAGGCATGTCACAACTACGTAATGTCCTAATCTGACTATAGTGTGTTAGCATCCGCTCCCAATTGGACTCTGAGAGGCAAATGTGAGCACTTCGTCTACTATCGATGCAACCTTCCTCGAACTAACGTTCAGACGAGCGTTCGTCATCTGGTGGGCACTTTTGTGGAGGGGCATGCTCTGGGGGTTCGGTGCTGGAGCCGCGGTGGGATTCGTCGAGGGGTCTATTGGAGCGCTTGCAGGCATAACGCCCGTCACGATCCGCTATTTGGCTTTCAGTTCGGGCGTAATAATTGCTATCCCGATTGGAATATATGCGGTCCAACGGGCTCTTCAAAAGCAGTACCGAGGATTTTCGATTCGACTAGTCCCGGCAAAGTAACCAAATTAGGACATTACCCACAACTAAAGGCGCGTCCGTAACTCTCTTCCACAGAAAAGATCTTGCATTGCGGCGGAATCTTAAGGTATTGACCATAACTGAGCTATTGGACGTAAATCGAGGCGAGAACCATGCGTAATCGCTCTCTGGCGGGTACTCTCGCGGCGGCGATAGCTATGGCCCTAGCCGTGCCCGCGCTGGTCGCCGCCCAGACGACACCGGGCGCGAAGACAGCGGGCAGCGCGCAGACAGCAACCAAAACGGCGGAAAAGAAGCCTTGGAAATTGTCGTATACGTCGGATGGCCAGCCGGACTTGCAGGGTATTTGGACGAATCTCAGCTTCACACCGATGGCGCGGCCTGCCAAGTACGGGAACCGTGAGTTTCTAACCAAGGAAGAGATGGATTGGGATTTTAAGGCCGGCATCGCTCGTAGCTACGACACCACCCTGGGGAATGCCGCCGATTCTCCGTTCTACGACGCCACGACATATGCCCTGGACGCATGGCAAAACGGCATTCAACCAAATCCGCGAACTTCTCTCCTAGTGGACCCGCCGAATGGCCAGTTTCCTCCGCTCACGCCAGAGGCGGCTAAGAAGAGGGCTGCCCGGCCCGCCCCGAATCCCCAGGCAAACGCGGTCAACGCACCCACCAAGGCCGATACCGTGGCCGATGTGGGCCTGGGCGTGCGGTGCATGACCTTTGGCGGGCCGCCGATCCTTCCTTCCGTCACCAACAGTGATTTACAAATCGTGCAGAGTGCCGGATATGTGCTGCTGGAATGGGAATGGGACAGCACGCCTCGCATCGTCCCGCTGGACGGGAAGCCACACCTATCGTCGAATATTCGTCGCTGGAACGGGGACTCGCGGGGACACTGGGAAGGCCATACGCTGGTCGTGGAGACCACCAACTTTCGGCCAGGTGCCACCTACCAAGACGCGAACCCGGATACCTTGAAGATCACCGAATATTTCACGCGCACCGACGAAACGACGATCGAATACAAGTTCACAGTCGACGACCAAACCACGTGGACCGCGCCCTGGTCAGCCATCGTTCCCTTCAGCAGGATAAAGGGACCAATGCCCGAATTCGCTTGCACGGAAGGTAACTTCGCTCTGGTTGAAATTTTGGCGGCCGCTCGCGCCGCGGATAAGGCCGCAACGGGAAAAGCTACGGTGACTCCCAATTCGCAGAAATGACCTCCTGTCGCGAACCTTTGGAATCCAGGATCGGGATATAGGAATAGCCAGAGCAATAGAGGCGACTTCACCAACACAGGCGAGCACATAAAAAGGAGCAAAAGATGAAGACTCGAGCGAAGTTGTTGGCTGCAGGCTTGTTCGCCGTCATGTTCGCAAGCCTGGTGGTACCCGCAGTAGCCCAGTCCAAACTCAATTGGTCGCTTACGTTGAACGAGACCCGTGGCCCTATTCGTTCGGCGGATCTGTCAAAGCCGGTGGGGCAGGCGGCTGTCAGCGAGATACTGGGCGGGCCAACCAGCGGCTCGGACAACGCTTACCTCATCTACACGCGCATGCCACCGGGGGCACACGGACCGGCTCTGTTCACGCTTCCGGTGGAACACTACTACGTCGTGATTTCGGGCAAGATGAACGTGCAGATCGGAACCGACAAGTTCGTCGTCGGCCCAATGGGCGCGGCCATCATCCCGGCCAACACGCCGCACGAAGTCTGGAACTCCGACGCGGAGCCGGAGGCCCACCTCGAGGTGATCACGTCTGCGAACCCCAGCGAGGACCTCTCCCGGGACCTCATGTCGATGCTTAAGCCAGCCCGGCCCAGCAAGGTCGAAAATGCAGCTTCGTACATTCGCCAGATCAGCGTGCCCGCCGCGGCCGAGCTGAAGCCGGGCTTGAATCGGCAGGTGTACACAAACCGGGCCAAGGGCAGTGCGGCCACAGTGGCCGTCGACAGCACTATCCCCGGTTCCGGCGGCCCGAAGCCGCACGTTCACCGGTTCGAACAGGTTTACTTCATGTTAGAGGGAGAGACAACCGTCATGTACGGCATCGATAACCCGAAGGCGAAGAAGAACGACATCGTGATTCTTCCCGTAGGTGTGGTGCACACTAACACCAACATGAGCTCCGGGCCCGAGCGCCACATCACGCTGCTTCTGCCCGAGCCGGCCAGCCAGCCGTTCGATATTGAATTCGAAATGAAGGGTGCTGTGACCTTCAACACCGGAGCCGGGCCGTCGCGCTAGACTGGGTTACGGCCAAATCACATTTTGAATTCGTGTTAGCCGATTGAGTAGTGGCCACTCTCGGAGACGGTTACGACTGGTAGACCGTTGAGCCGCCTACCACGGTGCGGACGATCTGGACGTCCTTGATCTTCTCTTTGTCCATCGTGAAAAGATCGTCCGACAGCACCACGAAGTCCGCAAGTTTGCCGGGTGTGATCGATCCTTTAATCGCTTCCTCATGTGAGTTGTAAGCGCCGTTGAGCGTATTAACCCGCAGCGCCTCGTCCACACTGATTCGCTGGTTAGCTCCCCAGGTCTTTCCGTCCCAACCGGTGCGCGTCACCATTCCCTGCATCGCCATCCGCGGATCGAACGGTCCCGGACTAAAATCAGAGCCTGCTGCCACGGGAATTCCGGCGTCGAGGAAACTGCGATAAGCCATGCATCGCTTCATGAGCTCTTCGCCGTAGAAAACGAACTTGTCGGAATTGTAATAGGCATACGACGTGAACGCCGCAGGGACTACCCCGGCCGCCTTGATGCGCCGCACCAGATCGTCGTTGATCAGGGTGCAATGGGTGATCTTCGGGCGCGCGTCGGCTCGCGGGAAAAGCCGCTGCGCCCGCTCCACCGCCGTAAGCACCATATCGATGGCCACATCGCCATTCGCGTGGCAGTTCACCTGGATGCCCGCGCGATGCACCCGCTCGATCCAGGCGTTGAGTTCGTCCTGCGTCTCCGTGATGTTTCCCTTGTACGGTGGCACGACGCCAGGATAGGGCGTGCTGAGCGCCATGGTGCGCTCGGAGAACGATCCGTCGACGGTGTGCTCGGAAGTGGCTCCCAATCGGATCCACTCATCGCCGAAACCGGTCATGATTCCGCCGGCGATCATCGCCTCCAGCACTTTGCCGCTGGCCTCGTAGCTCACCCGGTGCAGGAGTTCTCCGCGCTCCCGCACCTGCTGCAGAGCCGGCAGGTTGCCGCCCTCGTGGTGTACGCTGGTCACCCCATAACGAACAAATTGTTTGGAAATGTAAGCCAGCCCGTCGCGGTCGCGCTGCAGCGTCTGCTCTTCGGTAAAGGTCGGCCGCTTGCCGGCCTTGTTGAGCGCGTTCCTTGCCAGGTCGGTAACCCGGCCGTTGAGGTCGCCGCTGGCGTCGCGGTCGAAGGTCCCACCGGGCGGATTGGGCGTGTTCTTGTTGATGTCCGCCACCTCCAGGGCCTTGCTGTTGTAGTAAGACGTGTGGCCGCCGCGGTGATGGACTGCGACCGGAAGGTCCTTCGATACCTGGTCGAGGTCGTGAAGGTTGAGCTGGCGATTGTCCTTCACCTTGGTGTCGTCAAAGAAATATCCTTCCACCCAGGTGCCGGGCGGGGTCTCGCGGACCTTCGCGCGGAGTTTGTCCACAATGCTGGAGATCGTCACGAACTCCACCACGTAGGGGTTGCCGACGATTACCTCGTAGAGCAATGTGTTGCCGGGCGCGTGATTGTGGCAGTCGATGAATCCGGGCACGATGGTCATCTGCCGGGCGTCGAATGTCTGGGTCCCCTTGCCGATGAGCGCCCTGATGTCTGCGTTGCTCCCCACGGCCGCGAACCGGCCCCCTTTGACCGCGAACGCCTCCGCCTTCGGTGCCTGGGTATCGACCGT
>QHYR01000053.1 GCA_003223315.1 Acidobacteriota bacterium | reverse complement strand
TTTCCAGGCGCAGCAAGGGCGTATTGCCGACGCGCTCGAGCACGCCGACACCTATTTTCCTCGCGTTTTCAGGCGTCGTGGTCAAAACCGAACTCTTCGCGAAAGCCATGAGTTTACAATAGATTCCCTGAATTTTGGCCGTCAAAGAGCCAGGCTGCGCCCGCCGGATGGGCTGTCCGCCTTCCCACCCGTGAATAGATGCGGCGGGGCGCCCAATGTATTCAAGATAAGGCCCAGAGCTTAACGGACAAAGGCGCACGGCAGCCGGGGCCAGACCTAAAGGCAGGCCCTTAGGCGTGCGGGGCGTTTGACAACTCGGACGCAGAAGTGAATCCTAATGCTATGTGGAACGTTAACGAACGATTCCCTGCGGCCATTCTGGAGACTTTGCCATCCAAAGGTTTTCAGGTGGGCAGCACGCGCGGAGTTGTGCGCGTGGAGAAATACGGCGGCGGGGCGGAATTCCGGCAGATGGCGGATGGACGTTTTCAAATGACCATCATGCCGAGCGTGCTCATCGAGGGACAGTTCACGCGGCTTTGGGACGCCGGCTATCAGAAGTTTTTGATCACCGACGAGGGGCGCAAGCTTCCCGCGCTGGCGCAGCAACTCGAACACTTGCGCAAATTCAACGAGGAGCTGCGTTCGGCGCTGGGCGTGCCCACCTACTACAACGAGGCGCTGGGCTCGACGTGCCAGGTAACCGAATACGATCGCGTGCAAGGGCGGCCGGGAGACGTTCCCGACGCCGGCGTGGGCGTCAAACCGAGCGGCGAGCCTCGCTAGACGGGGGCGGCCGCGCGGGGATCAGCCGCGATGGGCGGAACGGCGGCGCGCCTCTAGAAGCTGACGCCTAAATTGCTTTGGATCGACCCGATGTTTGGCGATCTTGCGGTCCGCCAGAAAAATCACCGGCACATCCGCGTTGTAACGTTCGCGCAATTCGGGATTCGCATCGATATTGACTTCGCGCAATCGAACGCCAAATTCGGCGAGCAGCGGCGCGATCTGCAATTTTGCCTCGTCACATAAGTGGCATCCCGGACGGGTATAGAGCGTCACTTCCAGCGGTTCCGTCGGCGGTTTGCCTGCCTTGGATTCCATGCAGCCTCTTTGACGGCGGCGGGCGGCTTGCTACGATGATTCCCTATGGTAAACGAAAACGCGAGCAGCGCCACGGACGTGCTGGCGCTCGTTGATGATTTGTTCTTTCAAGCCAAGCTGGCGGAAACGGCCCGCAAGCTCGGAATTATGCTGAAAACGGTTTCGACGGGCGCGGCGCTGGTCAAGGAGCTTGAGCGTACGCCGGCCGGGGTTCGCGGCGATCTGCCGCGGCTGGTTGTGGTGGACCTGAATGCGCGGCAAGGGGCGCTGGAAGCGATCGAGCAGTTACAGCGTTCAGGCAACCCCATACCGATCATCGGCTTTCTTTCTCATGTGCAGACGGAGCTTGCGCAGCGGGCTCGGGCCGCGGGCTGCAAACAGGTGATGCCCAGATCGAGCTTCACCATGAATCTTTCGGATATTCTGCGCCAAGCAAAATCGTGAAAGTCGCTGTACTTCATCGCTCGGGCCGGCTCGGCTCTCTTTTTGCCAATCTGGACGCGGGTGCGAGCGTGTACCTGGCTGCGTTTGGCATTTTGCTGCCGCTCCTATTCGGGATAATCGCTCCCGATCTGTCTGCACAACGAGGGGCATCGCCGGCTGCGGCGCCGATTCCCGATCCCGCCCAAGCCCTCGAAGAGATGCTGACGGCGGCTTGCCGGCATGACGAAGCGGCGTTCGCCAGCCACCTTACGTACGACAATGCGCAAGCTTTTCGTTCTCTGGCGCAGGAGCAGCGCGTGGCGTTGTTGAGGCGCCTGGTGCTTCTCGACGATGCCGGGAGGCCCTTGCTCTCCACCTTGGATGGGCACACTGTGGTTCGCTGCGAGGCCGGCGGCCTGACTTCGGAGATGCGCTTTGGCGCAACCGAGGTGCACGAGAATCTGGCCTTCATTCCCGTCAGCGTCCCGGAAGGCTCGAAAGCGCAATCGGTGCGCTTTGGACTCATCAGGGAATCCGGTCAATGGAAGCTGCTCTCGGTGGGGCTGCTCTTGCTGGATGTTCCGGCATTGGGGCGCCAGTGGGAAGAGTTCGATCTGCAAGCTCGGGAGCGGAACTCAATCGCCGCAATGCGCAGGGTTGCTGGCGCGCTAAAATCGTACCAGAGCGCTTACGGCAACCTGCCGGAGACGCTCGAGCAACTGGGGCCGCCGGCGCAAGATGGCGCTTCGCCGCAAACAGCGGGACTGCTCGATTCCGATCTGGCGAAGGGTTTGGCGGGCGGCTATCGCCTCCGCTATACGATCGTGCCGGCAAGTGGAGAGGAGAACGAATCAGAACGAAACAAGGCAGCCGGATTTACGCTCGCCGCTGCGCCTGTAGTCTACGGAAAAGACGGACGAAGGTCGTTTTTCCTCGATTCCAGCGGCGCGCTGCGAGGCGCGGACAAGAACGGAGCCGTCGCTACAGCGGACGATCCGCCGGTCGAACGCGACGAGGCCCAGCCCTAGCCGTTCCTCAGCCGCACACGGGCGAAGTCTGCACTTGCCCTGCTGTTTGAAACCCGGGAGATTGAAATCCCCTTCCTGATCCGCTTCGGTTTTGAATGCCCGGCGCGGACGTGTCCCTTACATTTGCGGAGTATTGCTTTGAAACAGGGTCTCCTCGTTGGCTCGCCAGCAGTACCTGCGCCTCAAGGGAACGAGCCATCGGACAGCGCCGAACGACGGAAAAGCAAGCGCTTTGCGGTGTCCGCATCGGCGGAAGTAGTGGCGTTGCGCACGAGCACGCGACTTAACGGCCCTATCTCGACGGCCAAATCGATCTGGATATCGCCGTGGCGTACCTGGTCAACGCCATCTAGGACCGACCGCCGCGTTTGGATCGGCGGATCAACTATGTTAGTCTCTTCGGCGGCTCGGACACGATCTTCCGAACGATCCCGGATTCAGGCCTCCTTCCTTCGCCAGCGAGCCAACCGCGAGAATTGAGCAACCTCCGGCGGAGGCATTCTTGGCCATTGACGCGCCGAGTGTCCGCAAGGGCGCAGGCGTCCCGGCACCGGTTTGAAGCGCGATCGTTTGGCAGAGCGGAACGGGTGTTTCGAGAGGGGAGTCCCGCGCATGCCCGCCCGGCAAGCGACAACAAGAGCGCAAGAGATCAAGCTGGCGCATTCGCCAGATTCCGATGACGCTTTTATGTTTTATGCCTTGGCGACGAACCGCGTCAAAGCGCCCGGCCTGACGTTTACGCACGTTCTTTCCGATATCGAAACGCTGAATCAAGCCGCAGATGGCGAAATTTACGACGTGACGGCGATCAGCTTCTCGGCCTACGCCTACCTGCGGCAGAAATACGTTTTGCTCGATTGCGGTGCCAGCTTTGGCGAAGGTTATGGTCCTATCCTAGTGGCCAGCCGCCCGATGAAGCCCGAGCAGCTCGCGGGCAGCCGCATCGCCGTTCCGGGATTGCGCACATCGGCGTATCTTACGCTGCGGCTGTATCAGCCGGCATTCGAGCCTGTTCCGATTCCTTTCGATCAAATCATTAATGCGGTTCGAGCAGGGACGGTCGATGCCGGCCTGCTCATCCATGAAGGGCAGCTGCAATTCCCGGAATTGGGCCTTCATCGGGTGGTGGACCTCGGCCAGTGGTGGCTGGAAACGACGAAGCTGCCACTGCCGCTCGGCGGCAATGCCGTGCGGCGTGCGCTCGGACAAGAAACCGGAGAGCGGATTGCGAGAGTCATCCGGGAGAGCGTGGCCTACGCGCTCGAGCACCGCGAAGAAGCGCTGAATTACGCCATGAAATTCGCGCGTGACATGGATACCGAGCTGGCGGACAAATTCGTAGGCATGTATGTGAACAGCCGGACGCTCAGCTATGGCGAGCGTGGCCGCGCTGCGGTGCAGGAGTTGCTCGACCGGGGTTTTGAGGCCGGTCTAATTCCCGGGCCGGTGAAAGCAGAATTCTTGAGGGAATCTACTGAGTAGCAAATGACCCTTCACCGGGGCCGCCCTTCTGCCCTATAATTAGAGGAGATCGAGCAATAACGAAAAGGTTGGCCTTCACCTTCGCTCTAAATCAGCTTCAGACATCCAAGAAAAGTAAGCCGTTAGACGTGGCTGCGCGCAACCGGTGTGGAAGGCGTGGCGCTGCACGCCGGATTGAGGTATTGCTGAATCGATGAGCCGCGGCGACCAAATCCGTGACGAACTGAATACGCTCCTGCGCAAACGCATCCTGCTGCTCGATGGCGCCATGGGCACGATGATCCAGGCGCGCAAACTGGATGAGGCGGGCTATCGCGGCAGGGAATTCGCGCGGCATGGCAAGGATTTGCGCCTGAATAATGACGCCCTGAATCTGTCGCAGCCGCAGATTATCGGAGAGATCCATCAACAATATCTTGAAGCGGGCGCCGACATCATCGAAACGAATACGTTCAACTCGACCGCGGTCTCCATGGCGGAATATGCGCTCGAAGCTCGCGTCGCCGATCTCAATTTTGCCGGGGCGCAAATCGCGCGGAAGGCTGCCGCGCGCTACATGGCGTCGCATCCGCAGCGAAGGTGCTTTGTAGCCGGCTCCATGGGGCCGACGTCGAAAGCGGCCTCGGTCTCGAACGATGTCTCGAATCCCGCAGCGCGGCCCGTCACTTTTGATCAACTGCGCGAGACCTACCGAACTCAGGCCAAAGCTTTGGTCGAGGGCGGCGTTGACCTTCTGCTCGTGGAGACGGTTTTCGATACGCTCAACGCCAAAGCGGCGCTTTTTGGAATCGAGGAATATTTCGGCAGCTGGGGGCAGGGCGTTCCGGTAATCGTCTCGGTGACGATCGTCGATCGCAGCGGCCGAACGCTTTCGGGGCAGACGGTCGAGGCCTTCTGGATTTCCATCTCGCACATGCCGCTCTTCAGCGTGGGGATGAACTGCGCTCTCGGCGCAAAAGAGATGCGCCCATTTCTTGAGGAACTTTCGCGCCTCGCGCCCATTCCGATCACCTGCTATCCGAATGCCGGCCTGCCGAATGCTTTTGGCGGGTTCGATGAGACCCCGGAGCGTATGGCCGCAGATCTGGAGGAATTTGCGCGCAACGGCTGGCTGAATATCGCGGGAGGCTGTTGCGGTTCGACGCCGGAGCACGTCCGCGCCATCGGCGAGGCGATTCGCGAGGTCGCGCCACGCGTGCCGCCAAAAGTCGAGCCCTACTCGCGGTTCAGCGGGCTCGAAGCGCTGGTGATTCGCCCGGACACCAATTTCGTCAACATCGGCGAGAGAACCAACGTGACCGGATCGCCGCGGTTCGCGGAACTGATCCGCCAGGGCGACTACGAAAAAGCGCTCGCGGTGGCGCGCCAGCAGGTGGAAGGCGGCGCGCAGATGATCGACGTCAACATGGACGAAGCCATGCTGGATTCGGAAAAGTGCATGACCACTTTCCTGAACGCGCTCGGTTCCGAACCCGATATCGCGCGAGTGCCGGTTCTGGTGGATAGCTCGAAATGGAGCGTGATCGAAGCCGGCCTGAAATGCCTGCAAGGCAAGGGAATCGTCAATTCCATCAGCCTGAAAGAAGGCGAGGACGTCTTTCGCGAACAGGCGCGAAAGGTCCGGCGCTATGGAGCTGGCGTCGTGGTGATGGCCTTTGATGAAAAAGGCCAGGCCGACACGGCGGAACGCAAAGTGGCCATCGCCACTCGCGCCTATCGCATTCTGACCGAGCAAGTGGGCATGCCGCCTGCCGACATCATCATGGATCCGGCGATTCTCACCGTTGGCACGGGGATCGAAGAGCACAACCAATATGCGCTCGCTTTCCTCGAGGCCACCCGGCAGATCAAGGCGGCGCTGCCGGGAGTGAAGGTCAGCGGCGGCGTCAGCAACATTTCCTTTTCTTTCCGCGGCAACAACGTCGTTCGCGAGGCCATGCACTCGGCGTTTTTGTATCACGCCATCCGGGCCGGACTGGACATGGGAATCGTGAACGCGGGGCAATTGGCGATTTACGAAGAAATTGCGCCCGAACTGAGGGAGCGCGTGGAAGACGTGCTCCTGAATCGCCGGCCCGACGCCACCGAGCGGCTGTTGGAATTAGCGCAGACCGTGGAAAAACGTGGGCCCGCGGCCGCGCGTGAAGATGCCTGGCGCCAGACCAGCATCGAGGAACGCCTCTCGCACGCGCTGGTGCACGGCATAACGGAATTTCTGCCGGCGGATGTCGAGGAAGCGCGGCAGAAATACACCGCGCCGCTCAGCATCATCGAGGGTCCGCTGATGGCCGGCATGAACATCGTGGGCGACCTCTTCGGTTCCGGGAAGATGTTTCTGCCGCAGGTGGTGAAGAGCGCGCGAGTGATGAAGCAGGCCGTGGCCATCCTGCTGCCCTATCTGGAGGCCGAAAAGCTGGCCAGCGGCGGGCGCCAGGCGCAAGCGCGAATCTTGCTGGCCACGGTCAAAGGCGACGTCCACGATATTGGAAAGAACATCGTGGGAGTCGTGTTGGGCTGCAACAATTATGAAGTGATCGATCTCGGCGTCATGACTCCGGCGGAAAAGATTCTCCAGACCGCGCGTGAAAAAAAAGTTGACCTGATCGGCCTGAGCGGATTGATCACTCCCTCGCTCGACGAAATGGCGCACGTGGCCAAGGAGATGGAGCGAGAAGGATTTTCCGTTCCGCTGCTGATCGGCGGCGCAACCACGAGCCGCGCGCACACGGCCGTGAGGATTGCGCCCGCCTATCGCCATCCGGTGGTTCACGTCCTGGACGCCTCGCGCGCGGTGGGCGTGGTCTCGAGTTTGAGCAATAAGCAACAGCGGCCCGTCTTCGTGCGCGAAAATTGCGAAGAGCAGGAAAAAATCCGGCAGCAATTCAGCGGGCCGCGACTCGCGCCGCTCGTCTCCCTGCAGCAGGCCCGCGCGCGGAGAGCGCCGATTGATTGGACGAGCTATCGGCCTCCGGCGCCGTCATTCACGGGAAGCCGCGTTTGGAACCCCGTGCCGCTCGAAAAACTCGTGCCGCTGATCGACTGGACGCCCTTTTTCCACGCCTGGGAGCTGAAGGGAATCTATCCGCGAATTCTGCAAGAGCCCGTGGTGGGGCCGCGCGCGCAGGAACTTTTCGATGACGCACAAAAACTGCTGGCGGAGATCGTGCAGCAAAAGCTGCTTACGGCGCGCGCCGTAGCCGGATTTTTCCCCGCCAATAGCCTGGGCGACGATATCGAGCTTTACGCGGACGAGGCGCGCACGCGCCCTGTGGCAACTTTCTTCACTTTGCGGCAGCAGATGCAGAAGCCCGACGCAGAACCGGAATACGCGCTGGCCGATTTCATTGCTCCTAGAGAAACCGGCCTGGCGGATTACCTCGGAGCTTTTGCGGTCACGGCGGGCATGGGTGCCGCCGAACTCGCCGCGCGTTTTGAAAAAGCGCACGACGATTACAACGCGATCATGGCCAAGGCCTTGGCGGACCGGCTCGCGGAAGCGCTCGCCGAATGGATGCACAAACAAGCGCGCGATGCATGGGGCTATGGCCGCGAGGAGAAACTGACGCCCGAGGATTTGCTGCGCGAGCGCTATCGCGGGATTCGGCCGGCGCCCGGCTATCCGGCCTCGCCCGATCACACCGAAAAGGCCACTCTTTTCGCATTGTTGGATGCGGAGCGCGCCACGGGCATCACGCTCACCGAAAATTTCGCCATGCTGCCGGCGGCATCGGTCTGCGGCTTATATTTTTCGCATCCCCAGGCGCGCTACTTTGCCGTAGGAAGGATCGGGCGCGATCAAGTGCTCGATTATCAGCGCCGCAAGGGCCTGGAATTGCGCGCCATCGAGCGCTGGCTGGGCCCGTACCTGAATTACGAGCGCGCCGCGGATTAGTTCAGACGAAACACTTGTGCGCGCCTTGACGCTCTGTGGGCTTTCGCTTAGAGTCACTGATTCCCGAGCAGGAACGATCTTCGACGATCCCGAGCTTGGGCGCTGCGCGCGCATGCGGCCGGGCCTGCCGAGCGGTGCCACAGCAAACTGAGATTCGGCCATGGTGCGGACCCTATCCACTTATCTATTCGTAAAGCGAAGACTGACTCCGGCCTTGCTGACGGAGATCGCGCGCCATGGCATCACGGGGGTGGAGATATTCTGCGCGCGGGCGCATTTCAATTATCAGTCGCCCGACGTCGTGCGCGAAATCGCCGGCACGCTGCGGGACAATAACCTGAGACTGCACGCCCTCCATGCTCCGGCAGAACGGGACTTCAATCCCATGCACGAGAGCAGCGCGCCGCTATCGATTTGCGATCCGGAACGCGTGCGCCGCCTGGAGGCCGTGGACGAAATCAAGCGAGCCCTGGACGTCGCGGAATACTTGCCCTTCCGTTACCTGGTGCAGCACATGGGCTCTTCGCGGGACGCCGCGGACGGACACCGATTCGAAGCGGCTTTCAGTTCGCTCGAGCACCTGCATATTTTTGCCAAGGCGCGCGGCGTCACGCTGGCGCTGGAAAATACGCCGGGAGAACTGGCCACGCCGGCGCACCTGCGCCAATTCATCATTGATACCCGGCTCACGGACTTGCGACTGTGCTTCGATATTGGACATGCGCACATCGGCGATGGCGTGCTCGCCAGCCTGGAACCGATGCGCGAATTCCTGGTGACTTCGCACATTCACGATAATCATGGGCTGAAAGACGAACACCTGTTGCCCTACGAAGGCACCATCGAATGGAAATCAGCCCTGCCTGCCTTGCCGCCGGGGCTCCCGCTGGTTTTTGAATTAAAGGAACAACCGGCATACGCCGACCCCGCTCCCACCTCTGTGGCCCTCAGCGCCGCGCGCGCCGCGTTCGACCGCATCGAGCGGGCGCTCTCCTCGCCGGAAGCGGAAAGCCAGAATTAGAGCGCGATGAGCGTAGTCGCCATCGAAAAAGCCGGGGAGCACGACGGCCAGGAGGTCACCCTGCGCGGCTGGCTCTACAACCTGCGCGAATCCGGCAAGCTTTTGTTTCCCATTTTTCGAGATGGGACGGGGCTGATGCAGGGCGTGGTCTCGCAGAAGGAGCAACCGGAGGCGTTTGCCGCGCTGCGCGGGCTCACGCAGGAATCGAGCGTCGAAGTCAGCGGCAAAATACGCCGCGAGCCGCGCGCGCCGGGCGGATATGAAATCGGCGTCAGCCGCGTCCAGGTCCTGCAGCGGGTGCCGGAATCGGAGCCTTACCCCATACAACTGAAAGAGCATGGCGTGGACTTTCTTCTCGACCGCCGCCACTTGTGGGTGCGCACTCCGCGTCAAGCCGCCATCTTGCGCATTCGCGCCGAAGCCGTCCGCGCCGCGCGGGAGTTCATGGATAGCCAGGGCTATACGCTGACGGATGCGCCTATTTTCACTCCGGCGGCCTGCGAAGGCACCACCACGCTCTTCGAGGTGCAGTACGTCGATGATGAAAAGGCTTACCTGACGCAATCGGGGCAGCTCTACGTGGAAGCTCTGGCCGCGGCTTTAGGTAAAGTCTATTGCTTCGGGCCCACCTTCCGCGCCGAAAAATCGAAGACGCGGCGCCACCTGACCGAATTTTGGATGCTCGAACCCGAAGCCGCTTACGCCCACCTGGAAGACATGATGACGCTCGGCGAAGGGCTGGTGAGCCACATCGTGCAATCGGCCTTGCGCAATCGCGGGCGCGAGATCGAAACGCTGAAGCGCGATGCCTCCAAACTCGAGCCGGTCAAGCCTCCCTTTCCGCGCATTACCTACGAACAGGCGCTCGAAATCCTCCGGCAGCACGGCCACGATGTGAAATGGGGCGACGATTTCGGCGGCGACGAGGAAACCACGCTCTCGCAGCAATTCGACCGGCCCGTGATGATCCATCGCTATCCCGCTTCGATCAAGGCGTTCTACATGGAGCCCGATAGCGCGCGGCCCGATTTGGCGCTTGGATTCGACGTGCTGGCCTCGGAAGGCTACGGCGAGATCATCGGCGGCGGGGAACGCATTTCGAGCTACGATCTGCTGCTCAAGCGCCTGCGCGAGAATAAGCTGCCGGAGCAGGCCTTTCAGTGGTATCTGGACCTGCGCCGTTACGGCAGCGTGCCGCACGCGGGCTTCGGCATGGGCCTCGAGCGCGTGGTAGCCTGGATTTGCGGAACAGAGCACGTCCGTGAGGTAATCCCCTTCCCGCGGATGATTTATCGCGTGTATCCTTAGCGCCGCTGTTCGCCGGCCTTTCCGCCCGCCGGTTTAAGCGAACAGAACATCCATCATGGCGCAGAAAATTCGCATCATCGGCGTGCCGATGGACCTCGGCCAGAGCCGCCGCGGCGTGGATATGGGTCCTTCCGCGCTGCGCGTCGCCGGCTTGCAATCGCGCCTCAAACAGCTTGGACACACGGTCGAAGATATCGGCAACGTGCTGGTAAAGGGGCCCGAAGAACAGCCCTACGGCGAAAAGCGCGCCAAATATTTGCATGAGATTGCGGAAACCTGCCGCGGCTTGGCGGAGATGACGGAAAAGACGCTGGCCGAAGGATTTTTTCCCCTTGTACTCGGCGGCGACCACTCCATCGCCATCGGAACGTGCTCGGGCGTGTCGGATTTTTTCCGCAAGCAATCGGAGAAGATCGGTTGCATGTGGCTCGATGCGCATGGAGACATGAACACGCCGGAATCTTCGCCTTCCGGAAATGTTCACGGCATGCCGCTGGCCTCATTAATTGGTTATGGCGCGCCGGAACTGGTGGAGTTGCTCGGCTTCAAGCCCAAAGTCGAGCCGCGCAACGTGTCCATCGTGGGGGTGCGTGATCTGGACGCGAAAGAGCGGCGCCTGGTGAAAGATTCCGGGGTGCATGCGTTCACTATGAGGGATATCGATGAGCGCGGCATGCGCGACGTCATGAGCGAGGCGCTGCGCTTTGCCAGGGACGATACCGAGGGCATCGCCGTGAGCGTGGATATGGACCTCATCGATCCGGCGGACGCGCCGGGAGTGGGCACGCCGGTGCGCGGCGGGATTACCTATCGCGAGGCGCACCTGGCCATGGAAATGATTGCCGATAGCCAAGCCATGGCTTCGCTCGAGATTGTGGAGATCAATCCGGTCATCGATCTGCACAATAAAACGGCATTGCTGGGAGTCGAGATGGTGCTCTCCGCTTTGGGCAAGAAAATTCTCTAGCCCTTTACAGCCGCCAGCGCGGCTGTTCAGGGTAAAGGAGACGGCCGAATTTCATGTCAGAGAACAAACGGTTGCGGGTGGGCGTGATTTTTGGCGGGCGTTCGGGGGAACACGAAGTATCGCTGGCTTCGGCGGCCTCGGTGATTCGCGCGCTGGATCCGGAAAAATACGAAGCGGTGCCGATCGGCATTGGGAAAGATGGGCGATGGTTCATCGGTACGCCCGCGCAGAAGGTGCTGCCGGACGTGCTGCGCCAGGGCCAGCGGGTCATGCTGAGCGCCGATCCCAACGTCGGCGCGCTGATGCCGCTCGAGCAGAGCGGCGCAGGCTCGCAGCGCGTGGACGTGATATTTCCCGTCCTGCACGGCACGTACGGCGAAGACGGCACGGTCCAAGGCCTCCTCGATCTGGCCGGGCTGCCTTACGTGGGCTCGGGCGTTATTGGCTCCGCTGTGGGCATGGATAAGGACATGGCAAAGCGGTTGTTTTTGCAGGCACGGCTGCCGGTCGGGGAATTTCTGGCTATCCTGCGTTCGGAATGGGAGAGCGGCCGCGAGCGCATCTTGAAGGCGGTGGCAAAGAAATTCCGCTTTCCCCTATTCGTTAAACCGGCCACTCTGGGCTCTTCCGTGGGCATGACGAAAGTGCATAAGCGGGAGGAATTGCCGGTGGCGCTCGATTTGGCCGCCGAATTCGCGCAGAAAATTTTGGTGGAGCGCAATATCCGCGGCCGGGAGATCGAGGTCTCCGTGCTCGGAAATGACGAGCCGCAGGCGTCCGTGCCGGGCGAAATCATTCCTCACCGCGAATTTTACGACTACACCGCCAAGTATCTGGAGGAGGGCACGCGCCTGGAAATCCCAGCCAAACTCACCAAAGCGCAGGTGCAGCGATTTCAGGAATACGCCGTGCGCGCTTTCCGCTGCCTGGAGTGCCGGGGAATGGCTCGCGTGGATTTCTTTCTCGAACGGCCGAGCGGCCGGATTTACGTGAACGAGATCAACACCATCCCCGGCTTCACTTCCATCAGCATGTACCCGAAATTATGGGAAGCCTCGGGAATTCCCTATCGGGAATTGATCGATCGCTTGATCCAGCTCGCGCTGGCCGAGCATCGCGAGAAGCAGCGCACGAAATACTCCATCGAATTGCCGGCGGGATCAGGCGGCGCCCTCGGCGCCTGAACGCCCAACGAAACTGACCCGCCATCCGCACGCTCCATTGAAGTCAGTTTCCGAGTACGCCGTCACTCGGGATCAATCGGAGGTCGGTAGTGACGTAACCGATTCACGGCTCACTTCCCAGAACGGGACTTATGACTCGGAATAACTTCCGCTTAGCCCGTCATTCGACCGCAATCAATGGCATTCAATCTTCTGTATTAATCTTCTTCATGACTCCGTAGATTGTGTTGGCGTCTGCCAAGCTCATGAAGAAGATTTCTTTGCCTCCATCAACGACCACAGCGTGACCAAAAACACTGCCGTCCGGATTAAGAAATCTTGCTGCACAGTCGGGATCTACTTCATATACACCCGGACCGGCCGGAGTGGTGAAGAGATCGGCTGTGGTTACTCCATTCCGGCGTATGGTCTGGCGCCCGGTGCTCAATCCGTACCCGTCAAATGTAGAGATGCCGACGCCGACGAGTGGACCAAAGGGCGTAGTTCCTGTTCGGTAGAACCCATAAGCTCCATGTAGGGTAGCCACTGAGCAGCCCCTCTGGGCATGCACCTTGGCGACGATCCCTGAACGGCCTCCGCGAGGGACCGGCAAGCCGATCAACAGGCCGGCGACAATTCCCCCGAGAACCGTTGAAATAATCATTCGTTTCATGGTCTCCCCCTCTTCTCCTCTTGTTGATCACAGACCGACTTCTCTCAGTCCGCGGTCTGACTGCTGACTTCCGGCAAAAATGCTCCGCTTAAGGTTGGGGATTATCATGTGGCAGGCCCGCGCCAATCAATAGACGCGGACTGAACTGTTCCTGAATTATTTCTGACTGCCGGGACTGGCATATCGGCGTAGACTATTGGACCGAAGCTTCAAAGTTAGCCATGGAAACTTTCCACGGTCGCGATAAGGGTAAACGAGTCCAATTTGGGGCGTTCGAAGTTGATCTCCAAGATCGCGAACTCACGTACAAGGGCGAGAAGGTCAAGCTTCAAGACAAGCCATTTCAAATCCTCATGCTGTTGCTGGCCGAGCCGAGAAAGCTTGTGACCCGCGAAGAGCTGCGCCGGAGCCTGTGGCCGGCCGATACATTCGTGGATTTCGAAGCGGGACTCAACACAGCCATTCGCAAGCTGCGCGATGCTTTACAAGAGGAAGCGAGGGCACCGCGGTTCGTCGAAACTGTGCAAAGGCATGGGTATCGCTTCATTGCGCCTATTGAGAAGATCCAGCCGGGGGGTTCAAAGCCCGAAGGACTCTCCACAATCTCGGCAGAGATAGCGCCGAGCCAAAGCCCAAAAGATGGCAAGCCGAACAAGGGAGTCCGAGTGTCCTATGTGGTGTTGATGGCCGGCGTGGCAATCGCAGCAGTGGTTGTGCTGTTGATGAGTCTGAATGTAGGTGATGTGCGCACTCACCTATTCGGAAGGCCCGCTGCGGGACGTATTCGCTCTCTAGCCGTGCTACCGCTCGACAACCTTTCTGGAGATCCCTCGCAGGAGTATTTTGTAGATGGCATGACCAATGCGCTGATTACGAATCTGTCTAAGATCAGTGCATTGCGGGTTATTTCCCACACGTCTGTAAGTCATTTTAAGGGGACGAAAAAGCCGATCCACGAGATCGCGGCAGAATTGCAGGTCGACGCCGTGATCGAAGGAAGCGTAGAGCGTGAAGCAGACCGAGTACGGATCACCGCGAACCTGGTTCAGGCCTTTCCCGAAAAACATCTGTGGGCGGAAAGCTATGACCGCGATCTGCGGAGCATTCTCGACTTAGAGAGTGAAGTTGCGCGAACCATCGCGGACCAAATCAAGATCGCCGTCACTCCCGAAGAAAGGCAACGCATGGCGGTATCGCAAACCGTGGACCCTGAAGCCCACGAACTCTATTTGAAAGGGGCCTTCTACAATAATAAGTGGACCAAAGAAGGCTTCGAGAGGGGGATCGAGTATTTAAATCGAGCGCTGGAAAAGGATCCTCGCAATGCCCGGGCATATGCTGAGCTTGCAGTCGCATATGGAGGGCTGGGGATTTACGGCGACGTCAAAGGCTACCCGAAGCAGAAGGCCGCGTCGCTAAAGGCGCTAGAAATCGACGATACGTTGGGGGACGCACACACGACGCTTGCGTGGGCGAAGTTTACTTTCGACTGGGACATTACGGGGGCGGAGAAAGAATTTCGCCGCGCTCTCGAACTCAACCCTAGCGATGCGAGAGCGCACGCATGGTATGGAACCTTCTTGGCGTTGCAAGGCCGCGTTGAGGATTCTTTGCGACAGGTGAAGAGCGCGAGAGAGCTCGATCCTCTTTCGCTCGCAAATACCTCGACCGCGGCCTTCTTTGCTTATTACGATGCGCGGGCCTACGACAAGGCCCTCCAAGTTTGTCGCGACGCACTTGATCTGGACCCGAGCTTCCTTCCCGCGTATGAGTGGCTTGAACAGGTCTATGAACAGACAGGCGAGCTCGACAAGGCGATCGAAGAGCGGCAGCGCTCCGCCGGTCTCGCTGGGGGAGAATCGCGAGCGGCGCGGGATGTCGACTTGCTGCGCAAAGCCTACGCGGAAAAGGGTGTCCGGGGTTATTGGGTCCAGAAGGTGGAATTATTCAGAGCGGATGGGTACCCAAAGAACTTGATCCAGATCGCCACATTTTATACACGGCTGGGAAACAAGGATGAAGCTTTTCGTTGGCTGGATACGGCGTTTAAGGATCACGTCCCTTATTTGATCTGGAACCTGCCCGCGAACCCGGCCCTGGATGGCCTTCGCTCGGAGCCGCACTACACGGACCTGCTGCGGCGTCTAGGACCCGGTTCGGATAGCCCACGCGTTCATGCTAAATAGGAACTCCCAATTCCGTCGACGAACTGAGGGTCAATTGAGTATCAGTACCTAATCCTGTTGCATGACCACATGAAATGACCACAAACGGCGTTGCGTAGAAAAATTGGGTTGTGGACGGATTGTCGGCAAACCGGAAGTTATCCAGAAACGGGGTTGTGGGAAGCCACAGCGAGGTTTGGGGCGAATCGTCGGCTACTCGGAAACTGACCCGCTGAGAGGCTGGGGTTTGCTTCTGCTTGGTGACTCTGCTAGCTTTCTCTGCTCGCGAAGCAGCTTAGTCCCAACTCGAAGGGGTGGTACACAGCATAACCGGGGATAAATTTGGCCCTCTTTGATACGAGAAGCGAAGAACCGGACTCGAAAAGACTCCGCTACGCGGTAAGCGGCGTAGCCCTGGCCATTCTGGTTGCCTTCGGCATTTGGTTCTTTTTCCTGCGCTTCATCAGCGAAAAACACACCATCGAACATTTCATGGATGCGGTGGTGGCGCAGGATTTTCAGCGCGCTTTCCAGATCTGGAAATCCCATGGCTCGTATACCTACCAGGATTTTTTAGCCGATTGGGGACTCGATGGTTATTACGGGCCGATCAAAAGCTACCGCATCGAATCGGCTTCCCTGCCTCCGAATGGCGGCAGCGGAGTGGTCGTCGTCGTTGAAGTGAGCCCCTTTGCCCCGTTTCCCGAAGATAATGATCCGCACAGCGGCCGGAATAAGGAAATCCGCCTGTGGGTGGAACGCAGCGACCAGTCGCTTAGCTTTCCATTATGAAGATTGCGGCGCTGCGGATTCGGGTTTCGCTTCGTCGCGGATCATGACCGGAAAGCCGTCGCGAATCGGGTAGACGATCCGGCAGGTGGCGCAGCGCAGGCCTTTTTCGTCTGCGGTCAGTTTGACTGGCGTCTTGCACACCGGGCACACCAGCAAATCGAGCAATTCCTGGCTGATTGCCATTTTTCCATTCCCTCGGCTTCTGAATTTAACAAAGGGCGCTGCCGCCGGCAACGGCATCAGAGATTCCGCGCGCGGCGAAATTCCCGAGCCACGTCGGCGGGATCGCGCTGTTCGGCATCGACGGCGTAGTTCATCTGACGCATTTCGGCATCGGAGATCTTCCCGCCCAGAACGTCAAGAGCGCCGCGCAGCTCCGGATGATCACGAAGAGCGCCACCCCGAAGAACGGTGACGGCCTGATAAGGAGGAAAGAAGTGGCGGTCGTCCTCCAAGACAACCATTCCGAGGGCGATGATGAGGCCGTCGGTGGAATTGCCGGCGACCACATCGACCTGATGTTCCTTGAGTGCTCGGTAGAGCAAGCCCAGATCCATGATGCTCGGCGCGGCGGCGAACTTCAATCCATAGGCGCGCGCCAGGCCCGGGTAACCGTCGGAGCGTTCCATGAATTCGTAGCCAAAACCGGCGCGCCATTGCGGAGCGTGAGCGACGAGGTCAGAGATGGTGCGCAGTTTGAGTTTCTGCGCGTCTTCATTGCGAACCACAATGGCAAACGTATTATTGAATCCGAGCGGCGGGCCAACGTCAAAACCGAAGCGATCCCGGTAGGCATCTCGAACTGTGCGGTAGACCGCCTCGGTGTCATTGGAGGAAGGTTCGGCCAAGATGGCGGTGAGAGCCGTGCCCGTATATTCGGCGTAGAGGTCCATCTGTCCGGCGAGCATGGCGCGGTGGCAGATAAGCGTGCCGCCCAGATTCAGCCGGCGATCGACCCGCAAGGTTGTATGGGCTTCGATCTGCTGGGCCAGCAACTCGGCGAGGATGATCTGTTCGGTGAAATTTTTGGAGCCGGCAACTACGGTGTTTTGGCGCGCGCGCCGGCAACCCCCGAGAGCCGCCAAGGCTCCGCCGAGCAGCGTCAGGGCATCCCGTCTCGTGAAGCGCGCGGCCATTTTGCGGTTGAGATGGGCTCGCGTCCCTAGGGCGTGAGTTTTTGCTCGACCAAGCCGAGGATGAGGTCCACGCCGATCGCCAGCAGAGCCGCAGGAATCGCCCCCGCTAGAATCACGGAGTTGCTGACCATGGCCACGCCCCGAAAAATAAATACGCCCAGCCCACCCGCACCGATCGCCGCCGCAATAGTAGCGACGCCTATGCAGATGATCCGCGCGCGGACTCGAGAACGGCTGGGTCGACGCCCGCGATTCCCGTATAGGTGTTGCGCAGGATCGGAAGCAAGGCGTACAGGGCCAAAGCGATGATCGCAGTCCTTGCGCCAATGCCGCCCATAAAAGGAACCGGAATCAAAAATCCGAATAGGGCCAGGCTCGGAATCGTCTGGATCACGTTCGCCGCGCCCAGCACCCAGCGCCGCAAGTTCTGCCGCCGAACCAGGGCAATTCCCACGGGAATTCCGATCAGCACGGCCGCCAGCATCGCTGCGGCGACCAGCAGGAGATGTTCCAAAGTGCGCGAAAAGATTTCCGCGCGATAGTGAACCAGAAAAGTCCAGAAACTCACGCCTTCCTCCCTCTAATCGCACTTCGGCGAACTTCGGTCCCTGCCGTGCTCGGTCCCGAGCGAATCGACAAAAGCCCGCGCTTCGGCATCGCTGGAGTGCAAGAACTCGTCGGGCTCGTAAATTCCGGCCAGCCGCCCTTCGGCGAAGAGGCCAATGTGCGTGCCGATCAGCAGAGCCTCGCGCAGATCATGAGTGACAAAAATGATGGCCTT
Organism: Acidobacteriota bacterium; assembly: GCA_003223315.1. Taxonomy (GTDB): domain Bacteria; phylum Acidobacteriota; class Terriglobia; order Acidiferrales; family UBA7541; genus Palsa-189. The sequence continues at coordinate 2,801 of QHYR01000053.1, read as the reverse complement.
GGCCAGCCGTCCCGCCAGCTCGCAAAATTCGCGCTGCAGCTCGGCGCGAGTCACCGGGTCTAGCGCGCCAAACGGTTCATCCATCAACAGTATGGGAGGATCGGCCGCAAGAGCGCGGGCGACTCCCACGCGCTGGCGTTGTCCGCCGGAAAGCTCGCTGGGCTTTCGCGCGGCGAACTTGGCCACCTCGAGCCCAACCAATTCCAGCATTTCCCGGACACGCTGGCGCACACGCGACTCAGGCCAGGATTCCAGGCGCGGCACCATGGCCACATTTTGCTCGACGGTCCAGTGCGGGAAAAGGCCGACGTCCTGGATTACGTAGCCGATGCGCCTTCGCAGTCGAATCGGATCCCATTCGAGCTGAGGGCGGCCCTCAATGAAAATTTCGCCGGAAGAAGTTTCCAGCAGCCGGTTGATCAGCTTGAGAGTCGTGGTCTTGCCGGCTCCGCTGCGCCCAAGCAGCATCAAGGTTTCGCCCGGAGCCACTTTGAAACTCACGCCGCTGACGATCTGCCGCTTCTCGAGAGAGTATCCGACATTTCGCAGTTCGACCGCGAGGCCATCGGCATGAGGCGCACGGTTCACGCGCGGCTCTCGGCTACGACCATGTGGTGCGGAACCATCGCTGCATATGTTAGGCTGCTAGGGTATCCTGGGCAAATCATCCTTCGGGCCACCGAAAGAACACCTGAGTGCAACCCGTTTGCACCCGAGGCATCGAATTGTCGGGGAATTTAGATGGCATCTTCAACGCATGTTTCGGGATGCAACTCTTTGCTGTTGGAATTGTCGCAAGCGAGGGCACGGAGCGACGCGCTATTCGAGATCGTGCGTCCCGAGGCCCTTTACGAACGCCCCATCGCTGAAAGACATCGGATTATCTTTTACTTGGGCCATCTGGAGGCCTTCGACTGGAATCTCTTCGGGCGCGAACTCGGCGAGCTGCAATCGTTTGCGCCGAGCCTTGACAAGCTCTTTTCCTTTGGCATCGATCCGGTAAACGGCGAGCTCCCCGACGATCAACCCGGCGACTGGCCCGAGCGCAAAGAGGTCCTTCGCTATAACCAAGCTGTGCGCGCGGCGCTCGATGACAAATTGCCGGCTGCACTGGAAGCACCCGAGGACCGCCAGCGAACGCTTTCGCAATTTCTCCATGTAGCCATCGAGCATCGTCTCATGCACCTCGAGACGCTCTCCTACATGCTCCATCGTTTGCCCCTCAACCTCAAATGCGCTCGGCAAGGTTCCCCGGCTCCTCGTGCGCCGCAGGTCCGGCCGCAAATGACCGAAATTCCCGCCGGGATCGCAACGCTTGGATTGAGGCGCGAGGATGGAGTTTTTGGGTGGGACAACGAGTTCGAGGAACACAGCGTCTTCGTCCCGGCGTTTCGAATCGATACCTACAAAGTGACCAATCTTCAATATCTCCGCTTTGTTGCCGAAGGCGGCTACCGCGAGAGGTCCTTCTGGAGCGACGCCGATTGGGAATGGCTGCAATCGAGCGGCACGCTAGACCCCGCATTTTGGATTCAGCGAGGCAACAAATTTTTCTTTCGGACCATGTTCGACGAGGTGCCCCTGCCGCCAGATTGGCCGGTGTACGTGAGTCATGCGGAAGCTACCGCCTACGCCCGCTGGGCGCGCAAGGAACTCCCCAGCGAAGCCGAGTGGCATCGCGCTGGCTATGGCACGCACAACGGCGCCGAGCGCGCTTATCCTTGGGGCGACGACCCTCCGCGCGCTGGCCTCGGCAATTTTGATTTTCAGTATTGGGACCCGGCTCCGGCGGCGGCGTTCCCGGCGGGGAGCAGCGCGTTTGGAGTTGCCGATCTCCTGGGCAACGGCTGGGAATGGACGCGCACCGTCTTTGCTCCCTTCGATGGATTCGAGCCGTTTTCCTTCTACCCGGGCTATTCGGCAAATTTCTTCGATAGCCGGCACTACGTCATGAAAGGCGGATCAGCGCGAACCGGCGCATGCCTTTTGCGCCGATCCTTCCGTAATTGGTTCCAGCCTCGCTATCCGTATATCTACGCGGGTTTCCGCTGCGTCGAACACTGACCCACGCCGATTTCGTCATTGGGGGGAAAGCATGCTCGTCGAAACGCCGGCGCAAGACTCCATCGCTGAATTCGCCATCGATGCGCGCCTGGGACTGACGAAAAAAGGCCAGAAAGAAATTCCCTCGAAGTACCTCTATGATGAAGTGGGCTTCGCTCTCTTCGAGGTCATTACCCTTCTGCCCGAGTACGGCCTGTTCCGGGCAGACGAACGTTTGCTGCGGGAAAATGCCGAGACGATTGCTGCGGCGTTGGAGCCTGAGCGCGTTGTCGTAGCCGAACTTGGCAGCGGCAGCGGAAGAAAGACTTTGTGGATACTCGAGGCCCTGGCCAAGCGGCAAGCGACGGTCTACCACCCGATCGAGATCTCACCAAAGGCCCTGGATCAGTGCTCCCGGGAATTGAGCCAACTGCACAACGTCAACATAAGGCCTGTGCGACAACCATACCTCGAAGGGCTGCTGTCGGTCGCTGCGGCGCGCAGGCCTGGCGACCGGTTGCTCGTTCTCTTTCTGGGCAGCACCATCGGCAATTTCAACGGATGCGCTGCGGAGCGTTTTCTTGCCGAGGTGCGCCAGGTTCTAGCTGCGGGAGATGCATTGCTCCTGAGCGCCGATCTCGAAAAGCCGCCTGCGCAGCTTTTGCCGGCCTATGATGACCCGCTGGGTGTTACTGCTTCGTTTAATCTGAACCTGCTGGCTCGCATGAATCGTGAACTGGAATCCGATTTCGACCTTT
>QHYR01000138.1 GCA_003223315.1 Acidobacteriota bacterium | reverse complement strand
ATTCCTGCATTTGTGTCAGCTTGTAGAGGTGGTTGAGGACGAGCTGAGCTTCTTCGCCGCGCTTGACCTCGACCACGACGCGCATGCCTTCGCGATCGGACTCGTCGCGCACGAGTGAGGCGCCTTCGACTTTCTTCGTTTGTATCAACTCAGCGATGCGCTTCTCCAATGTCGCCTTGTTCACCTGATAGGGAAGTTCCGTGATGACAATATTCTCGCGGTCTTTGCCCACCTGTTCGATGGAGGCCTTGGCGCGCACGATGAAGCTGCCACGGCCCTTCGTATAGGCCTGCTCGATGCCATCGCGCCCGGCAATGTAGCCGCCTGTGGGGAAGTCCGGGCCGGGAACGAGCTTCATTACTTCCTTGAGCGACACATCCGGCTTTTCGACCATCAAGACGACGGCGTCGATAATTTCTTTCAGGTTGTGCGGAGGAATGTTGGTGGCCATGCCTACGGCGATGCCGCTTGCCCCATTGACCAACAGGTTCGGCACACGCGTGGGGAGCACGACCGGTTCGTGCTCTGTTTCATCGAAATTGGGGACGAAATCGACGGTCTCTCGATCGATATCCGCCAGCAACTCTTCGCTAATGCGCGCCAGGCGCGCCTCGGTGTAACGCATGGCCGCCGGCGGGTCGCCATCCACCGAGCCGAAGTTGCCCTGTCCATCCACCAGCGGGTAACGCATGCTAAAGGGCTGCGCCATGCGCACCAGGGCGTCGTATACGGGAGCATCGCCGTGCGGATGAAATTTGCCGAGGACTTCGCCGACGATCTTGGCGCACTTGCGGTAAGCCCGCGTGGAAGTCAGCCCTATCTCGTGCATGCCATAAAGGATGCGCCGGTGCACGGGCTTGAGGCCATCGCGCACATCGGGCAACGCGCGCCCAATGATCACGCTCATGGCGTAGTCGAGATAGGACTTCCTCATCTCGGCTTCGATATCCACCGGAATTAAAATGGCTGGAGTTTTTTCCTCTGCCATTGGCTTTGGGCTTCCTTTCTGGTTCGACTGTTAAATCTAGCCCTTCCTGCTGGCGCGTTCGAGAGCATATGCCTTTACGGCTTCAAAGGCGGCCGCGTTCGTGACGAATCGCTAGGCGGCAAAATGCATCTCGAGCTCAGAGAGAAGAGATTCACACTCTTCATCACTTTCGAGGGAGACAACCATGCCGCGCTCGTTATCGGGGACACGCGTTTTCACGGCGCGAAATTGCGAACAAGCCAATCCGCGCACTCCGGGAGAGGTTTGCCAGGTCAACTGGTGAATCATGGGCTCAGATGTCGAGGTTCTGCACGTCGAGGGCATTCTCTTCGATGAATTTGCGGCGCTCCTCGACGTTTTCACCCATCAGCGTGGTGAACATCTTCTCCGCCTCGACTACGTCCTCGAGCTTCACTTTCAGCAGCGTGCGCGTCTCGGCGTTCATGGTGGTGGCCCACAGCTGCTCGGGATTCATTTCGCCCAAGCCCTTGAAGCGCGTAATGGTGAAGTCCTTCTTGGCGTCCTCGAGCACGAAAGCGAGGACCTGGGCGGCGCTCTCTTTGGTCACCTTGTCACCATTGCGCGAGACCGTGAACGGCGGCTTATCCGAAGCAGAAATGGCCCGGCCGAGCGTGCGCAATCGCTTCCAGTCCTGCCTCGAGGCGAGCGCCCAATTGATTCGTGCGGAGTGGCCCGAGCCGTTACCGAGCACCAACTCGTAAAGGCTATGCTCTTCGTCGTAAGAAAGTTTGGCTTCCATTTTGAGTTTGGCCTTCTCGATGGCTTTCAGCAGTTTCTCGAGCGCCTTCTTATCTTCGAAATCGGCCTTCTTCTCGAGATCGCTTGCCGCGACCAAGTCCACCAGGGCACGTTCCCGCAGCCGCCGGAGCATTTTGGCCGCGATCTGATCATATTCCTGCACATCGAGAAGGAACCTGGTGAGCGCGGCGCCCTCAAGCGAGATGCCTTCTTTGGCCTTGACGATGTGATCCTCGGTGGCCCGCCGCATCAGTTCCTGAGAGAACTCGCGCTCGTCGCGGATGTAGCGGTCCATCTTGCCGCGCTTGACGCGATAGAGGGGCGGCTGGGCGATATACACATGCCCCCGCTCGATGAGCTCTTTCATGTGGCGAAAGAAAAACGTCAGCAGCAGGGTGCGGATGTGGCTGCCGTCCACGTCCGCGTCGGTCATCAGGATCACTTTGTGATAACGCAGGCGGCTGGCGTCGAAATCGTCCTTGCCGATTCCCGTTCCCAGGGCGGTGATGATGGCGCGGATTTCCTCGTGGCCCAACATCTTGTCGTAGCGTGCCTTCTCCACGTTCAAGATCTTTCCTTTAAGGGGCAGGATAGCCTGATAGCGGCGGTCGCGGCCCTGCTTGGCCGAGCCGCCGGCGGATTCGCCCTCCACGATAAAAATCTCGCAATTGGCTGGATCGCGCTCCTGGCAATCGGCCAGTTTCCCGGGCAAGCCTCCCGAATCCATGGCAGATTTTCGGCGGGTCAGTTCGCGCGCCTTGCGGGCCGCCTCGCGGGCCCGCGCCGCGTCAATGCACTTTCCGATAATGCGGCGCGCGACGGTGGTGTGCTTATCGAAGTATTCCCCGAGCCGCTCATTAACAAGCTGCTCCACCTGGCCCTTGATATCGCTATTGAGCTTGCCTTTAGTCTGTCCTTCGAACTGAGGCTGGGGCAACTTCACGGATACGACCGCGATCAGTCCTTCGCGGACGTCATCGCCAGTGATCGAGACGCTATCTTTCTGTTCCTTGAGCATACCCGCAGCACTGGCGAAGTTGTTGATCGACCGCGTCAGCGCGGAACGGAATCCGGAAAGATGCGTGCCGCCATCGACCGTGTTGATGGTATTGGCGAAGGAAAAGACGTTTTCCGCGTAGCTATCGTTATATTGCAGCGCGATCTCCACCTCGACGTTATCGCGCTTGCCTTCGATGTAAATCGGGGAGTCGTGAAGCGTCTGCTTGCCGCGATTGAGGTGCTTGACGAATTCCACGATTCCGCCGGTGAAGCGAAACTCCGCGTTCTTTTCGCTGCGCTCATCCTGAAGCGTGATCTTCAGGCCCTTATTCAGGAAAGCCAGTTCGCGCAGGCGCTGCGCCAGGATGTCATAGCTGAATTCGATCTTGTCGAAAATGCTGGAGTCGGGGTGGAAAGTGACCTTAGTCCCGGTCTTGCGCGTTTTGCCGGTAACGGCCAGCTTCGATTTCGGCACTCCGCACTTATAGGACTGTTCCCAAACCTCGCCGTCTCGCCAGATCTCCAGATCCAGCCAATCGGAGAGCGCGTTGACGACGGAAACGCCCACCCCATGCAGGCCGCCGGAAACTTTATAGGTTTCACTATCGAATTTTCCGCCGGCGTGAAGAACAGTCATGACCACTTCGGCGGCGGGCTTTTTTTCCGTGGCGTGCATGTCTACTGGGATGCCACGGCCGTTGTCAGTTACGGTGACGCTGTTGTCGTCGTGAACGACGACGTTGATTTCGTCGCAGTAGCCGGCCAGGGCTTCGTCCACCGAGTTATCCACCACTTCCCAGACCAGATGGTGCAACCCCTGCTCGGTGGTCGAGCCGACATACATGGCCGGACGTTTGCGCACCGCCTCGAGGTCGCCCAACACTTTAATCGAGGTGGCGTCGTACCGATGGCCCGCAGGTTTGCCGGTCACCGTCTCTTTCTCACCCATATTGTGTGCGTCTCCTGAGTAGCCGTGGAGGGGAAGGCTGCCGCAGAACGGTTTTTTCCCGCCTTAACGTGCAATCCTGGTTTCGATTCGCGAACCAGAGGCGTTTCTGCTCCATCCCGTCCGGATTTTCCGTTCGTGCGAAAGCGGACGCGGCGAAGACTGTGCTCTCCCTGACCGCGCCTGCTCGTTCTGGCGCAAACGAGAAAACTCAGGCGTAAATCAGAGCCAAAAATGCCGTTCCGGAGGACCCAAAACTCGTGTGAATGCCCAAACTTATTTTACGCTATCGGGGCAGCTTTCTCAAGAGATTGCAAGATTATTTAGGCGCTATAAGCCTTTATGCCTCATAGAGTTACTGCGTTACAAGTGCCTTACAAAGTACAGCCATGCTGATTCTGCAAAAAAGAAAATAGGAGCGTAAAAAACTGACGAATTGCGGCCCTGGAGAAGCTAAATACGCATGGGCATGATGATGTAACGATAGCGGTATTGATCATCGGCCAGAGGACGCAACTGACCCGCGGACTGCTCGTCTTTCAGCTCCACACTGATGGGCCCGTCGGGAGCAGCAGCGAGAAAATCGAGAAGATATTGGCCGTTAAAGCCAATGGCAATGGGCTCGCCGCTATATTCTTTTTCGATGTTCTCGGTGGCTTCGCCATACTCGGGACTCGAGGCTGAAAGTTCTACGCCCTCCTGGCTAACGGAGAATTTCAGAGCGTGAGAGCGTTGGTCGGCCATCTGCGAGACGCGGCGTACCGCATCGTTGAATTCACCGCGCTCGAGGACAATTTTTTTGTTGTTGTCCCGCGGCAGGACAGCTTCGTAGTTGGGAAACTGGCCGGTCAGGATGCGCGAGATCAGCAAGCGCGACTCCACCTGGAAGTACAGATGGCTATCGTCTCTGGCAAATTCGATCTCGCCGTTCTCCCCGGCCTCGCCAGCGAGACGTTGGATTTCAGCCATGGCCTTTTTGGGAATCAGGGGACGCGTCTCGTTCGACAGACCCGCAAAGGAGTGATCGGTTTCAGCGAGCGCCAGGCGGTGACCGTCCGTTGCGACCATGGCAATCATATCGGGCTTCAAAGTGAGTTGAGCGCCGTTCAACGTGTAACGAGATTCCTCCATAGAAATCGCAAATGCCGTTCGGGCGATCAGCGACGAGAGAATTACCGCGGGTATGCTCACGAGCGCGTGAGGGAATACGGGAATGGCTGGAAAATTGTCTTTGGCCATGCCGACCATTTTATAGTTCCGCCGGTCGGAGGTGATTTGCACCCAATGATTTTCGAGCAGGCGGAAGCGAATCTCACCCTCGGGCAATAATCGCACCAACTCGAGCAGCTTTTTTGCGGGGATGGTACCGGCACCCTCTTTCTTTACTTTGGCTTCACAGGAGGTGCGAATACTGAGTTCCAGGTCCGTGGCGGTTAGCGTGACGTGATTGCCTTTCGCTT
>QHYR01000137.1 GCA_003223315.1 Acidobacteriota bacterium | reverse complement strand
GGGGCCTTTTTGCCACACGCCCGTTTCCAGGCTGCGCTGCCACAGGTCCCAGTGGCCTTCCACTTCATAGCAGCAGTCTGCGTTGTCGTGCTGGCGCGCCAGGGCAATTACGTCCGGTGCGCCGGCCAGCGTGCCGCGAAGGTCGTGCTCGGCTAAGGGAACTTCCGAGGGGCTCACGGCGCGAATGACGAGACCGGTGAATTCACGCCAAACAGAGGAAAGAGGAAATGTTTCGAGCAAGCGCTGGAAGCGATCGAGCGTGGTCTCGGCGGCGCGCTCGCGGGTCCAGAAACTCACGTAGGCATGATTGGCCATACGTGCCCATTATACCGATTCGGTTGCCTGAGAGGTTGAAGTCTCGCCGGTAGGTCATGCCTAAATGCGATTCGCAATGCGAGAGCGAGCGTAAGGTCATTCGCCGGTTTTCCGTGGAGGCGGAGGGGGAGAGTCGACATCCAGAAGCCCGCGGCGGAGAGCGTCGCCTACGCCAGAGAAAACTTCGGTGCAGGCAGCGCGCAGGCGCTCCTCCGCGGCTTTGGTGAGCCTTTGAACGTGCTGATCCGATTGCTGGCTGAGCTTTGCAACTGTGGTCAGCAGCCAGGCATTCGAGGCGGTCTCGAGTCTTCGCCTGTAATCCTCAAGGGCCTCATCGTTCAAGCCCGCGATGCCCTCGGCTAGTTTCTGCTGCTGCGCTTGGGATTCAAGGCGCAGTTCTTCGCGGGCAGATACGATCTGCACGACCAATTCCTTCCTGGCGCCGCCGAGCTCATCCTGTAACTGCAGTTTCAAAGCGGCCCGGAACTCCGCAGAGAGCTGCTGGGAAACGGCTTCGGATATTGTGCCGGCGCTGGCCGCTTGCGCTTCGAATTGCGTCTTGATCTGAGCGGAAAGGCTGTCGGCTTTCGCGCGAAAATCCGCCAAAGCCCCCTCCGTATCCTCCCGGGCTTGTTGCACGATGGAACCTGCGGAAGCTGCGGCCATCTCCTCTGCCTGTTTACGCATCCGTTCCAGGGTCTCCCGAGCTGCTTCTTCCACCTGTCCCTGGGTGTGTTCTACGTAGCTGCGGCTGTAATGGTCGAGCTCGGTGCCAAAAATTCCCGACATTTCGCCTGCTTTTTCTTTCAGGGTAGCGAGGGCGTTCTCCATACCCTTGTCGATTGCCGCTTGCATCTGCGTGTGCACTTTCTTTCCGTACCATTCCGCCGTCTTGAACAGAGACTCGAAGGTGTGATGGGTGGTGTCGATGGCCTTGGCGTCGATTTCAGAGATCCACTTTTCGGAGGCGGCGCGGCCCGATTCCTGAAAGTCGCGAGCGAGGGCGCTGATCCGGTCCTTCACCTGCTCGCACGCGGACTGGATGGCCTGCTCGGAAGTCTTGGCCAGGCTTTGTGCGGGGTTTCGCAAAACCTCTTCAGCCGAGGTAATTCTGGTTTCCAGGCGAGCGAGCACATCTGTAGCATTTTTCAGGCCAACATTTAGTTCGTCCTGGAGCTGAGCTGCCAGCCGAGTCACCGTCTGCTGGCCACTGGCTTCGAGGGCTGGCAGCAGGCGTTCTGCCCAAGCGGTGATGGCCCCCTGGGCGCGCCGCGCCATCTCCTCGCTTTGCGCCTCGAGCAAGGCACCAGCGCGCTGCTCGAGCGCCTGCTCCGCGGCCTGAGCGATTCCCTGCAGCTTGGCGGATTGACTCTCAATTTGATTCTCGATGGATTGCAACTTCCGGACGGATTCCTGAGCGCGCTCGTTCCCCTGATCCAGCGACGTGCGCAAGGTATTGAGCCGGGCCTCGGAATCATTGGCTGCATCCACGAAGGCTCGGCTGATTTCATCAACCCGCAAAGCGAGGTCTCTCTCGAACTGTTTCCCGGCTGATTGCGCATGGCCGGCCAGTCGCCCTGCAAGCTGTTGCTTGGCGGATTCGATCGAACTTTCGATCCCCTGGTTCCAGCGATCGGTCGCTCCGGCCAGGTCCGCCTCGACCCGCGCTCTCCAGCCGGATTCCGCAGAGGCAAAGGCGGTGGCCGATTGTTCCTGCAGATGGCGGGAGCTGCTTTCGATTTCGGCAAGGCTGATCTGTGCCTGTTCAATCTGAGCCCGAACGCGCTGTTCCAGTTCCTGCACGCCCGACATCACAGGCTGCAGGCGTTCTGCCCAGGCGGTGATGGCACCCTCGGCGCGGCGCGCCATCTCCTGGCTTTGCGCCTCGAGCAAGGCGCCAGCGCGCTGCTCGAGCGCCTGCTCCGCGGCCCGGGCGATTCCCTGGAGCTTGGCGGATTGATTCTCGACGGATTGAAATTTCCGCAGGGATTCCTGAGCGCGCTCATTTTCTCGATCCAGCGAAGCGTGCAAGCCATGGAGCCTGCTCTCGGTCTCTTTGGCCGCTTCCATGAAGGCTTGGCCTATGCCGCCGAGCCGCAGAATGAGATCTTTCTCCACGTCTTCCGCGGCTGGATGCGCCGCGTGCGCCAGGCGTTCCACAAGCTGTTGCTTGGCGGATTCAATCGAACTTTCGATCCGCTGATGCCAGCGATCGGCTGCCGCGGCGAGGTCCGCTTCGACTCGCGCTTTCCAATCGGATTGCGCCGAACGAAAAGCGGAGGCGGCTTGCTCCCGCAAGTGGCGCGAGGCGTTTTCAATCTCAGAAAGTCTGGCGCTTGCTTGTTCCACCTGAGCGCGAACGCGTTGTTCGAGTTCCTCAACGCTCGGGATTTGAGCTTGCGCGGCTTGTCTATCGACGCCGGGGCTCTGAGGCGGGATCTGCGGCCGCAAATCGGCGGCTTGCTTCTGCAATTGCTCGAGGCCTTCCTGGATCCGTTCTTGGAGAAGTTGCTCGAAGGCAGCGCCGCGTCTCTTTTCGAGCTCCTCCAACTGAGATGCCAACTGCTGCACGGCGCGCTTGGCGCTTTCTGCGATGCTGCGGTTAAAGTCCCGAAGGAAGGCATCGACCTGAAGCTGCTTCGCTTGCTGAAAAGCCTTTTCGGCGGCCGGGCCGGCAGCCGCTTCGAGTGACTTTTCGGCGATGCCCCGGAGCTGAAGCTCGAGCGAGGCGATGAGGGGGCGGGCCTCGAGGGAGACGGCCTCGGCAGCGCTCTGGCGGAGGACCGCTTGTAGATTTTGTTTGGCCTCTTCGATCAGCTGCGCGATTTGGGGAGCCACGGCTTCGACCGACGGCGCCTTTTCGACGGACGGCGCCAGCGGCAGCGTGCGCACATTGCCTTCTGGAGGCACAGTAGCCGCGGGCGTTGGCCAAGAGATCTCAGCCGGATGCGTAGACGGTTCGGTGGGAACGGCTGGTGAAGGTACTGCTGCCAGGCCTTCCGGAAACGGAAACCAATCCTGCGGAGGAAAAGCAATGCCCCAGAAATTGCCGCAAACTTCCAGTTCGACGCCCACCTGAAATAACTCACGCACGGTGCGAGGCCGCTGGATCCACATCACCCGGCCGCGTACGGTTCGCGCCGGGTGTCCGCTCTCCGGATGAGGGACCTCCAGAGTGACCCACATGTTCTTGAGAACGTAGTGCTTAGACTGGTAGCGACAGCCGTGGCAATTGATAATTAGTGTGGAAGTGCGCTCCTGAAAAGGGCGCCCCAGCGCATCGACGCCACTGACGGAGAGCGGAACCGCTTGCACGATACGCGTACTGCGGCGTTTCTGTGCTTCGGGATCGTTAGTTGGGACAGACTCCCGCACCAGTCGCTCCCCAGAGCGAAGAACCAGCGTATCACTCGCAAGCTGAGCAGGTCGAGAAATCCGGGCACAGGAGTGCGAAAGATGCCAATAGCCACTCCTGCCGGGACGGGAATCGAGGGACCTTAAACGAGCGGGGTCCTAGAGATCGTGGCGCCCCTCTATGGCTTTAAGCATCGTGATTTCATCGGCATACTCAAGGTCTGAACCTACCGGTATGCCCACGCCGATACGCGTGACGCGCACTCCCAAAGGTTTGATCAATTTTGAGACATAGACTGCGGTGGCTTCGCCTTCTGTGGTGGGATTGGTGGCGATAATGATCTCCTGCACCATCCCGGTTTTCAGCCGCTCGATCAATCCTTTCAGCTTCAGCTGATCCGGGCCTATTCCTTCCAGCGGCGAGAGGGCTCCGCCCAGCACGTGATAAAGACCGTTATATTGGCGCGTTCGTTCAATGGCGATGATGTTGTGGGGTTCTTCGACGACGCAGATCACGCTGCGATTGCGCGTTGGGCTGGTACAGTAGAAGCAAGGGTCGGTATCGGTGATGTTGTTGCAGATGCTGCATTCACGAATCTTCAACTGGGCGTCGCGAATGGCCTCGGCAAGCGCCATCGCTTCTTCCGGGCCGGCGCGAAGCAGATGAAAGGCCAGGCGTTGCGCTGTTTTTTGGCCGATCCCGGGCAGTCGTTTGAATTGATCGATAAGCCGAGCGATCGGTTCGGCAAAGTCAGGCATCAGCGAAGCCCGGCAGGCGTGCGCAAGCAAACAGGGAGTATGCTTTCACGTGAAGCAGTCAGAATAATCCGGGGATCTTCAAACCTGAGATTCCTGGAAGCCCGCTAGCGAGACCCTTCATTTGGCTGGCCAGCTCCTCATCAACGCGGCGGCACGCTTCATTAACCGCAGCGCGAATGAGGTCCTGCAATAATTCCGGATCCTTGGCGGCAAAAACTTCCTGTTCGATGCGTACGTCGGTGACTTGTTTCTGGCCGTTCATCTTGACGACGACCATGCCGCCGCCTGCAGAGGCCTCCACGCTAACGCTGTCCACCTGTTTCTGCAGATTTTCCTGCATCTGCCGAAACTGGGAAAGGAGCTGTTGCAGTGCCTTGACTTCCATGGCTCACCCTTCATCCCGGCGTTTCACTTCGGAGATCCGACCGCCAAACCGCTCGAGCATCGCGCGCACGATCGGGTCTTGCTCGAACCGAGCGCGCAACTCGCGGCCGGTATCTCCGGCGCGAACTCTGCCAGCCAACACCGGTGAGGTCTCCAGTTTAACACAGACCCGCAATTGCTGGCCGAGTACACGGCTGGCGATGGTGCGCAATTTCTCTACACGATCACGGGACTGCAATAACTCTGCGAGCGCGCGTCGTTCGGTCGGAAAAAACAGGCGAACTTCTCCGGCCTCGAGCTCCCAGCGGGCTGCGCTTTCTACCAACTCGCCGAGAAACTGCGCTTGCGCAAAACTCTCCGCTTTGATCGCATCCACCTGGGCGGCTTCGAGGCCAGTAACGGAAGCAGGGGAGCTCGGACTTGTGGCCCGCTCCAGCGCCGGCGCCGCTGCCGAAGCAGCGCCGGTACTTGAATCGGCGGAGATGTTGAGGACGGACGGTGCAGCGGCAGGAGCCGGAATCGAAGCATGTAAACTATTTGATAGCGGCGCGGGCGGCGAAGCCGCGGATTTCGCCGGCACAACGGGGGCTGGTGCGCTGGCGTCCGCATTCCATTTCGGAGCGGATGGCTGAGCGGGAACATTGCCGGCCCGAACGTTGCCAGAAAGTTCGGCCAGAACCTCCTCGAGAGGAGCGAGCCGCGCCGCGTTGACGAGCCGAAGCAGTCCCATTTCCAGATGCAGGCGGGGATCCGGCTTGCGGCGGAGATC
>QHYR01000211.1 GCA_003223315.1 Acidobacteriota bacterium | reverse complement strand
CATCCCCCACGCGGCGTCGCTGCGTCAGGCTTTCGCCCATTGCGCAAGATTCCCCACTGCTGCCTCCCGTAGGAGTCTGGACCGTGTCTCAGTTCCAGTGTGGCCGGCCATCCTCTCAGACCGGCTACCGATCAAAGCCTTGGTGAGCCATTACCTCGCCAACAAGCTAATCGGCCGCGGGCCCCTCCTCCAACGCCCTTACGAGCTTTGATTCCGGCGACCGAAGTCACCGGAATGTCATGCGGTATTAGCCCGCCTTTCGGCGGGTTATCCCCCTTTGGAGGGCAGGTTACCCACGTGTTACGCACCCGTGCGCCGTGCGCCGGCCTGCTGTATTGCTACAGCAGACTGCGCACTCGACTTGCATGTGTTAAGCACGCCGCCAGCGTTCGCTCTGAGCCAGGATCAAACTCTCGTTTGAAGCTGGTTGTCCTAAAATCGAAATCCCGGCTGGAGGCCGGGACGTGAGATTTCAGAACGAACTTTTGAAAATGTCGCTCGGTTCACTCATAAACCGAACGGGTTCTGGCACGTCTCATTCAGTTGTCAAAGAGCAAGCCTCCTGTCTGGCAGGCAGGCCACTGCGGATTCAAAGATTGTAACACCGCGTTCAGGGTTGTCAAGGCGAAGCGGGCATGGGGGAAGAAAATATAGACAGCGGAAATTCCGGAGCGAAACCTTATCAGCAGCGACCGAACTCTGCTTCGACTTCTTTTTGCAGGTTTACGGTTGGATGCGGTGCAAGGGCTCCGACATTCTTATTTTGAAGACGATCGCTATAGAGGTGGGGCCATTAGTTGGTTATTCGCGACGAGAGCCCAAGCACGGTGAGGGGTCAAAGGGATATATACTGGGCGATATATTCGGAGCGGAGACAAGCAACCATGTCCATCGCGTGGTGTTCTTATTTACACGAGTCGATAGGAAGGCCTAACACCATGGGGATTCGCAAGTTCCTCTACGCAACAGTCGCTTTATTGCTGAGCTTTTCTGCATTAGCGGCAGGACCGCAGCGCGGCAAGGAAAAGGACAAAGACAAGGACCGCGGCCAGACGCCGGCTTATACGGGGGCGCAATGCTCACCGGGCACTGGAGGGCAGGGCGCGAGCGCCCAGGGAACTACGCCGGTGCCCGTGGAGGAGATGGTCCGCAGATTCGCGCAGCACGAATCCGAGTTCAAGCTCGCGCGAGACAACTACACGTACACGCAAGAAGTGCTCGTCGAAGATCTCGCGCCCAACCGCGGCGAATACCGGCTCAACAGCGATATCGTGTTCACGCCTCAGGGCAGGCGGTACGAAGAGATTACCTTCGCACCGCAGCCGAGCCTCCAGGATTTCACACTTTCCCCTGAAGATTTGAAGGACCTGGAGAATATTCAGCCGTTCGTGCTGACTACGGAAGATTTGCCCAAATATGATTTGCAGTTTTCCGGCCGCGAGAAGCTAGACGAGCTCAATACCTTTGTATTTTGTGTCGGTCCCAAGAAAATCGAAAAAGATCAGCGCTATTTTCAAGGGACCATCTGGGTGGACGATCACGACTTTGCTGTTGTAAAGACCGACGGCAAGGCCGTGCCGGACATCATTAAGGGCGATAACCAGAACCTTTTTCCGCGGTTCGTGACTTACCGGGAGAATATCGAAGGCACGTTCTGGTTTCCTACCTACACGCGCGCGGACGACATCTTGCATTTCCGTCAGGGCGACGTGCGCATGCGCATGACGGTGCGGTACAAGAACTACAAGCGATTCGGGTCCACCATCCAATTGGGCAAGTCGACGGAAGTTCCGGGAACGCCGTCCGGTCCGCCGCAGACGCAGCCGGCCCCCAAGAAGTGATCCAAGCCGCAGGCTTTTTGTTTTAGCGCGCGGGCGCAGGGCGCTCGCGCGCGGGGGGCGAAGCCTTCTTCAGAGACGACTCCGAAAAGAGACGCGCGAGTGAATCGCGGTAGGGCGGCGAAGCTACGCCGCGTTCCGTGATAATCGCGGTGATCAGGCGCGCCGGCGTGACGTCGAAAGCGGGATTGGCCGCTTCGACTTCGGGCGCAATCTGGATACCACGGATGTGTGTTACCTCCTCCGGGGGCCGTTCTTCGATGGGGATGCTTTCGCCGGAAGGAATGGAAAGATCCAGAGTAGAAATCGGAGCGGCCACGTAGAAAGGGACGCTATTTTCGTGCGCGAGCACGGCCATCTGATACGTTCCGATCTTGTTTGCCGTATCGCCATTGGCAGCGATGCGAGGCGGTCAGGCGGGCGCCCTGGAGATAAGGACGCGTCTCAGGGACGAAGACGCGCAGCTTTCGGCCCTGTTCGACGGCGATGCGAATGACGCCGAGGGCCGTGCCGATGCCCGCCGTAGCCAACGCGCCGGCATTGCATTGCGTCATGACCTGGCCGCTTTCGGGCATCAACGCAGCGCCGAAGCGGCCGATGGCTTCATCAATGGCGCGCTTTTCTTCATGAATGCGGCGGGCCTCGGCAACGAGGGCGTCGCGGATGGTTTGCAAGTCCGCATTTGCAGCCAGGTCCTCGAAGCGGCGCTTCATGCGATCGATGGCCCAAAAGAGATCGACGGCGGTGGGCCGGGTGCGGGCGATGGTTTCGCAGATCGCCGGAAATTCGGCACGCAATTCGGCGACGGACTGAGCTTTCGAGCGCAGCACGCCGAGCGCGATACCCATGGCCGCCGCGACGCCGATGGCCGGGGCGCCGCGTATCACCATATCGCGGATGGCCGCGGCGACTTCGCGATAGTCGGTATAAGTATGGCGCACCAGTTCGGCAGGGAGGCGGCGCTGGTCAATCATGACCACGCCGGCCGGGGTCCACTCGATGGGCTGCACTACGCGCACGGATGGAGGACTCCAGTCAAGAGGCGACTCGATCTGCCGCGGGCGCCGGCGAGCTCAAGTGGGAGGCAAATGGCGCAGGCCGCCTGTAGCGATGAAAAAGCCGGCAAATAAAATGGTGTTATAGCCAAGGTGTACGAGATAGCTTGCTGCGACGGTTCCGGCGCGGGCGCGCACGTAAGTGAGGACAATGCCGACGCAGATGAGCAGGCCTATTTGTCCCCAGGCACCCCCGAGCTGCTGCGCATGCGCGAGTCCAAAAAGGGCGCCGGTGGCCACAATGCCCCAGCTGATCCCAAATTTGCGGGCGATCACCGGGTAGATACAGCCCCGGAAGATTGTCTCTTCGACTACCGGGGCCACCAAAATGCCCAGCGCCATGAGCAGCAAGACGCTTTGCCGGCTGCGGAAAAGCTGTTCCATGGGGATGCCGGACTCGCGGCCGACGAAATTTCCGAGCCAGCCCACCACGACGGCCAAGGTGAAGCCTCCGAAAATGTAGCGCAGGACAACGGAGGCGCTCGAGGCCATGCTGCGGAACCCGCGCCAACCCATGGTTTGCCAAAATGGCGCGGCGCTGCGGCCGCGCACCATGACATAAAGAAAGACTAGTGTGGCGCCGGAGAGCAGGGCCTGGCTAACGATCAGCACGGAAGCCCAGGCGGCGGTGGAGTTTTTTAACTCCGACGGAGAGATCCCAAAAAACACCAGAGCGCCCGCGGCAACGATGAAAAAGATCACGCCGCCAGCGAGCGAATAAAAAACCAGAAGATAAATCAAATCCAGCCATCGGAAAGGAGTGCGCGAGTCAACCCGCTGCTGGCCGACCGGCAACTGCGTCCCAAATTCCGGCCGAGCCGTGGATTCGGGCGGAGGTTCGGCCGTGCGGGCTCGGGGCGGTGGATTTGGCGCAAATCCTTCGGAGTGCCGTTCGTGTGGCACCGATAGGTGATCCGGAGGAAGAGAGTTCATTCGGCTTTACAATTCGTTGATGATGGTGGTTGGATGATCGGCCCGCTGCGAGGGGTGCATCCCCGTCTCTATAGCACTGTAAACGGAGTCGCGCTTCCGGCGCAAGTTTTTCACCGGCCGATTGGTCCCGCCTAACTACTTTGCCGCGGAATCGAGGCGATTTGCGTCAGCCGGTTCGGCGGCCACTTCCGGTGGGGCGGGCTGCTTTGCCAAACCATTCAGATCCAGCACCCGGGCGAGAGCCTGACCCGTGTAGGACTTTTTGTTGCGGGCCACCTGTTCCGGCGTGCCCTGAGCAACGATGCGGCCTCCCGCTTCGCCCCCTTCGGGACCGAGATCGATAATCCAATCGGCCTGCTTAATTACGTCCAGGTGGTGCTCGATGATGAGGACTGTGTTGCCGAGATCCACGAGACGAGTCAGGACGTGCAGGAGCTTCTTGACATCGTCGAAATGCAGGCCCGTGGTGGGCTCGTCCAGAATATAGAGTGTCCGGCCGGTTTGGCGGCGCGATAGCTCGCGGGCCAGCTTGATTCTCTGGGCCTCACCGCCGGAAAGCGTGGTGGAGGACTGGCCCAGTTCGACGTAGCCGAGTCCCACATCGACCAGGGTTTGCAATTTCTGGCTGACCTGCGGGATATTTTCGAGCACTTTGAGGGCTTCCTCGACGGGCATGTCCAGCAGGTCGGAGATGGAGTAATTTTTGTAGCGCACGGCCAGGGTTTCGGAGTTGTAGCGGCGGCCGCGACAAACATCGCAGGTAACGTAAACGTCGGGGAGAAAATTCATTTCAATTCGTTTGAGGCCGTCGCCCTGGCAAGCTTCGCAACGGCCGCCTTTGACATTGAAGCTGAAGCGGCCGGGGCGATAACCGCGCTCCCGCGATTCGGGCAGCATGGCGAACAATTCACGAATCGGCGCAAAGACGCCGGTATAGGTAGCCGGATTGGATCGCGGGGAGCGGCCGATGGGGGCCTGATCGATTTCGATGACTTTGTCGATGTGCTCGGCGCCACGGATTTCACGGAATTCGCCGGGGCGCTCCATAGAGCGATAGAGCTTCTGCGCCAGGGCGCGGTAGAGGATATCATTGACCAGCGTGGATTTTCCCGAACCTGAAACGCCGGTAATGACAATCAGCAAGCCCAGCGGAAAATTAATGTCAATGTTCTTGAGATTATTGGCCTGGCAGCCCAGAAGCGAGAGCGCCTTGGCGCCCGGAGTGCGACGGGCGTGCGGCACAGGAATCTGTAGTTTTCCGGAAAGGTAGTGACCGGTAAGAGAATCTTCGCTGGCGGCGATGGCTGCGGGCGTTCCCAGAGCGACTAAATGGCCGCCGGAATTGCCGGCGCCCGGGCCCAGGTCCACGACGAAATCGGCGCGCCGGATGGTCTCCTCATCGTGCTCCACGACCAGTACGGTATTGCCGAGATTGCGAAGCTGCTCCAACGAAGTGAGCAGCCGATGATTATCGCGCGCGTGCAGTCCAATGGAGGGCTCGTCGAGCACATAGAGCACGCCGCGAAGCCGGGAGCCGATCTGAGTGGCCAGGCGAATGCGCTGCGCCTCGCCGCCGGAGAGCGTGGCGGCAGAACGGTCCAGACTGAGGTAGCCCAGCCCTACGGCGAGCAAAAAATCCAGCCGCTCGGCGATTTCCGCCAGGGGGCGGCCAGCGACCTTGCGTTGGCGCAGCGTGAGCCCGTGGCGGACGCGATCGACTGCGGGGCGCGCGTCGCTCAGAGCCAGGGTGGTGAAGTCCGAGATGGAGAGGTCGCCCACTTTGACCGCCAGACTTTCAGGCCGCAGGCGCCTTCCGCCGCACACGGCACAGGTAACCGCAGACATGTATTGCGTCAACCATTCGCGATATCCGTCGGAATTGGTTTCGGCAAGATTTACCTCTAGAATCCCGAAGACCCCTGGGAATCGCAATCCGGCATTTTTTCTCTCCCGAGGGCGGGAAGCCGGTGCCGCTTCATTTCCATCTGGGCCGCTTCCCGCCAAGAGACTATGCGCAGGGGGGTTGCCGTAGAGGATCAAGTTTTGCTCGCGCCGCGTCAATTTTTCGAACGGCTTGGTGAGGTCGAAGCCATGCGCGACGGCCGCGATCTCCAAAGTGCGCTTCAGATAGACGGAACCTGAGCCCGGTCCCAATCCGCCTTCGAAAAGCGGCCGTGACCAATCCACGATCACCTTGGCGGGATCGAAATCGTATTTTGACCCCAAACCATTACAGGCGGGGCAAGCGCCATAGGGTGAATTGAAGCTGAAAGAACGGGGCTCAAGCTGCGGTACGGAAATGCCGCATTCCGGGCAGGCCAGCTTTTCCGAAAAGACTTGTTCCGTGCCGTCGACGACCGAGACGGTTACGATGCCCCGAGCCAGCTTGAGGGCGGTGTTGAGCGACTGCGTCAGGCGTTCGGCTATACCAGGCTTGACCAGGAGGCGGTCGACAACGATTTCGATGTCGTGATTCTTGCGCCGGTCGAGGCGGGGCGGTTCGTCGAGCGGGTAGAGGACCCGGTCAATGCGCGCACGGGTGAACCCGGCGCGGACCATTTTGTCGAACTCTTCGCGGTATTCTCCTTTACGGCCGCGGACGATGGGAGCGAGCACCATGATGCGATCGCCTTCGCGCGCCAGTTCGCCGCTGAGCACCGCCTGGACGATCTGTTCGCTGGACTGTCGCGCAATGGCCCGGCCGCAGTTCGGGCAATGGGGCACGCCGATGGAGCTATAGACGACGCGGAGGTAATCGTAGATTTCGGTGATCGTGCCCACCGTAGAGCGCGGCGAACGTGTGGTGGTTTTCTGCTCAATGGCAATAGAGGGAGAAAGGCCGTCGATGGAGTCGACCTCCGGGCGTTCCATCTGGTCCAAAAACTGACGGGCATAAGCGGAAAGGGATTCCACGTAGCGGCGCTGCCCCTCGGCGTAAATCGTGTCAAATGCCAGGGAGGATTTTCCTGAGCCAGATAATCCGGTGATGACCGAGAGCGAATTACGTGGAATTTCCAGGCTGATGTTTTTCAGGTTGTGCTGGCGGGCGCCGCGAACGGTGATGCTCTTCAATGTCATATTGGAAGCAGCCATGCCACTCCGCACGCACAGAGAGGACACAGGCGTACGGTGGGCAGAATACGGCCAGAGTAATCCTCAACGTTAACAAGCTCTCCAGTACAGGTCAAGGCGCCGGGGACTGCCCTAACTCTCCTGTGGCGATGCGCACGATTCTCGGCGGCGGGACGATTA
Source organism: Acidobacteriota bacterium (assembly GCA_003223315.1). GTDB lineage: Bacteria > Acidobacteriota > Terriglobia > Acidiferrales > UBA7541 > Palsa-189. Next base: position 4,158 of record QHYR01000211.1, on the reverse strand, counting down.
TGTATGCAATTTCAACTCTTAATGCCGGATTGGCTCACGGGCGAACGACAACCTGGAGTCTTCGTCTCCGGCGGCGAATTGGGCGGGCCACGCGGCACGATACAGAGCCGTCTCCATTGGCAAGTCTTCGCGGCCTCGGGTGACCAGAATTTTTTCCCCGGACGTGTTCCTTTTTACCAGGGGACATTTCAGAAGGGCTTGCAATTTCAGCAGCTTACGTTTGGCGCGCCGCGTGCCCTAAAGATTACCCGAAGGGGGAAGGCGAGCCGAGGATCCCTTTAGGGGATTGAGGGCTGGGCCGGCGCGATCTTCCCCCCGACCTTTTTTCCGCCTTCCGAGAGATTTCCCCCGCTGTTTCGAGCGACGCCACTCACAGCCTGCGTAAGCAATCCCGAAAAGATGGGCTCGGTCGTGGCACCCTCTTAATGCTAGGCCTTCCGCAACGGCCTCACGTCGACTTCGCTGATAAAACTCTGCGGACTTTGCGTGACCAGCATGGCTACGGCGTGGGCTACATCTTCCGGCTGTAGAAGTGTGGCCGGATTCCTTCCAGCGTGGGAAGAAAACTCCGTGGCCACACTGCCGGGGCAGATCACGCTTACGCGAACCCCGTGCGCCCGCAGATCCTCTGCCATGCAGGCGGTTAAGCCCATCAAGCCCCATTTGGACGCGCAATAGATGGCTCCGCCGGGGAAAGCGCTTTTGGATGCGAGCGAACTGATGTTGATGATGTGGCCGCGCCCCAGGCGGATCATCCCGGGAGCCACCGCCCGGCTGGTTAGGAACACGGCTTTCAGATTGGTGGCAAGGACCGCATCCCAGTCAGATTCGGTGCGCTCATGAAATGGGCCGAACATGCCGAGGCCAGCGTTGTTTACCAGAATTTCCACCTCGCCGAAGTGACTGCAGGTTTGCTCAATCATTCCGTGGACCTCGGCGGCACGGGTTAGATCTACAACGATGGGCAGAGTTCTTATGCCTTCATTACGGAGGCTGGCGGCGGTTCGTTCGAGGTCATCGCGGCTCCTTGCGCAAATGGCCACGGATGCCCCCAGCCGGCCGAGCCGCAGGGCAATGGCCCGGCCAATGCCGCGACTAGCTCCCGTGACCAAGGCAGTTTTTCCCGAGAGCACCGGGCCGGTAAGGAGAACGGCATGTTCCTCGGGAAGTGGGGTGGACATTTTTCACCTCGGCGACAATCCTTTTTGATTGGGAATTCATCATAGCAGTTAGAGATTTAAAGGCTGGCCGGAGCTGGAAATTTGCCCGACTCACTGAGTTACGGGGAACGCGCTTGCGCCGTCGGAGAAATTTCCCCTATAATCCCCTGATCTTGGACCTGGTCGGCAGTTCGTAGTAGTCGGCAAATTACAAGTGGAAGCTCAGCAGTAGAAATTTGCCGGGGAGGCAGGTTGATGAAACCAGCGTGCAAATGGGTCTCTGTGGCGTTTATCGCAGCGGCGTTGGTGATCAGCGCCGCAGCCGCGACCTGGGCGGCCCCTCAAGAGCAACAGCAGAAACCGAACTATACCTTGGCCGAGTATAACGCCTACCAGGATGCACATAACGAGAAAGATCCGCAGGCGAAGGTCAAGAAGCTTGATGATTTTGTCATGAAATTTCCGGGTTCCGCTTTGACGATGTATATCTATGGGGACTACTACATCACCTATTACAGTCTGAAAAATTATCCGCAGACGATCGAGTACGTCGATAAGCTGCTGGCGTTGCCGATGGTCGATCTAGGGACACGCTTGCAGAGCCTCGGATATCGCGCGCAAGCTATGCTCTATGGTTCCGGCATGAAGGAGTTGCAAACGCCGGAAGCTTACACGAAGGCCAAGGATGCCGCCGCGCAGGGTTTGCAGACATTAAACCAATGGCAAAAGCCGCAGAATATGAGCGACGATCAGTTCGCGACCAATAAGAAAGGGCTGGGTGTCCTCTTCAACTCCGTGGCCGGCATCGCCGAATCGGGTTTGAAGGACTATAAGTCTGCGGCCGATTCCTATAAGGCCGTTCTGGCGCTCGATCCGAGCGATGCGGTGACGCACTTCCGGCTGGGCGTGGCCTACCTGCAAGAGATGCCGCCGGATGCCCCGAATGGGTTTTGGGAACTATCGCGTTCGATCGCCTTGAAGGGACCGGGCGAAGCGCAGGTGCGCACTTATCTGCGAAACCAACTGCTGCACTACCAGCAGCCCTCCTGCGATAAGCTGGCCGACGACGAAATGAACCAGATGATTACGCTTGCGGGCACCAGCGCAGATCGTCCGGCTTCGATGACGATTCCCAGCGCCGAGGATTTGCAGAAATCTCGCGATGATACCGCGAATTTCCTGCCCTGGCTCCAAGGGGGCGGCGAACACGGCAGAATCATGTGGCTGGCCACTTGCGGCTTGGAATATCCCGATGTTGGCGTGAAGATTCTCGACATTATGCCCGCAGATAACGACAACTTTACGCTGAAAGTTTATCGGCCGGCCGCCGCAGATCCCGATGCGGCCGCCAAAGAGATGGATGCGGCAACCATGCCCAATATGGAAGTGCACATTGTGGGCCAAGCCGATGTCAAGCGCCTGATGAAAGACGACGCCGTGCGCTTCACGGGGACACTTAAGGACTATCAGCAGTCGCCCTTCCTGCTGACCTGGGACAATGCCAAGGTCAATCCGGAAGATTTGCAGCCCGCGCCCACTGGCGGAAAGCGCCCCGCGCGGCCCGCGGCACCTAAGCGGCCCGGCGCGTGAGCTGGAAATAAATTAGGACGAACAAGAAACTCGGGAGTATCAAGGACGGCCCCATTATTCGGGGCCGTTCTCAGTTATGGCCGGGCTGCGAACTGGGCCCTCAGGCGCGCCGGTGGTGCCGGTGGTCCAGCTTGTAAAGACCGATTTTGCGGCTTAGCGTATTGCGATGTATACCTAGCAGGCGCGCAGCGCGAGATTGATTTCCATTGGAGCGATCGAGCACGCGCTTGATGAATTTTTTTTCAAACTCGTTCACAGCTTCTTCAAACAGAATGCCTCGCTCGACCATCTGACCCACTAACGCTTCGAGTTGATCTTTCACGGTCTTTTGCTCCGCAAGACTCTTCTGATTGTTTCAATTCTACAAATCAGGACAGGTCAGCGCCCGCCAACAGGCGATACGCTTCACGGTACTTGGCCCGGGTCCGTTCCACAACTTCCGGAGGCAATTGGGGGCCGGGCGGCTGTTTATTCCAACCAATGCTCTCCAGGTAATCGCGAACATATTGCTTATCAAAGGAAGGCTGCGAACGGCCCGGCTCATAGCCTCGCGCGGGCCAAAAGCGTGAAGAATCGGGCGTGAGCGCCTCATCAATCCAGATGAGTTCGTCGCCGAGGAGCCCGAATTCAAATTTCGTATCGGCTATGAGGATTCCGCGTGGTTCAGCGTAAGCCGCGGCGCGGCGATAGATCTGCAGGCTGATGGATCTGAGTTCCTCGGCGCGATCGCCTCCCACGCTCGCCACCACGTCATCGAAGGAGATGTTCTCGTCGTGGCCCGCAGTGGCTTTGGTGGCTGGCGTGAAAATCGGAGCAGACAGACGGTCTGACTCGCGAAGGCCAGGAGGCAGAGCTACGCCACAGACCTTTCCAGTGGCGCGATAATCTTTCCAGCCCGAGCCTGCCAAGTATCCCCTCACCACGCATTCGATAGGCAACGGCCGGGTCTTGCGGCATAACATGGATCGCCCGGCAAGCTGCTGACGATACGCGGCAGCCGCGGCGGGAAAATCTGTCGCGCTCAAGACGTGGTGGGCAACAATATCGCCGAGCGTCTCAAACCAGAAGAGCGAAAGCTGTGTGAGCACACGGCCTTTGTCGGGAATCGGAGTGGGAAGCACGACGTCAAAAGCGGAAAGCCGGTCTGTGGCCACAAGCAGCAGATCGTTTTCCACTTCGTAGAGGTCGCGAACTTTGCCCCTCGACAGCAGTTTGAGGCCGGGAAAATCCGTTTCCCAAACAACAGCGCTGATGTAAGGAGATGCCACGAGTGAATTTTTGTCCTGGTGAAGAGGCGGGTATTCTAGCGCAGAGCTAGGCGATGTCAACAGTGAAGAAAAATGGAACGTGGAAAATTAAGTTACAGAATGGCGCCGACGAGCAGAGAAAATTTTTTAGAGTCAAGCTG
>QHYR01000210.1 GCA_003223315.1 Acidobacteriota bacterium | reverse complement strand
TAGAGCGTGTGGGCCCGCAGGCCTTGATAGACGTGGTGAATCATCTCCATATGGCTGGGATCATAGAGATTGCCGAGGCCCAGGAGCCGCTCCACTTTGGAGACGCCCTCTTCGGTTAGCGTGGCGGTGCGGTGTTTTTCGTCGATGCTGTAGTCGATTTCCTGGATGAGCCTGGGAATGATTTTATCGATGCGATAGTACTTGTCGGTGGATTCTTCCGCGGGGCCGGAAATAATCAGCGGCGTGCGGGCTTCGTCGATGAGGATGGAGTCGACTTCATCGACGATGGCGAAATGATGGCCGCGCTGCACGCAATCGGCGAGATCGTATTTCATGTTGTCGCGCAGATAATCGAAGCCAAATTCGTTGTTGGTGCCGTAGGTGATGTCGGCGCCATAGGCTGCGCGGCGCTCGGCATCATCGAGGTCGTGAACGATCACGCCCACGGTGAGGCCCAGGGCGCGGTAAATGGGCCCCATCCATTCGGCGTCGCGGCGAGCCAGGTAATCGTTTACGGTGACGATGTGCACGCCGCGCCCGGTGAGTGAATTCAGGTAAGCGGGAAGCGTGGCCACCAGCGTCTTGCCTTCGCCGGTTTTCATCTCTGCGATCTTGCCGTCGTGCAGCACCAGGCCGCCGATCAACTGCACGTCGAAATGGCGCATGGCGATGGTGCGGCGGCCGGCTTCGCGGGCCAGGGCGAAAGCGGGAGGGATGGCCGGCTCGAGCGCGTCGGCCAGGCGCTGCTTATAGTCGGGTTCAGAGGGATCGGCGTTGCCGAGGCGCTCGGTTACCTGGGCCTTGAGCTGGGCGGATTTTTCGTGGATTTCGGAATCGCTCAGACGTTCGCATTCGCCCGCGAGTTCGTTGATTGCGGCAATCTTGGGGGCGAGTCGTTTGATGTCGCGTTCATGTTTGGTGCCAATAAACCGGGAAACGACCCGGTGTACCATGTCGTCGATTCGCATCTGTTTCTGTTTGGATGCTCCGAAAGGGAGCGGCGCTTCAGCGGGCGCCGGCTTTAGATGCGCGCAGGCATCATGAAGAAATGATTATAGCTGTGGGTTTCGCGCGGCGCAAAGAGACGTAACCCCGGCAGTTTCCTGATGTGGCGGCGAGCTTGAGGCGACCATCGTTGATTCCATCGGCCGCCCTAAAGAGTGGCGCTGCAAATTCTGCCCTGAATCTGATTTTCGCGGCGCGGTGGCGGTTGCTTGCTCTCGCATGAGCGACAGCCTATGATGGAACTGCGATGCCTCCAGCACCTCCAGCACCGGCAAGACCGATGGGACAGCCGGAGAAAATGCCCATTCCGGGCGTGAAGACCTTGATCGCCGTTGCCAGCGGCAAGGGCGGCGTGGGCAAGACGACCGTCGCCGTGAATCTGGCGATCGCGCTGGCGCGCGCGGGAGCGGCGGTCGGATTGATGGATGCCGACGTCTACGGGCCAAACGTTCCGCTGATGCTCGGCACCGAGGAGCAGCCTCGCGCCCTCAGCGAACGGCAAATTCTGCCGGTGGAGGCGTATGGCCTGAAGATGATCTCCATGGGACTGCTGGCGCCGGCGGACAAGCCCATGATCTGGCGCGGGCCCATGCTGCATAGCGTGGTGCAGCAGTTCTTGCGCAGCGTGCAATGGGGCGAACTGGATCACCTGATCGTGGACCTTCCGCCGGGCACCGGGGACGTGCAGCTCAGCCTGATCCAAAACGTGCCGCTGACGGGCGCGGTGCTAGTGACGACGCCTTCGGCGGTGGCCTTGGCGGATGTACGCAAGGCCATCGAGATGTTCCGGCAGGTGAACGTAGAAGTGCTCGGGATCGTCGAGAACATGAGCTATTTCGCCTGCCCGCATTGCCATAATCGCGTGGACGTCTTCGGGCACGGCGAGGGGCGGCGAATCGCGGAAGAGTATGGCGTGCCGCTGCTGGGCGAAATCGAGATCGATCCTGAAATTCGCGCCGGCGGCGATACGGGCAAGCCCGTCGCCGCACTGGGCGAAGACGCGCCACAGGCGCGCGCCTTGTATGCCATGGCGCGAGCCGTGGCCGCGCGAGTCGCTGAAGTCAGCGCGGCGGGCACCGGCCCTCGCGTGGAAATTGTTTAGCCGCCCCTCGAAGTCCGCCTCGGACTAATCTGAGAGATTCCCCGCGAAATCGCCGGGGCGCGAAAAACGCGCTGCGCTCGTTGCGTCTCGCTCAGAATGACTTCTGTAGGGCCTTTCTTGTCAGCCCATTCGGCGTGTGCTAGGTTGGCGTGTTTATATGCGCGCGGCTCGGAAATGGTGAGGGAGTGATCCGCAGCTATCGCGGCCGCTGGCCGCAAATCGCCGCATCGGCTTACGTCGATCCCGCCGCCGTAATTATTGGCGACGTGACGATTGGCGAGCATGCCAGCGTCTGGCCCGGCGCCGTGATTCGCGGCGACGTGCATTGGATTCGCATCGGCGCGCGCAGCAATATTCAGGATGGTTCGGTCTTGCACGTAATGAAGGACTTATATCCGCTCATCATCGAAGAGGATGTGACCGTGGGCCACGGAGTCATTCTGCACGGCTGCACGATTGAATCGCGGGTGCTGGTGGGCATGGGATCGATTCTGCTCAACAATGTGCGCGTGGGCACGGGATCGATCATCGCCGCGGGCACGCTCCTGGCGGAAGGAACCAAGATCGCGCCGGGCAGCCTGTTCATGGGACATCCGGGGAAATTGCGGCGCACGCTCACGCCGGAGGAACTCGAGGGTATCGACGCCTACGCCGCGCGCTACGTGGAGTACGCGCAGACTTATCGTGAGGAAGGCTCTGCTTCCCGCGCCGAGGTTGTGAAGTGAGCGCGAATAGGCATTGGAATGCCCGAACTAATCCTCCAGCAGTTAAACAGGTTGGCAAAAAAGCGACTTGCGGTGTCATTCTGAGCGAAGCGAAGAATCTCTCCGGGAAGGGAGCAGGAAGAGGGATTCTTCGGCGCTGCGCTCCTCAGAATGACACCAACTTGATCTTTCGCTCGTTGCCCAAATGAAGTTCCAGGCCATCAAGGGTGTCCGCGACATCCTTCCGCCGGAATCTGCCCTGTGGAGCCGCGTGGAGCAGTCCGCGCGCGATGTTTTTCACAGTTACGGCTACGGCGAAATTCGCCTGCCCATGTTCGAGCAGGTTGAATTGTTTGCCCGATCAATCGGGCAAGAGACCGACGTGGTATCAAAGGAGATGTACCGCTTTGAAGATTACGAATTGGTGGATTTGGACGCGGAACGGAGGTCGCTGGCGCTTCGGCATCCGCAAATCGAAAACCCCTCCAGCGTGTATACCTTTTTTACTGTTGCAGAGGCGGTCATATCTTGGCTGCAGCAATCGTTAATCACCGGGCAAGTTCCCAGGACGCCTGAGAACGAGGGACTTGCGCGGGAGCTAAAGGGCTTGTACGACGAGTCCGCGGCGAAATTTCAATTGCCCAAATATGAAGGAACACAGAGTGACCTCGATTTGTATGTAGACCAGATTCGCCGCGCTGCTTTAGCCCTGAGGCTAGGTGACTCCTTAGCCTTGCGGCCGGAGGCGACGGCGTCAGTAGTTCGCGCGTATATCGAGCATGGCATGCACACGCGGCCGGGAAACGTGAAGCTCTACTACATCGGGCCGATGTTCCGGCGCGAACGGCCGCAGAAGGGGCGCTACCGGCAGTTCTACCAGATCGGCGCGGAGCTGCTGGGGCCTTCCGATCATGCGGCGCTCGATGCGGAAGTGATCGAGATGCTGCTGGCATTTTTTGCTCGCGTGAATCTGAAAGACGCGAAGCTCTACATCAATTCCATCGGCGATAAGAACTGCCGGCCGGCGTATGTGGAGCGGCTGCGCGGCGAATTGCAAAAAGTACGCGATAAACTGGGCGCGGACAGCCAGCGACGTATCGAGACGAATCCGCTGCGCGTGCTGGATTCGAAGTTGCCGGAAGAGCAGCCGATTATCGATAAGCTGCCGCGCATCGCGGAATGTCTCTGCGATGCGTGCCGCGAGCATTACGCGGAGCTGAAGCGGCAGCTAGCTTTGCGTAAAATTGACTACGAAGAGAATTGGCGACTGGTGCGCGGGCTCGACTACTACATGCGCACAACCTTTGAGATTACAGCGCCGGGGCTGGGTTCGCAGAACGCGGTGTGCGGCGGCGGGCGATACGACGGCCTCGTCGAACTGCTGGGCGGTCCCGCGACGACGAAGGGGATTGGTTTCGCGATCGGCACGGATCGGCTGATGCTGTCGTTGCAAGAGGCGGGAGCGGCGGCGAAATGCGCCCTTGATGTGTACATCGCCTGGATGGGTGTTCAGGCGTATCCTGCGGCCGTGGCGCTGGCGCGCAAGCTGCGCGAGCATAATTTATCGGTGGAGTTGCCGCCGCAGGAAATGAAGTTTGGGAAGTCGCTGAGCCTGGCGGACCGGCTGGGGGCGCGATTCGCGGTGATTGTGGGCGAAGACGAATTGGCTGCGCGGCAGTTCACCGTGAAGCGCCTGGCCGACGGCGATCAGAGAAGACTTGCGGAGGCGGATTTGCTCGAGTACCTCACGAGTTCGAGGACGGCGTAATGGCGACGCTCGATCTGCTGGGCGATTGGAAGCGCACGCAGTATGCGGGCGATTTGCGCGCGGCGGATGCCGATAAAGACGTGGTGCTGATGGGATGGGTGCACCGGCGGCGCGACTTGGGAAATATTATTTTTATCGATCTGCGCGACCGCGGCGGGATCGCGCAGATTGTATTCAACAAGGAACTGGCGCCGGCGGCGCATGCGCGCGCGGAAGAGTTGCGCGCGGAATACGTGATGGCGGTGCGCGGGCGCGTGTCGCGCCGGCAGAAGCCGAACCCCGAGCTCGCGAGCGGCGAAGTGGAGGTGTTTGCTGCGGAGCTGCGCATCCTGAACATGGCGAAAACGCCGCCGTTTGTGGTGGAAGACGAAGTGAGCGCGAGCGAGGAGACGCGCTTGCATTACCGTTATCTCGATCTGCGACGCTCGCGGCCGCGGCGAAATATCGCGCTGCGGCACAAAATTGTTCTGGAAATTCGCAGGACGCTCGATGGGCTCGGATTTTATGAGATCGAGACGCCCATGCTGACGCGCTCGACTCCGGAAGGGGCGCGCGATTACCTCGTGCCCAGCCGGATTCATCACGGGCAGTTTTATGCCCTGCCGCAATCGCCGCAGATGTTCAAGCAACTGCTGATGATCGCGGGACTCGACCGCTATTTTCAGCTGGTGCGCTGCTTTCGCGACGAAGACC
>QHYR01000052.1 GCA_003223315.1 Acidobacteriota bacterium | reverse complement strand
ATCGCATCTTTTTTCGTAACCGCACTGACGATGACCATCCCCTGCACATCCATCGGCATCTTTTCGAGATAGTGGAAATCAATGGCAAGCCGACGGGCGGCGTTCTGAAAGACACCGTGGTCGTACCTCAGTTTGGGCGCGTAGCCGTGGACCTGATGGCCGATCAGCCGGGCTTGACGCTTTTCCATTGTCACAATCAGATGCACATGGATTTTGGCTTTAAGGCGCTGTTCCGTTATTCGTGATTAGGAATCCAATGGTTAGCCGAGTTGCAAGGAATGCATTCGGCGCGGCCGCCCAATTGAAGAAAGTAGCCGGATTCTGATACTCTGCGGATAGAGACCTGCCATGACGAAGTCGCTGGCGCGCGGTTTGCTGCTGCTGTTGTTCGTGGGCTCCGGTGCCACTCTGCTGGCGCTGCAGCAGGGTTACTATGGCGGCGGCTACGGCGGCTACCGCGGTTATCGCGAAGGCAACGAGGAACAGAAAGATGAGTTTGCCTTTGCCCGCCTCCGCTATCCCATCCGCATGGCCAGCTATGGGGGATTCGGCGACTTCGGCATGTTCCGCAATGGCGGCTGGTCGGAAGATTATCCCCGGGCGGACCGGCAATTTGTGCAGGGCGTTCTCCGCCTGACGCGCATTGACGCGCGTCCCTACCAGGAAGTGATCGATCCAGACAGCGATGAGATTTTCAATTGGCCATGGCTATACGCCGTCAATGTGGCCAATTGGGACTTCAACGATGAGCAGGCTAAGCGCATGCGCAATTACCTGCAGCGCGGCGGTTTCCTGATCGTGGACAGCTTTCACGGCGCCGCGGCCTGGGCCAGTTTCATGATCGGAATGCGCAAGATTCTGCCCGACCGGCCCATTGAGGATTTGCCGCCAGGCGACATCATTTTCCACATCCTCTACGATCTGGACCAAAAGCCCCAGGTGCCGGGCTATCAATATATTTACACCGGCCGGACATACGAGAACGACGGCATTTATCCGGAGTGGAAAGCGATTCGCGATGAAAACGGCCGCATCATGGTGGCCATCTGCTTCAATATGCACATCGGCGATGCCTGGGAGCATGCCGATGATCCGCGCTATCCGGAGCGCTTTTCTTCCTTTGCCTATCGCATGGGCATCAACTACATCATCTATCCCATGACCCACTAAGCCGGCTCCTGCTTCGGGAGTTTCCGAAGTTTTCGTGCCCTGAGCCAGTGTTATAATTTTGGCATTGTGAGAAGGCTTTTGACCCTCTGTGTCGCGGTTGTAGCGATCTGGCTGGCATCAAGCCTGCCCGGTGTTTCCGCTCCGACTATTGCGGGTTTGTGGGATGCGACCGTCATCGTGAATCGCGTGGAGATTCCCTTCCGATTCGAGATCGCCCAAAACGGCAATCAGGTGCAAGGCTTCTTCTTCGAGGGGGACACCAAGCTGGGTTCGACATCGGGAAGCTTCGCCGGTGGGCGTCTAATGCTGAAGTTCGACTATCTCAATACCACGCTCGAAGCTATCTTCGTGGGAGACCAGCTTCATGGCATTTATCGTGACAACCGGCCGAATTCCTGGGCCCTGGAAATCCGCGGGCGCCGCTTCGTGCCCGCCCCGGCCAGCACGACCGATGCTCCCAAAGTTGCAGGGAGTTGGGAGATGCGGCGCTTGGCTCAGGAGGCCAGGAGCCCTAGCGATACGCGCACCTGGAGTCTCTTCCTGCGCCAATCGGGGGCAGAGGTCTCCGGTTCGATTCTGCGAGTGGACGGCGACACCGGCTACCTCATCGGAAGCTGGCAAAATGGCCGCCTTGTCCTGAGCCATTTTGCCGGAGCCAACCCTCTGCTGTTTGAGGCCAAACTAAATTCGGACGGCACGCTCGCGATTTCATTGGACCGGGCAGCCAATTATGTGGCCGTGCGGAAGAGCGAGGCCAGGGCGAAGGGCGTTCCCGATCCGCCTGATCCTTCGCGTTACACTAGCGTGAAAGATCCCAGCGTAGCTTTCCGGTTCAGCTTTCCGGATCTGGACGGAAAGATGGTTTCCAATACAGATGCGCGATTCAAGGGCAAGGTCGTGCTCTTGGCGATCGGCGGAAGCTGGTGCCCGAATTGCCACGACGAGGCTCCGTTCCTGGTCGAGTTATATAAGGAATTTCATTCGCAAGGATTGGAAATTGTGGGCTTGATGTTCGAGGCGGATGCCGATCCGGCTTTGGCGCGGCCGCGCGTGGAGAGCTTCATCAGGCGCTACGGCATACAATATCCGATGCTGCTGCCCGGAACTCCCGATGATATCAATCAGAAAATTCCGCAACTGGTGAACTTCGGGGCCTACCCTACGAGCATTTTCTTAGGGCGGGACGGCCGGGTGCGGAGCGTGCACGCGGGCTTCGCAAGCCAGGCCACGGGCCAAGAGTATGTGCGGCTGAAGGGGGAAGTGCGAGGTCTCGTACAACGCCTTCTGGCGGAGAATTCTCAAACGGGCAGGCCGTCTCCCGGCGGGTTATAGCGTTCGCGGAGGTTTACATCAATATGCTTTTGTATTCTCGACGTTTTTCACTTCGCATGGCGATTCTGCTGCTGGGATTCGCATGTGCCCTTGGCGCCGCTGCGCAATCGTTCACGGCCCCCCATGCGAAGGTGGGACTGATTGCCGAGAATAATTCGCTGCCGCCCGGGCAAACTGCCTGGGTCGGCGTCTTATTTGATCTCGAGAAGGGCTGGCACATTTATTGGGTGAACCCAGGCGATTCGGGAGAGCCGCCGAAAATACAGTGGCAGCTTCCGCCCGGTTTTCAAGCCAAAGAGATTCGCTGGCCGACTCCGGTGCGCCTGGGCACGGGCACCGTGATTGATTATGGCTACGAGGGGCGCGTGCTGCTTCCTGTGCGGATGCAAGTCCCGGCCGACTACAAACCGGCGAAGCCGCTGACGATATCCGCGGATATCCATTATCTGATCTGCCGCGAGGTGTGCATACCGGCAAAGGCTCAGGCCAGCCTGTCGATTCCATCCGCAAAAGCGGCGAAGGCGGCTGCGGATCGCGAGCTATTCCGCAGCACGTTCGACCATTCTCCGAAAGCCTGGCCCGCGGGCTGGAAGGCCCAGGCCAGCGAGAACGGCGGCTTTTTCCTGCTTTCGCTGGACACCGGAGCGAGCGAGAGCAAGGTCACTTTTTTCCCACTGGAAGAGGAGCAGATTGATAACTCCGCGGCACAGGGCGTAACTCTGACGCCGCGTGGCGTGCAGATCAAGCTCAAGAAATCGGACCAACTCTTGAAGCCGATTAGCGTGCTGAAGGGCGTCGTGGTGCTTGGCCCGGGCCGCGCATTTGAAGTTTCGGCGCAAGTGGCGGGAAGGAAGTAATTGGTCGTGTTAATTGGGCGTTTATGTTGGCCAGCTCAGAATGTTGGGTTGAGAGCCAAAACGGAGGAGAAGATGAAACGAGCGGCAACTTGCTGGATGATCGTAGCCGCGGCTGCGTTCTGCACGTTACGAGGAAGCCATGGCGGGAAAGCCGGTGAGCACGCCGACAAGCCGGCCGTACGGCTGTTCGGTGAAATATCCGGGCACGTGGTTTTAGCGGGTAACGCAGGAATGCCGGCGGCTCTTTAGGAGGGAATTTGCGAGTACTGGTGGTCGAGGACGAGAAACGGCTCGCTGAGAACGTGGCGCGCGCGCTGCGAGAGAGTGCCGGTTATGCGGTGGATATCGCGGGTGACGGCGAGGAAGGCTTGTACCTGGCCGAATCCAGCGCTTACGACCTCATGGTGCTCGACCTCATGCTGCCTAAATTGGACGGACAGAGTTTGCTGGCGCAGTACCGCAAGAAAGGCCATGCCACGCCTGTTCTCGTGCTGACCGCCCGCGATGAGAAAGAGAACGTGGTACGCCTGCTCAACGAGGGCGCTGATGATTACGTTTCCAAGCCCTTTGATCTGGGCGAATTTCTGGCCCGGGCCAAGGCTCTGGTTCGACGCGGAAAGGGCCAAAGGTCGCCCGTGCTTTCAGTGGCCGACCTTGAGTTGAATACCATCGAGCGCACGGTGCGGCGCGGCCAGAAGGAGATCGCCCTTGTGCCCATGGAATATCGCGTTCTGGAATACCTCGCCCATCGCCCGCGCGCGGTGATCTCCAAAAGCGAACTGCTGGAGCACCTCTACGATTACAACTGGGAAAAATTCAGTAACGTGATCGAAGTTTACATTTCCGGGCTCCGGCGCAAGATCGATAGCAATTATCCCGTGAAGCTCCTGCACACGGTGCGCGGCCATGGTTACGTTCTGCGTCCCGAGCGCGAACGCACTTAAGCTCAATTCACACGATTTGGGAAGGAAGCATTCAAGTGGCATCGGGAAGCTGGCCCCAAACTGAACCGGCGGTAACCAGCGCCGCAGCCAATGAGAGAGAAGCGCGGCGGTGGTTTGCCACGCTTCGGCGTGAAGCCAAGCGTGTGGGCAGACCTTTTTCGCTGGCCGGCCGCATCATTGCCAGCGTGATTATCTGTCAGCTGGTGCTCACGGCCGCTCTCACGACGGTTGCCGTGCTCTATGCGCGCCGGGAGTTGCGCCGCGGTTTCGACGCCGCGCTGAACGGATGGGCCGCAAACACACTTGCTGCCGTCCGCTACTCGGACGCGAATGTTCCCGATCTCTTGTTCGATCCTGCGCTGATTCCTGCATCCTCTAACGCGAGGCACCCCGATCTCTTCGAGATTCGCAAGAGCAGCGGCGAGCTCCTGGCCCGCTCCGGGGCGCTAGCTCCGTTGGAATTGGATCGAGGCAGCACCTTCGCCAATTTTGCCGTGAACAGCGTTCCTTACAGAGCCGTTGTTTTGCGGCAAGTGCCGGTGCTCGATCGCGAAGAAAATATCAGCGTGCCGCAGCGAGTCACGGTGATTTACGCCGCGTCGCTGGTGGGCATGCATGAGCAGCTCGCGGAACTGGGCTTTTCTGTTGCGGGCGTCAGCCTGCTTTTGCTTTTTGTCGTCAGCGCGGTGGCCGCCTGGGGCGTGCGCCGAGGGCTCGAGCCGCTGCGAGAATTGGCCGGCCAGGCGGGAGCGATATCCGTGCTCAATTGGGAGTTTAGGCCGCCGGCCCAGGCGTCCATGGCCAAAGAACTGGCTCCCCTTACCGGGGCTATTGAAACCGTGCTGGAGCGGCTGCGGGAATCCTTCCGCCAGCAGCGCGATTTCACCAGCGATGCCGCCCACGAGCTGAAGACCTCGGTGGCGATCGTGAAATCGACGTTGCAAACTCTGTTGCAGCGGCCGCGTCCGGAGCACGAATATCGCGCCGGCTTGGAAAGCATGCTGGAGGATTGCGGGCGGCTGGAAGATTTGCTCGGGCGCCTATTGAGATTGGCGCGGATCGAACAGTGGGCTGAAAACGGCATGAAGCGCAAGCTCGGTACTACCGAAGTCACTTCTACTTGCGAGGCGGCCATTTCTCGAATCCAGGCTTTGGCCCAGGCGCGCAACATTGAAATTGAATTGATTGCTCCGCAAGAGGTTCACCTGCAAGCCGATCCGGAGGACCTGGAAGTGATTTGGGTGAATCTGCTGGAGAACGCACTGCAGTATAGTCCGGCGGGATCGAGAGTGGCGATTCAGGTAGTACGCAACGGCGGTAGCACAGCGTGCGTTTCCGTGGAGGATTCGGGTCCGGGCATTCCAGAGGAACAGTTGCCCCATGTTTTTCAGCGATTCTATCGCGGTGATCCTTCGCGGTCTCGTTCTACCGGAGGATTTGGGCTGGGATTGGCGATCTGCAAAGCCATGGTGACGGCCTACGGCGGGCAAATTCAGGCCGTCAATCGCGACGGGCAGGGCACGGAGATGAGGGTCCAGCTTCCGATTCAGCCGGAGTTAAGCTCTATTTAATGTATCTGCCTCCACAATATGCTTATTGAGACCCCGGTAAATGACGCCCCGTTCGGTCCCTGTGCCGGGCGGGGCGTCTTCCTGAAAGGGCGGGATTATACGTCTTAAGCTGATCTTAATCTAGAATAGTTTGGGCTATTGCGGACCTGCCTGCAGAGGCTCTTGGATTCAAGCGAGCGGTCGTGTTAAGGGCGAGTGGGAAACTCCTTAAAGAAATCGGAAAGAATCGTGAGAACAAATTTCGAGAAGGTGGAGGAAGGCAACGTGATTGCTGCGCGCAAGAGATCTTTGCTTGGCGAAAAGAGTTACGGGGGAACGTGCCGCACGGCCCATATCCCTCCCGCGTTTCGTTATAGTCTGGTGTTGCTCTTGATTTGCGCCGGAGCTTCGATAGGCAGCGCGCAAACCCCGCCGCCTCAGACGCCTCCCGAGGCACCGGTGCAGCTTGTATATCCGCCCAAGCCGGCGGAGCAAACCGGACCGCCCGCTACGATAACGCTGGCGGATGCGCTGCAGAGGGCGCAGCAAAATAACGCTGAATTCCTGGCGGCTCTTGCCGACGAAAAGTCCGCGCATGAAGACCGCCTGCAGGCCAGGAATGCGCGACTGCCACAGTTCGGCTTCCGAAGCGAATATCTCGGCACGCAGGGCAACGGAATTACTCCGAACGGCAGGTACGTCACGAACGACGGCGTGCACGTCTACCGTGAATGGGGTGTGCTGCATGAGGATCTCACAGCGAACACCTTGATGGGCACCGATTACAAGCGGGCCCAGGCCGCGGAAGCGATCGCGGCGGCCAAGGCGGAAATAGCCCGCCGCGGGCTGACCGTCACGGTCACGAAGACCTTCTATGCGCTGGTGATCGCGCAGCGGAAGTATGCCACCGCGCAAGAGGCGCTGCAGCAGGCAAGGCGTTTTCTCCAGTTAACGGAAGCAACGGAACGGGCCGGCCAAGCGCCACACAGCGACGTGATCAAAGCGCAGATCCAATATCAGCAGCAGGAGACGGCATTCTCGGAAGCTAATCTAGGCATGGAGGACGCCCGGCTGGGTCTGTCCGTCCTCATCTTTCCGACACTGGATGAAAATTTCGCGGCGGTAGACGATCTGGATACGCCCCGCCCGTTGCCTACATTCGGCGAAGTACAAGAAATGGCCGGGCGCTTGAATCCGGATGTGCGGGTGGCAACGGAATCTCTCCGTCAGGCCAATCTGGACGTGAAAGGCGCCAGGAGCGCGTTTCTGCCCGCCGTATCCTTTGATCCTGTTTGGGGTCTTGAAGCGAATTGCGTCGCGTTACATTGCGTGTACACAGCCCTTCCCGAGGCCGGCGCTACGCCGACCCTGGGCTATTACATTCAGGCCTCTTTGAATGTTCCGCTTTGGGATTGGGGAACGTTGCGCAGCAAGCTGCGCCAATCCGAATTCAAGCAGCAACAGGCCCAGGTGTCGCTGAGCCAGACCCAGCGGCGTGTACTCGCTGAGCTCTATGCGGCATATAATGAAGCTCTCGTAGCACGCGAGGCGGTAGAGAAGCTTCGGCAGACTGCGGATTTGGCGGGGGAAAGTTTGCGCCTGGTCACCCTGCGCTATCAGGGCGGGTCATCCACGACGTTGGAAGTGGTGGACGCGCAAACCACTCTGATCGTAGCCCGCAACGCATATGATGACGTGCAGGTACGCTATCGGACAGCGCTGGCGACTTTACAGACGTTTACGGGAATTTTCTAGAAAAGGTCAAGAGACAGGAACATGAGCGGGGATAAGAAAGCAATGCGCTTAGCGATTCTTCATATGAACCCTGGACCTATTTTCGCAAGCCGCTGGGCCGGCGGCTTGCTGGGGGTGGCTCTGGCGGCGAGTTTTCTCTCGTCCGGCTGCTCCAAAGCGGGAGTCGCAGAGGCGTCGCCGACGGTGACGGTGCAGGTGGGCGCGGCGGAGAACGAGACCATTGAACGGAAGGTGATCGCCGAAGCGACGCTTTATCCGCTGGAACAGTCGGCGATCGTACCGAAGATCAGCGCGCCCGTTAAGAAGTTCTACGTGGCGAAGGGCAGCAAGGTTCACGCAGGCCAGTTGCTGGCGGAACTCGAGAATCAGGACTTGCTCGCCCAGAAACAAGTAAACGAAGGAGCCTATGCCCAGGCTGAAGCAGGCTATGAGCAAGCGGTTCAGAAGGCTAAACAGGACCTCACGCTGTCTAAGGAGACGTTGGACGCGGCACAGAAACTCTATAACGGGCGGCAGGAACTCTATAAACAAGGAGCAGTCTCCGCTAAGGATGTCGACGACGCCAACGTGGCATTGATCCAGGCGCGGAACGCTTATGAAGCGTCGCAGAAACAGCTCGACCTCAAAGTTGCGGAAGGACAACTGGATGCGGCCAAAGGGCAGAAGGCCGTGGTGGAAGTTGGCTTGAATTATTCCAGAATCGTGAGCCCCATCGACGGCGTGGTTACGGACCGTCCCGTTTACCCCGGAGAAATGGCTTCGAATTCGGGACCTATCATTACGGTAATGAATCTGTCGCAAATCGTGGCTCGCGCGCACATCGATCAGCAGCAGGCGTCGCAGCTCAAGGTGGGCGACGCCGCGACGATCTCCGTGCCGGGCCAGCCGGGAGCGCTCAAAGGCAAGGTCAGCCTGGTGAGTCCGGCACTCGATCCCAACAGCACGACGGTGGAGGTGTGGGTGCAGGCTCCCAATCCCGGCGATCGTTTGAAGCCGGGAAGTAGCGTGCGGGTACAAATCGTGGCGCAGGCGGTCCCACACGCCATCGTGATTCCGGCCGAGGCCCTTCTGACTAGTTCGCAGGGGGATACCTCGGTAATTATTCTGGATACTGACAACAAGCCGCACAAGAAGAAGGTGAAAGTTGGGATCCGAGATGCCGGAGACGTGCAGATCACGGAGGGCTTGCTGGGCGGAGAGCGCGTGGTGACCGTGGGCGCCTTCGCGCTTTCGCAAGAAGACGATCCGGTCCTGGCGAAGACGAACATACAGGTCGCGGCTCCGCCGAATATTCCAGAAGAGGACGACGAGAACCAATGAGACGGATGGCCATGCGCCGCGATCGGACGGTTCCAGCGCTCTAGGACTTTGGGAGCAGGTTGACGGTACATTCCATGGACAACAAGATAACGACAACGACCTCAGTCAAGGCGGGGACTACGATCTTGACCCCGCCGCGCCGTGTCGCGCCGATCAATGATCCCAATCACTACTGGTTTGCGCGTCATTCCAAATCGATCATCTTCATGATCCTTACATTGGCGGTGGTCGGAATATACGAGGCTTTCACGCTTCCCATCGCCGTGTTTCCCACCACGAACTTTCCGCGAATCATCGTCGGCGTGGATAACGGCGTCATGCCCATCAATCAGATGGAAGTAACGATTACGCGGCCCATCGAGGAGGCGGTCAATAGCGTTCCCGGGTTGCTGCAGGTTCGCTCGATTACCAGCCGCGGTTCGGCGGAAATCGACCTGGACTTTGACTGGGGCGTAGACATGATCCTGACGCTCCAGCAAGTGGATTCGGCAATCGCGCGGATTCAGAGCACGTTGCCCTCGACCGCTCAGATCGAGGCGCACCGGCTCGATTTTGCGAGCTTTCCGATTCTGGGCTACAGCATCACTTCGGACAAAGTTCCCCAGACACAACTCTGGGAACTGGCAACCTACCAGCTCAAGCCCCGCCTGAACCGGCTGGCCGGGGTGGCCAGCGTCTTGGTGCAGGGCGGGCAGCAGCCGGAGTTTCAAATCACGCCCGATCCGGCGCGCATGCTCCGGGCGCATGTGGCGCTGCAGGACATTCTGGATGCTGTGAATCACACGAACCTGATCGATTCTCCGGGCCTGCTCAGCCGCAATCACCAGCTCTTCCTGGGTCTGGTGACCGCACAAGCGCAAAGCCCCGACCAGATCGGGGATATCGTGATCAAGACCAATGGCGACGTCCCTGTGCGAATAAGGGATATCGGCACGGTTTCGCCTTCGTCGGCGCCTGCATACACGGTGGTCACGGCGAATGGAAAGCCCGCCGTGCTGGTGAGCATCAACCGGCAGCCGGACGGCAATACCGTCGAAGTGGCCAATGAAGTTCACCAGGCGATCCAGGATATGGCTCCGAGCCTGCCGTCCGGCGTGGACCTGCGGGTCTTTTACGATCAGTCCAATATCGTCAAGGCGTCGATCGGCAGCGTGCGCGATGCGATCGCCATCGGACTTTTTCTGGCCGGGCTGATTATCTGGCTCTTCCTGCGAGACTGGGGCACGGCCATCATGACCGGCCTGGTGGTGCCGGTGACAATCATGGTGACGTTCATCGTGATGAAAATCATGGGACAGAGTTTCAACATGATGACGCTTGGGGGACTCGCCGCAGCCGGCGGATTGGTGATTGACGACGCGATCGTGGTGGTGGAGAACATCGTTCTGCACAGGGATGGCGGTGAAGGGCCGCTGCGAGCCACGGCCAGCGCTTTGAAGGAACTGACCGTTCCGCTAATCGGTTCGACGCTGACGCCGATTGTGGTTTTCTTGCCGCTGATCAGCATTACCGGCGTGACGGGAACGTTCTTCCGCGCTCTGGCCATTGCCATGAGCGTTTCGTTGCTGACGTCGCTGGTCTTGGCGCTCTCCTGGACCACAAATCTGGGGACGTTTTTGATCCGGCGCGGAAAGCCCGCTGCCGTACCGGAGATAAACGGGGCGAACGGAACGAACGGAGGCCCGGAGGAATTCGATAACGGCGTCGATGGGCCGCAAGGGCGGATGCCACATGTGGAAGCGGCCGGCGCCGAATCGGCGGAGATGGAACAGATCCGGCGCATGATGGCGGCTGAGGAAGCCTCTCTGAGAGGAGGGTGGTTCGAGCGCATTATCCAGTTCTATGAGCGCTGGCTGCGCCGAGCTTTCGCGCATCCGGTGTGGCTTGGAAGCCTCTGCGCGATTTTGATCGTCATTTCTTACTTTAGCTACAAGGCGCTGGGGAGTGACCTGCTTCCGGCAATGGACGAGGGCGGCTTCATTCTCGACTATGTGACACCGCCCGGCAGTTCGCTTCAGGAGACCAACCGAATGGTTTCGCATATGGAGCAAATCGTGCGGAGCGTGCCCGAAGTGGAGAGCATTTCTCGGCGTACAGGCCTGCAATTGGGCTTGGCGGCTGTGACCGAGGTGAACACCGGAGACATATCTGTCAAACTCAAGGATCAGCGCAGCCGTCCCATAGACGAGATCATTGCGGAAGTGCGGGGGAAGGTCACCGCTGCTGAACCTGCGGTTGATGTCGATTTCCACCAGGTGCTGGAGGACATGATTGGCGATTTGACTGGGGCGCCCCAGCCGATCGTGGTCAAGCTTTACACCGACGATGTAGGGGCCATGAACCAATGGGCGCCGCGAGTGGCGGATACCATCGGCGCCATTGAAGTCAACCGGAAGAAGGTCGTCGTCGATATCGACAATGGCATAGACAGTACGACGAGCGGTCCAGCCGTGGTTTTTGCGGTCGATCCGGTGCGAGCGGCGAAGGCAGGTTTCACGACCGATCAGCTCAATGTAGTGACCTCCGCAATCGTCGACGGCGAGCCGGCAACTACTCCGGTAGTCATTAACGACCGGCCGTACGTCGTGCGGGTGCGTTACCCCAAACAGAGCCGATCTTCGCTCGAAGCGATGAAGAATACGCTTCTTGTGAATTCAAACGGCGGAACGGCCACGCTGGGGGCAATAGCGGATATCAGCGAACTCCCGGGACAGATGGAAATCATTCGCGATAATTTGCAGCGGGACGTAGAAGTGAAGGCCCGATTGGAAGGACTCGATCTGGGGACAGGCGTTGCCAAAGTGCAAAAGTCGGTGAGCGATCTGAAACTGCCGCCATCGATCCGGGTGGAGTACGGAGGAACTTATAAGGAGCAGCAGAAGTCCTTTCACGATCTGGTGGTAGTGCTGCTGCTTGCTCTGGTTCTTGTTTTTGTCGTTTTGCTGCTGGAGTTCCGGGCATTTTCCGCGCCGCTGGCGATTCTCTCATCGGCGGTGCTCTCCACCTCCGGCGTTTTCTTTGCGTTGCTCATTACGCGCACGACGTTTAACGTCTCTTCGTTCATGGGGTTGATCATGGTGATCGGCATCGTGGCCAAGAACGGCATCCTGTTGCTCGACGCGAACCAGAAATTCCGTTCTGTAGGTTTCTCGGCCGAAGAAGCCCTGGTGCAGGCAGGACGGCGCCGGCTTCGTCCGATTGTTATGACGGCGATGGCCGCGGTGGCCGGCATGCTGCCGCTGTCGCTGGCCATCGGCTCGGGTTCGCAGATGCTTCAACCTCTGGCCATTGCGGTCATCGGAGGGATCCTGATTTCGATGATTTTGTCGCTCGTCATCACGCCGGCGATGGAGTTTTTCATGACTCGGAAGAGCCAGCTGGTCGTCGAGGCGTAGAGGTGAGCGACGAAGTCTGTGACGAAATGTGCGGGAATTGATCCGAATAGGGTTCCGAAAATGATGCAGCGGGGCCCATTCAGCAAGTAAGGAGGATGCTTATATGGGGCGGCGAGGTTTCGTAGGACGGTTGTGCTGGGCCTGCGTACTTGCTTCTTCGCTGGTGCTTATCTCCGCGGGCACAGCATCGGCTCAGAGTTACAAAGTGCTGAGGCGAATCCCGGTGGGAGGCGAAGGCGGATGGGACTACATTAGAGTGGATCCCGATGCACATCGCCTGTACGTGGCACGCGGCGATCATATGATGATCGTCGATGAGGTGAGCGGCAAGGTAATCAGCGACCTGCCGAATACAAAAGGGATTCACGGCGCGGCGATTGTGGCGGACCTGAACAAGGGCTACACCAGCAACGGGGGAGCGGGCACGGTGACCGTCTTTGATCTGAAAACGCTGAAGCCCATTGGCGAGATCAAGACCACGGGCGACAACCCAGACTCGATTATCTATGATCCCGCAACCAAGCGGGTGTTCACGATGAACGGCAAGAGCAATAACTCCACCGTGATCGACGCCACCACGGACAAAGTTGTAGGCACGGTGAATCTGGGTGGAAGACCAGAGGAGCCGGCGCTGGACGGCCGGGGCAACATGTTCGTCAACCTGGAAGACAAGAGTTCCATCATGGAGTTCGATACCAAAACACTGGCCGTGAAGGGGACCTGGTCTCTCGCGCCTTGTGACGGCCCGTCCGCTCTTTCAGCAGACACCAAGAACCATCGCTTTTTTGCTGCGTGCGACAAGATGATCGCGGTGTTCAACCCGGACACGGGCAAAGTGGTGGCCACACCGGCCATCGGGGGAGATCCCGACGGCAATGGGTTCGATCCGGGAACGGGGCTAATTTTTGCGACGTGCCGGGAAGGGTTGTTGACCGTTATTCACCAGGACTCACCGGACAAATACACCATCGTGGGCAACGTCAACACGCAATTTGGCGCTCGTACGATGGCGCTCGATCCGAAGACGCATCACGTCTTCACCGAAACGGCGGACTATAAGCCTGCGGGCGCGCCGACTGCGGATAATCCACGTCCGCGTCCCCAGCCAATTCCAAACTCGTTTGTAATTTTGGAGCTCGGGCCGCAGTAGTGTGGTTCCGGTTTTAGGCGCTTGGCTCCCGCTGCGGATTTATTGAACGCGGCGGGAGCCACACGATTGAAGATCCTCACAACTGCTGCATACCAGGTTTGCTGTACCCCTCGATAAACTAGCGCTTGCAGCCACGCGACGGGTGTATCCTGAAAGCTCTAGTCCAGGCGGACTTCGTGAAGTGCCGTCGCGGCCACGAAGGGCTCACCTCAGAGAAACCAGGAGGACGCCATGTGGCATCTCCGGACAATTTTGATAGCCATGGCTGGAATTTTATTGCTTCTCGTGCCAGGAGTGCACGCCGACAGTTTGCAATTGAAAAATGGCAATTTCGTGCAAGGGAAATATCTGGGCGGCACTGAGCGTGCCGTGCAGTTTGAAGCGAACGGAAAGATTCGACTTTATGATATCGGCGAGATTCTCTCCATCAGCTTCGCCGCTGCATCTGCCGATGGAGGCATCCCCTCGAACGATGTCGATACGAAACCGAGCGCGAACACGGAGTTAAGTTCCGCGGCAAAGGACCATCGCGGATCGCGCGCCGTACTTTGGAACCAAGCGAAGACGACCAAATATCCTGGCCAGCAAATCACGCAAACAGAGAGACAGTACAGCAGCAGGGTCAAGCTGCTGTCCGGGCGGCCAGCCGGACGTCTGCAACCAGGTTGCGCCGTAGTGGCGGCAAATTCCGAGGCCAAGGCGCGAGTTTCGGCAATCCCCACGCAACCCCGGCGCATTCTGGCCTGGCAATTCCCGGTTCTTTCTGATTAGTGAATGGCCGATTAGGAAGCGGGCCCGTTGCCTCTGCGTGCGTTCAACCAGGAGGGTAGCTTGCGCGGCCTTCTAACCCGGAATTCAGTCTCTCGGTTCCCATGTACTCATGAGCACGAGGGACCAAAATCCTCTTGCGCGCCCATGGTGGCCTGCGTAAGATACCGCACGTTTTAAGATACCGCGCGTTTAAGGAAACGATCGGATGCCGAAGGAGAAGCCCAAAGTCAATATCGGCGAGGTCATCCGAACCTATCGCGGCCAGCGAGGATTATCGCAGGGCGACATCGAACGCCGCACCGGGCTCCTCCGATGTTACCTCTCACGGGTGGAAAACGGGCATACGGTGCCGTCGCTCGAGACTCTGGCAAAAATAGCCGAAGCGATGGACATCAGTTTGGCCGATTTCTTCCCCGGAACGGAGACGGCGCACGATCGCGATACGCAGAAAATGCTGGGCGAGCTCTCGGAGGACGAGATTCGGTTCCTTTCGGAGATCAAGCGATACAGCACGAGCTTATCGGATGGTGACAAGCGCCTCGTCCTGGCCATGATCCGGAAAATGGCAAGTCTAATTCCGCCCCCAACGCGCAAGCCCGCCGTACGCCGCACCGCGTTCTAATCTAAAGACTCCCCATGAGTGGGCTAGGAGCCGTGGTCTGCGCCGAGATGTTCATTCTGCGCCGCAGGCCGGGATCAGGCATCGCCTGGGCTGGGGCTAGGGGTGGTCGATTTGGCGGTGCGAAAAATGCTGTCGAGCACTTCTGCGAGGGTGGCGGCGAGTTGCGTCCAGAGACGCCTCTTGAGGGTGGAGTAGTTTTGCGCCCCACTGAAGAGGTCGGCGATCATGGTGCGAAAAGTCGTGCTGCGGGCGATGAATTGGATCATGCGCGTGGTAACTGCGCCTCCCAAGAAGTTTCCATGATAGAAGTTGCGAGCGATCCGTGCGGCAACTTCGAGGTCGGCCGAGAAATCGTCGCGGACGCGCCGAGGATACAGCTCGGACTGGCCGGAGACGAGCGATTCTGCCAAGAGCTCGCCCGAACGCAAGGCGTAATAGAGGCCTTCGCCGGTGATCGGATCCACCCATCCAGCGGCGTCGCCGATGAGGGCCCAATTGCGCCCGGCGATCCGGCGTGACGCCAGGGTGTGAGCGCGAGGGGAAGGCAGCACGTGACTATAGAAGCGGGCGTCTTCGGTGGAGATACGCTCCTCGCGCATGAATTGAGCCAGATGCTGATGCAATTCGCGGCTGGTATGCCGGGCCAGGCTGCCGCAGATTCCGACGGAGAGATGGTCGCAGCGCGGGAAAGACCAAATGTAGCCCTGCAAGCCGCGCACGAATTTCACTTGAATGGCGTCCGCGTGTGAGCGGACGAAGTAACCCAGGGTGATCTCCAAATCCGCGGGAGCCAGCGGGCGGGTGGCAGGAAAAAATGAGTTTCGCGCGCCCGAGGCCAAGACCAGGAAATCGGCGAACTGCATGGCATTTTCGGCAGTGAAGGACGGCCTTTCGCCGGTGATGTCTACGGAGCTGACACGAGAACGGACGATCCGGCATCCGGCGCTTGCCGCTCGCTCGAGCAGTAGCCCATTCAGGACAGCACGAGAGTAGATGACGATCGGATGGTCGAGGCACAAGTGCGCCCGGTCGCCATTGCCGGAGATCAGTTGGACCTGGTGAATCATTTTTTTGGGGTGCGGGCCATTGAGCAAGAATGGATAGTTAAGGACGGCTTTATGCGTGAGGCCTCCACCGCAGGGTTTTTCCCAGGCGAGGTGCTCATCGAAAAGATCGACCTGGAAGCCGGCGGAGGCAAGCCGCTCGGCGCACAGAGCTCCGGAAGGTCCTCCGCCAACGATGGCAATCCGCCGCGAGGCCATAGATTCAGCTCTTTGCGATCCAGGGCTGGAGTCGGGATGGACGGCTGGAGACATCGACAGGCGTTAATCCGCCGCGATCAGCCCGGAGCGATTGGTCTGGCAAGCAATCCGTCTTAATAACAATCGGGGCGAGTATATCACCGAAGAGGAAGGCGACGGGGCTCTGTCGCCCGGCGAGCAACAGGCGTCGCATGTTAAAATTTGGTGTTGATGTGATGTCGCCCGTGTGGAAACAGATGGGGCGCGTTGTTTCGCAAGAAGAATTGATCGCGCTTGTCAGCCGCGCCAATCGCGGCTCGCGTCGAGTTGTGTTTACAAACGGATGCTTCGACCTGGTGCATCCCGGGCACATTCGCACGCTGGAGGAAGCTCGCTCGCTGGGCGACGTTCTGGTGGTGGGATTGAATCGTGACGCGAGCGTGCGGACGGCGAAGGGCGATTCGCGGCCGGTGATCGCCGAGGATGAACGGGCGGAATTAGTGGCGGCGCTGGAAGCCGTCGATTTCGTCGTTCTATTTAGCGAGCCTACCCCAGGCGCGCTCATCAGGCAGTTGCTTCCCGACGTGCTGGTCAAGGGCGCCGATTGGGGCCCCACGGAAATTGTCGGCCGCGAGGAGGTGGAAGGGGCGGGCGGACGCGTGGTTTCCGTACCACTGGAGCCGGGGTATTCCACAACCAGCATTCTGCGGAAAATTCGTAAGCTCCCTCAGAGCCCTTCGCACCCGGCGACCCACTGATGCTTTTCCCGGCAGTCACCGAACTTCTCGGCCATTTGGCAGGTCTCCCTGCCATAGATGATGCGCTTGAAGCGCTGCGGCAAGGTTCACCTGCCGAAAAAATGGCGGGATTGACGAGCCCTGCCAAAGCACTTGTCACCGCGCTGGCGGCGACAGAGCTGCGCCGGCCGGCCCTGGTGTTGGTGGAGGACGAGCGCCGAGCCGCGTCCCTCCTGGAGGTTTTGCAATTCTTCTATCGCACGCTCAACGGCAATTCCGCGGCGCCTGTTTTGCTGCTCCCCGCACTCGATACGCTGCCGGGAGTGGGCGCGGGACCCCACCCTGAAATTCTCGAGGTGCGCGCCTCCACGCTCGCTCGTTTCGTCAGCGGCCAAGGCTCGATCGTAGTGGCGCCGATTGACGCCACACTCCTGAGTTTCGCCGCCCCCCAATTCTATGAATCGTTGTCGCTCTCGCTCACGCGGGACGCAGAGATTTCTTTGCAGGAGGTAATCGCGCATCTCGCGAAGACCGGATACATGCGAACGGAACTGGTGGAAATGGAGGGCCAGTTCAGCGTGCGCGGCGGAATACTCGATGTTTTCCCTGCGGAGGCGGCAAGACCTGCGCGTATCGAGCTTCTAGGCGACATGGTGGAGTCGCTGCGCGAATTTGACCCTGATACGCAGCGTTCCACCGGGCCGGTCAATCGCGTGATCTTGCCGCCGCTGACCGAGTTTCCGTTAACGGCAAGCCGGCGTGATGATGAGGATCTCGATTTTCCTAGGTTCCAGGCCGCCATAGAGGAAACGGAGGCGGAGAGAGCGGCAACCTTGTTCGATCTTCGCGAAGGCACTCTGCTCGTGCTGGATGAACCGGAGGAAATCGCCCAAAGGGCGGCGAAGTCGCGGGACCGGCTGCTGGCCGATTCTGCTTCACTCGCCGGAGATGCTGCGGTTCCTTTCGTTTTGCCAGAAGACCAGTGGAAGAAAGCGCTCGATCGCCAGCAGCGGTTTAGCCTGGAGGAATTGCCACTGCACCGGGACGGCAGGGATCCCCGCACACTCAAGGTTCAGCCAACCGCGCGGTATCACGGACAAATTCAGGCATTTCTGGGGGAGATTCGAGGACGGCTCAGCGCCGGCGACGAAGTCCTGATCGCCGCCGCCAGTTCCGGCGAGCTCGAGCGGCTCGCCGACCTTTGCCGTGAATATGATGTCCCGTATCGCCTGGGAGAACTCGAACAGAGCGCGACCGGCGCGCGACTTGTCGAGGAAGTCACCTCGGGAAGTGCTCCGGCTGCCGTCTTGCTTCGCGCCCCGCTGCCGGAGGGATTTGTAATCCCGGAGGCGAAGCTGGCTTTCTACGGCACCGGCGATCTCTTCGAGACCGCACCGGCGCACGAACGGCCGCGGCAGCGCCCAAAAACTGCAGGTTTCTTCAGTGATTTCAGCGAGCTGAAAGCGGGCGATCACGTGGTGCACGTGGACCACGGAATCGGGCAATTCGAGGGACTGCAGACGATCGAGAGCGATGGCCGCCGCGGTGAGTTCATGCGCTTGCAGTATGCCGATGACGCGCGGCTGTATGTTCCGCTGGAACGAATGGATCTGGTTCAGAATTATCGCTCCCTGGAGGGCACCAAGCCGCAACTGGATCGTCTAGGTGGCACGGCTTGGACCGCGCGCAAAACCCGCGTGCGCAAGTCCCTGACCGATCTTGCCGACACATTGCTGGAATTGTACGCGGAGCGAAAGACGGCAACGGGGTATGGATTCGCTCCGGACGCGCCCTGGCAGCACGAATTCGAGGATGCGTTTGAATTTTCAGAGACGCCCGACCAGGCGACGGCGATTGCCGATATAAAACGCGATATGGAAACCCCGACGCCCATGGATCGCCTTCTTTGCGGCGACGTGGGATATGGAAAAACTGAGGTGGCGATGCGCGCGGCCTTCAAGGCTGTGGCCAATTCCAAACAGGTGGCCGTGCTCGCGCCCACCACGGTTTTGGTTTTCCAGCACTACGAGACATTTCGGCGCCGCATGGCGGCGTTTCCGATTCGCGTCGAGATGCTGAGCCGGTTCCGCAGTCCGCGAGAGCAAAAGGAGGTGCTGGCTGCCCTGGAAGCAGGCAAGGTGGATATCCTGATCGGCACACACCGACTGCTCTCGCGAGACGTCGTTTTTCACGATCTGGGATTGCTTATCGTCGACGAGGAGCAACGGTTTGGCGTGACCCACAAGGAACGGCTCAAAGAAATGAGCCGGAACGTGGACGTACTGACCATGACGGCGACGCCCATTCCGCGGACCCTGAATATGTCGCTGGTGGGGCTGCGCGACATGTCCGTGATCGAAACACCACCAAAGGACCGGCTGGCGATTCAAACCGTGGTCGCGCCCTTCTCCGAATCGGCGATCCGGCGGGCCATCGTCGAGGAATTGGACCGGGAGGGGCAGGTCTTTTTTGTGCATAACCGCGTGGAGTCCATTTACTCCATGGCGGCCCTGATTCAGAAGCTGGCGCCCAAGGCGAGGGTCGTGGTCGGGCACGGGCAGATGGGCGAACGAGAACTGGAGAAGGTGATGCTCCAGTTCATTCGCGACGAGGCGGATGTGCTGGTGTCCACCACGATTGTCGAAAACGGCTTGGACATACCGCTCGCCAACACCATCATCGTAAATCGCGCCGACCGTTTTGGTCTTTCGGAGCTTTACCAGCTTCGCGGCCGAGTAGGACGGTCAAACCAGCGCGCCTACGCATATTTGCTGGTTCCTCCGGAGGCCTCTCTGACTCCGGTGGCAAGGCGCAGGCTGGCGGCGCTGCGTGAATTCAGCGAACTCGGCGCTGGCTTTCGCATTGCCGCGCTGGACTTGGAACTGCGCGGCGCCGGAAATCTGCTGGGCCGCGAGCAACACGGCCATATCGCCGCCATTGGGTTCGATCTCTACACTCAGATGCTGGAGCGCGCCGTGGCCGCCAAGAAGGGTGAAGCAGAGCAACCCGAGCTTCGCGCCACACTGAATCTCGGCATGGATATTCGTATTCCGCCCGAGTACCTGCCCAGCGAAAGCTTGCGTTTGCGTACCTACAAGAGGATCGCGGAGATACGTAATGAAGACGAGAGAGAGATTCTCCGGCGCGAACTCGCAGACCGCTTTGGCCCGCCGCCCCCTGCGATAAACAACCTGCTGGATTATGCGGTCTTGAAATCGCTTTGCGAGCGGCTGCAAATCTCGTCCGTGGATCGCCGGGCAAATGAGGCCGTCATCAAATTCTACCCGACGACCTCGGTCCGTCCGGAAAGGCTGGTGCGTTTGGTGAGAAAGGAAAAAGGCACGAAGCTCGACCCGAGTGGCGTCCTAACCATCACTCTGGAACGCAGTAACAGGAGCATTGCAGAGGCCATCGGAAACGTATTGCTTCCACTGGAAACGGGGAGCTAGAATTGCAAAGGAGAAAGATGCTGAAGAATGTGTGTATCTGCGCGGGGATAATGCTGCTGGCCCCGGCGCTCTCGTGCCTGGCACAGAAAAAGAGCGTGGTTGTGGAAGAGGTGATTGCGCGCGTAAATAACGACGCGATCACCCGCAGCGACCTGGAGCGCGCGCGAAGCGAGATGCAACAGGAAGCGCAGCAGGATTGTCCCAAGTGCACGCCGGAAGAGATTAATCAAAGGGTTGCGGCGGAAGATAAGAACGTTCTGCGCGACCTTATAGATAACTCGTTGCTTGTTCAGCGCGGCAAGGATATGGGCGTCAACGTCGAGACCGACGTGATCAAGCGTCTGGATGAGATTCGCATCCAGAACAATATCGCCTCAATGGAAGAGCTGGAGACGCAGATCGACAAAAGCGGCGTCTCTTTCGAGGACTTCAAGAACAACATCCGAAACCAGATGCTCCAGCAGGAAGTGATCCGGCACGAGGTGGGATCGAAAATTATCCTGGACCATGTGACGGTGCAGAAGTATTACGACGAACATAAGGCCGAGTTCGTGCGCCCCGAGCTGGTTACGCTCCGGGAGATCTTCGTCAGCACCGAGGGGAAACAGGAATCGGAAATACCCGCCCTGCGAAAGAAGGCGGATGACCTGCTGCAACGCGTCAAGAACGGCGAGGATTTTGGAGAACTTGCCAAGCATTTCTCCGACGGCAGCACGGCCAAACAGGGCGGAGACCTGGGCAGGTTCGAGCACGGTCAGCTTGCCCCCAACATCGAACAAGCCGTGTTTGCGCTGCAGCGGCTTCAAACGACAGATGTAATCCCCACGAAGACGGGATTTTTGATCCTGCAAGTGGGAGAGCATTATGCTGCCGGGCAGCAGCCGGAGGAGAAGGTCGACACCGAAATCCAGGACCGCCTCTACAATGAGCAATTGCGGCCGACGCTGCGCGCGTATCTGGAAACGCTGAGGGTAGACAGCTACGTCGCGGTGAAGCCGGGGTATGCGGATACGGCCGCCGTACCGTCCAGCACAATCGAAGAGGTTCCTCCAACGCCTGACGACGACAAGAAAAAGAAGAAGTCGGCGCCAACGTCGGCGACGCCTGTCCCAGGCAGTAAACCCGACTGAATGAAAGCCGCCTACGTTTCTGATTTGACACCGGACACCAGCATTACGTCCTTTTTCCTCGTTTGTGAAAAAGAGCTGCGCTCGACGCGCGAAGGTAAGCCTTTTTTGCGCCTGGAGCTCGGCGATCGAAGCGGAACGATCGAGGCGCGTCTCTGGGATAATGCGGAGAGCTTGGCGGCTCTCTTCGATCGCGACGACATTATTAAGGTTCAGGCGCGCGTTGAAAATTACAAGAACCGGCTGCAACTGGCCGTGGAGAAACTCCGCCGCGCCGAGCCCGCGGAAGTGGATCTGTCGGATTATTTTCCTCATACCGCGGAGGACATCGAGCAGCTTTATGGCCGGTTGCGTGAGCATGTTGCAACGATCAAGAATCCCTGGTTGAGCCGCCTTGTCTGCGGAGTTATTGAGGACCCCGCAATATCTCCGCGCTTGAAGCGCGCCCCGGCGGCGAAAATGATGCACCATGCTTTCCTGGGCGGCCTGCTCGAGCATATCGTCAGTTTGTGCGATCTGTGCCGCCTGGCTGCGCAGCACTATCGCGAGCTGGATCTCGATCTATTGCTAACGGGAGCGATTCTGCACGACATCGGCAAACTCGATGAGCTTTGCTACGAGCGCGCGATTCATTACACAAATGACGGGCAACTGCTGGGGCATATCGTCCTGGGCCTCGAGCAGGTGACCGGGAGAATGAATGGCCTGGAGGGCTTCCCGGCTGACTACAAGACTCTGGTGAAGCATTTGCTGATCAGCCACCACGGCGAATATGAATTCGGCTCGCCTAAGCTGCCCATGTTTCGCGAGGCGTTGGTGCTGCATTACCTCGATGATCTGGATTCAAAAATGGCCGCAGCGCGCGCTGTTCTGGGCACTGACGGAGGCGAAGCCGGTTGGACCGCCTTTAGCTCGGCCCTGAATCGAAAGCTGCTTCGCCTGGACCAATTTCGCGTGGCCCCGGCGGAAAAGGCAGCTACGGCCGCGCCGGAGAATGAGCACAAGCCTGGCACGGAAACAGAAGTCAACACGAAGATTGTTTAGAAAGACGGTCTAATGTCCAATTCCCCTGGCCGAGCGATTCGCCGCTCCATACTGGATCTTGCGCCGCTGGAGCTCGATTGCATGAATGCCTTGTGGCGTTTGGGCGAGGCTACCGTGCGGGATATTCATGCGTCGCTGGCGAACACCCGTCCACGTGCGTACACCACGATTATGACCATCCTCGATCGCTTAGCGCAGAAGGGCGTGGTGGAGCGGAAGAAGGCCGGCCGTGCGTGGCTCTATAAACCCCATCTCTCGGCGGACCAGGCCCGTACCCATGCCGTCGCGCGACTCGTGGAAGGATTTTTTCAGGGTTCTAACGACGCCTTGGCATCACACCTTTCGAGATTGAGCGGCTCGGCGCAAACTAACGGCCGGCCCGATCGCGAGTAAGCTCAGACTGCGGAATTGGAAACAATGGCAAAACGCGGGAGTTTGGATTGACGATGTGGAACAGCTTTCGGATCCGCGACATTGAGATCGCACCAGCGACGGTGCTCGCGCCGATGGCCGGCGTTACCGATACGATCTTCCGGCGCATGATCCGAAGCCTCGGCGGCTGCGGGCTGATCATGACGGAATTCACGAGCGCCGAAGGCGTCACGCGCAACGCGGCGCGAACGCTCGGATACCTTTACTTCCAGCCTGACGAGCACCCCATCACGGCGCAGCTTTTCGGCGTGAATCCCCGGGTGATGGCCGACGCCGCGACGCTGGTGGAGGACCTCGGGTTCGACGTCGTGGACATCAACTTGGGGTGTCCGGCGAAGAAGGTGGTGAAGTGCGGCGGTTCGGGGCTATTACGCGACCTTCGCGCGCTGGAGGAGCTGCTGCGCGCCGTTCGCAGCGCCGTGCGCATTCCGCTGACGATCAAGACGCGGGCCGGCTGGGACGAGAAGAGCATCGTGGCCGTAGAAGTCGCCCGCATGGCAGAAGCAGTCGGCGTGGAAGCTGTTGCGGTGCACCCCAGAACGCGTGCGCAAGGCTATACCGGATCTGCGGATTGGGACCTGATTCGCGCAGTCAAGCAAGCAGTTGGCATACCCGTGATCGGCAATGGTGATATTCGGGCGCCCGAAGATGCGCTGCGTATGATGCGCGAGACCAGCTGCGACGCCGTAATGATTGGGCGCGGAGCAAGCACGAATCCGTGGATCTTCAGCCAGATCGAACAGTTTGTTGCTACGGGGCGCTATGGGGAGCCCTCGGATGGCGATCGCTACGATTTGCTTTCGAGATATTTCCGCCATCTGCGCGATGCGGGGTGGTCCCACGCGATTGGGAAAATGAAGCAGTTCGCGTGCTGGTTTACGCATGGCGTTCGGAACGGCGCCGAGCTCCGGCAGCAGGTGACCACGGCGCGTTCGGCGGGTGAGATCCTGGAGCGCGTGGACGCTTTCTTTGCCATTGGACTTGCCACGATGGGAACACCGTAAGCCGCACGGTTCTTTTCGATCACACGCCCAGTCGTAATTCTCTGAAAACAGGAGATTACGCATTTCTTACTAATTGCTTGTAAGCTTCGCGTTTCGTCAAGCCACGCTCGCGGGCGGCAAGCTTCAGGGCCGCTTTGCGGTCGATTTGCCGCTCACGCATGATTTGTTCCACGCGCTCGCGCAGAGGCGCTACGCACAATTGGTGTTTTTTTTCACCGCCGGGCAGCGGCGGGCCGATGAGAATGGTGATCTCGCCGCGAACCGGTCGCTGTTGCACGCGGACGAGTAGCTCTGCCAGATCACCGCGCAGGAACTCCTCGTGCACTTTTGTGATCTCGCGGGCGATGACCGCCTGGCGTCGGCCCAGGCATTCCAGTGCGTCAGAAAGGGTATCCACGAGCCGATGGGGCGCTTCATAGAGCGCGAGGGTGTGGGTTTCCTTAGCGAGGTTCTGGAGTACTTTGCGCCGCGCGGTTGGCCGCGAGGGGAGGAAACCCACAAACAAGAACTCCTCCGCAGGAAGTCCTGAAGCCGCTAACGCGGCGATCACGGCCGAGGGGCCTGGAATCGGGATAACGGGAATTTGTCTTTGGAGGCATAGCGAAACCAGGCGGTGGCCGGGATCGGAAATAACGGGCGTACCTGCGTCACTCACCAAGACAATTTGCGCGCCCTGCTCCAGGCGCTTCAGCAGTTCGTCAGCGCGCGAGGCTTCATTGTGCTGGTGGTAGCTGAGAGTCGGTTTGTGGATCCCATAATGATTCAGGAGTTTGGCGGTGTGCCGGGTGTCCTCGCAGGCGATCAGGTCCGCCTCGCCTAACAGGCGCAGGGCGCGGACCGTAATATCTTCGAGGTTGCCTATTG
>QHYR01000209.1 GCA_003223315.1 Acidobacteriota bacterium | reverse complement strand
TCTGGGGTGACGCGGCCGCTTCGGCTCCCGTTGACAGGATGCTGTATTTTTCCCGGATGACAGGATGTCGCACTACCTCCGTCAACGTAGTCGTCGCCCCGATCTCCAGGCCCCCGTCCGCCTCGCGGATTCCGCTCAGTTCTTTGACCTGGCTCAAGTCGACCACGACTTTCGGCCTCTTGATGCGATCCTTCAGCCAATCGAATGTGTCCAAACCACCCGCCATCACCCAGGCGTCTTCACGGTACTGGCCGAGCAACCGCATCGTGTCGTCGACCGTCGCCGGTTGAAAAAGTTCGAACGCCGGCATCACATCGTGTATCACGGCCATATTTGCGTCCTCCTGCGCTCTCTCCGCTGGTCTCTATTGCATCGCGCTTACGGGGGCCAGACTCAAATGTGCGCTGTCAGCGGCTCTTGCATCGGGCGGCCCGCTTCGAGCGCCGCGAGAATCGCGTCCGCAGTGACCGGCGCCCGCCGGAAGATCTCGTCCCCCAGCGCGTCTGACAGGGCGTTCAAGATTGCGGCGCAGCCGCCACCAACGGGCGGCTCACCGATGCCGCGGGCACCAATCGGCGTTTCCGGATCCGGAATGCCAACCGCCGCCCATTGCATTTTTTGCGGGATATCCAGGATCGTGGGCGGCTTGGTGTGGTGGAACCGCTTGGCCAGCGGCAGACCGTAGTGCTGGTCATAAACCCACTTCTGGCCGATGGCATGGCCGATGCCCAGTATCGAGCGCCCGAGGATCTGCCCGCCGAGGGCGTTCGGATGGATCACCGTGCCGACGTCCGCGTAGGCCAGGAAATCGACAATGCGATACTGGCCCGTTTCGAGGTCGACTTCGACCTCCGCAAACGTGGCGACATAGGAATGGGTGACGCCGTCGCGTGGGTAATTATCCTTGGCCACCGCGAGCAAGCCTTGCCCGGCCAGCGCTGTCGCGGACGCCACGGTAAACTTATTGATGTCCTTGGGCAGTTCGTGGCCGTCGTAGATGCCGCCGAGCTGGATGGCGCGCTTGGCCGCCTGAGCCAAGCTCATGCCGGGACCGCCGCCCCTGCGGAAGACGCGCTCGTTAGCGACTAGGTATTCTTCGGGCTTGCCGCCGAGATCCTTGGCCGCGATCTGCTGAAGCTTCTTCGTCGCGTCCATGGCCACGGCATGCGCGGCGCGCGTCATGGCGTGAGTCGTTTGGCTTCCGCCGGAAGGGCAAGCCCACGGCAGGTTCTTTGCCGAGTTACCCCAAGTGATCTCACACTTTTCCCAAGGCACGCCGACCAACTCCGCAACCACGCGATGCACGTCGTGCACCGACTCCGTTCCGAGATTGCCGATTCCCGACTGGATGTAGAGCCGGCCGTCGGGCTTGATGACGAAGAGCCCATCGAACCCGATCGAGCCACCGACGTAGCAGCTGCTCGATACCCCAACGCCGCGCGCCTTCGTACCGCTTCGTTTCGGGAGCGCTTTTCTCTCGTCCCACTTGAACATCTCGGACCCGCGGTCGAGCGCTTCCTTGAGGAAGGCGCTTGTGGCGTAAGCTTGCTTGCCCGCGATCAGCGGTCCGAATTTCGCTTTGCCCTCGGGCGCGTTGACGTGCCGGATGGCTACTTGATCGATCCCCAGCTTCCGCGCAGCCTTAGCCAGCAGCGGCTCCATCAGCGCGATTCCCTGCATGCCTCCCGGCGAGCTTTGCGCACTGCGTGGCGGCGTATTCGTGAGGACCGTGACCGCGCGCCAGCGCATGGCCAGCGGCTGATACAGCAGCGAAACGATGCGGCCCGACGAAGCGGCATCGCCCACCTGGTCGTAGGGACCGTTATCGCAGATCACGAACATATCGAGCGCCGTGATCCTGCCGTCCCTGGCAAAGCCGACCTTCATGCGGCCGTGGAAGCCTGGACGCCCGCGTCCGATGTACTGCTCTTCCTCGCGGCTGATGCGCATCATCACAGGCGCATTCGCCTTCTTGGAGAGGAGTGCGGGAATAATCAATGAGATGGCGCCCGTTATCTTGCTTCCGAATCCGCCGCCTGTGTATTCACTGATGAAAACGACATTGCCGGGATCGATGCCCAGCCATCGCGCGATCGCTGGGACGGCTTGGGCGGTGCTCTGCGCCCCACTGTGAACGAAGACCTTGCCATTTTGCCAGTAGGCCATGGCGGTGCGAGTCTCCAGGCACTGGTGGCTGGAATTGGGCGTGACGAAGGTCTCGTCAAGAACGAGCGCGGCGTTCTTCAATCCGGCTTCGACATCGCCAACTGTCCATTCGTCGGTGGGCTTGCCCATGGGCAGGCGACCCTCTTTCGCCTCTGCGAAATCTGCTTCGGTCCACTTGAGGACCGCGACCTCAGGCGGGACCACAGCGGGCGGACGGCCCGGCGTAGCAGGAGGCTGAGCCCCTCGCACCCAGACGTTGCCGTCGGTTCTCGCGTTCGGCCCGCCCGGCCTCAGGC
This sequence comes from Acidobacteriota bacterium, assembly GCA_003223315.1. GTDB lineage: Bacteria > Acidobacteriota > Terriglobia > Acidiferrales > UBA7541 > Palsa-189. The sequence goes on along the minus strand of QHYR01000209.1, from coordinate 3,344 downwards.
TTACCAGCGGATCCACCACAAAGGGCAACGGTTCCAGATCCAGGCGAATCTTTTCGATGGCGTCCGCAGCAGTGACCTCATCCACCGCGGCCACAGCGAGAATCGGATCACCCTGGAACAACGGCTCCATGGTGAGCCCGCGATCTCCTCTCTTGTTTGCCAGGATCACTGTGCCGTTATCGTTGATGCTGTCAGCCGGAGGAGGGAGTTCGTCTGCGGTGAGGATCGCCTTGACGCCAGGCATGGCCAGCGCCGCGCGCGCATCGATGCTGCGGACGCGGGCGTGCGGCATCGGGCTGAGCAGCAGTTTGCAGAACAGCATGCCGTCGGCGCGATAATCCTCGGCGTACTTCGAGCGGCCCGTGACCTTCGCGAGGAGGTCGGGCGTGGTGTAGTTCTTGCCGATCAGTTTGTACTTGGTCGCCGGCACATTATTAGACACGGTTAGCCCTCCTCAAATTCTCGGCACCGCGCATCATGGCGTTGAGAATCTTGTCGTAGTCCTGACACCGACAGAGGTTGCCGGAAATGCCATGCGCCAGTTCAGCTCGAGTAGGGTTCGGATTGGTCTTCAAGTAGCCCACAGTCGCCATCACGAAACCCGACATGCAAAACGCGCACTGGAAACCTTGTTCATCGATGATGCCCTGCTGGACCGGGTGCAGCTTGCCATCCGCGCCGGCCAGCCCTTCAATGGTCACGATATTCTTGCCGCGCACGGTGTGCGTCAGCACCGAGCATGAGTAGTGCGGCACGTCATCGACCAGCACCGTACAAGCGCCGCATTCGGAGCGATCACATCCGAGCTTCGTGCCGGTCAGACCCAGTTTGTAGCGCAGGGTCGTCTGCAGGGTCTCTTGCTTCATCACGTCGACGCGCCGCTGCTGGCCATTGACTGTCAGCGTGACCAACCGCTCCACCGCACCAGGAGCGGATGCCTGGGACCACACGGTCGAGGCGCGGAACAGATAGCTCGCGGAAGACACTGCGCCCGCCGCGATCACGCCCTTGATCAGGTCGCGCCTCGAAACCAGAATTGGAGCTGAAGTACCGGGGTTCACTATCTCGTGATCTGCCATCGAAAGCCCCCAGATAGATTTGTTTGGGTATACGCCCAACGCTGGCGTGTGTCAATGGTGATGCACTGGCGGCCGGGTGGAGCTATTGCGCAGGGCCGCTCCACCAACCACTCAATTCAAGCGCTCTGCACGCGTCAGTGCATCTTTCTTTGCTGCCGGCGGCACAATTGCCGGCATGGAATCCTCCCAGCGGCTATAGGTGAGCGCGTGCTGGTCGGAACCATCGGCCTTCATGATGAAGATCTGCGCAAAGGGTTGGAAGGAATTGTCGTATAGCGGCGCTTCATCTTTGAAGCCATAGCGCGCGCTGGACCAGAGAATGTACTTACCATCGGGCGACCACGAAGAGTGACTGTCGTTCCCCGGGGTAGTGGTCAAACGCTTGATCTCGGTGCCGTCCGGGCGCATGGTGAAGATATCGTAGTCGAGTGTCTTGGCGTCGCGTCGCGTAAAGGTGATCCGGTCGCCGCCGGGGGAATATGCGGGGAAATTATCCAATTCCGTGGTCAGCGTTTTGATCGAGCCGTTGTCCAGGTCCAGCACTCGGAGGCCGTACTCGGCGGCTCCCCAAACACGGTAGATGATCTGCTTTCCATCCGGCGACCAAGTGGGAAATCCGCTATTCGGCAGGCCCTTGGTGAGATCCTTGGATTTTTGCGAACCATCGGAACGCACCATCATCAATTTGGCGGGCGTGGTCTCCCGCGCGCCGAAGAAGCCGCCGAATCCGAAAGCGATCCACTGCCCGTCGGGAGACCAGGTGGGCACGAAGGCCGCGCCATTTTTATCTGAAAACACCACTTTCCTGTCGGAACCGTCCGCGTTCATGACCGAGATCGATGCGGTCCCCGTCGTGGCCAGATTCTTGATGTCGCTGATGGCCAGCTTGCCGTCGCGAGAAAATCTGGGAAAGACGTCGGTGTATTGGACGTCCATATCGGCGTCCCAGCTGTAGAGCGGCTGATTCTGCGGCCGGGCCGTAAAATCCACCTTCTGATACACCACCTGCTTGCCATCCGGCGACCACGCCGGATTGCGCAACATTGCCTTCATGCCCGCGGCGCCCGAAGTGAAGGCGAGTCCGGCATTCGGCCCAGCCTTAAGGAGATAAGCAATCTTATCCGCGCTGAGGTAATGAGGTGAAACTTTCAGGCCGGGGCCCGAGGTGTGCTCTACCCTGGCGCCGGTGGCCACGTCCACGGAGACGATCTGCGAAGTGACCTTCTCCTGCGCGTAAATGCGGGCTGCGAAAGTCTGCGCGGTGGGCACCTCATAAAATACCACCCGCTTGCTATCGGGCGACCACTTGGGCGATCCGGTGGAAACGCCTTCCTGCATCGTCAATCTGCGCAACCCTTGTCCATCGGGATGAATGACGTAGATGCTCAACTCCTGCGGATGTTCCCAACCCGGCTGGGGAACTTCATGCGGCTTGAAGTCGAAATTCCGGTCTGAGGAAAACGCGATCCATTGGCCGTCGGGCGACCACGAGGGCCGGAAAAAGCCGTCCAACTTGCCCGCTGGCGCTTGCAGCGCCGGCCCGCCCGTCAAATTGCGCAGCTTGCGTGTCTTGAGGTCCAAGATCCAGACGTTCGCCGTATGCGCACCGCGCGTGGAGACGAAGGCCACCTGATTTCCGTCCGGAGAGAATGCCGCCTGATCGTCAAGGGCCGGGTCATCGGTCAGGCGCTCGAGTCCCGAGCCATCCACGCGCACGCGATAGAGATCGGCTTGGCCGTAGCCGTTGCGTTCGGAGGTAAACACAATCCATTTGGCGTCCGGCGAAAACGAAGCGTTGTAATCGAACCCGGAGGAGGTAAACAAAGGACGTTCGACGGAGCCATCGGCGCTGGCGATATAAAGGGTCATCTGCGACGGTCCCAGGCGGTTCATGAGCATCGTCTGCTTGGGGCCAGCAGACAACGACAGGGCTGCTGCGAATGCCAAGCCGATAGAAAAGGCCGCGACTTTCATTTTCATCTTAGGCCTCCCGCATACAGAATCTCGCGCCCGGGAAAGAGTATTTGCATTGTACAGCACTCGGGCGCGCTGGAGGGCAATGGTCACGTGCCGTTGGGTAGGGGGTCAGTTTCCGGAAAGCCCGTTCTATAAAAAAAGAGGATGTCAAGAAAAACACTTCCCCTGCGACTGGAAGAGATCTGGTCATCCAGCCCCGCGTTGTTATGAGGCGCTGTGATTTCGCTTTCCCCTGAGTTCATCGCGTGTGGTATATCAACGCCTTCGGTTTCTGACGCGACAAGCAGA
>QHYR01000143.1 GCA_003223315.1 Acidobacteriota bacterium | reverse complement strand
GGGCGATGTCGACCGCGTCCTCGATGGCGATCTTGATCCCTTTATCCGCGCCTTCCTGCTGGCCCGCGTCGGCAGGGGCGTCGCCGTAAAGGCCGGCGGCGCGGATGGGGATGAACGCGACCGCGAATAGTCGCTGCTCCATATCTGTGATCTCGAATCCGCTCTTGTATTCCGTTGGCGCAGTGATTGCTCCACTTCAGTGACGCTCTGATGCCTTTCCGTCCAGCGCGTTGACTGTCTCGGGCCCCTGTGTTAGCGTCGCGTTTGCACGTATTTCGTCCTCGCGTCATCTAAGTTTCGTCAGGTACTCAGTTCCTGAAGGAGCCACGGTTTGAGCCAGAAGAAGCGCAGTTTTCTGTTCACTTCCGAGTCCGTTACCGAAGGTCACCCCGATAAAATCGCCGACCAGATTTCAGACGCCGTCCTGGACGCCGTTCTCTCCCAGGACGCCATGGGCAGAGTCGCCTGCGAAACGCTGGTGACCACGGGCTTGGCCATGGTCGCGGGAGAAATCACTACCTCCGCCGTCCTCGATTACAGCGAAATCGTGCGCGGGGTGATTCGCGAAGTCGGCTATACGCGCGCGAAGTATGGTTTCGACGCCGACACCTGCGCCGTAATCTCTTCGCTCAAGCGCCAGTCTCCGGATATCGCCATGGGCGTGGATACCGGCGGCGCTGGCGATCAGGGCCTGATGTTCGGCTATGCCTGCGACGAAACCGATGAGCTCATGCCCCTGCCCATTGTGCTCGCGCATAAACTGGTGCGCCGGCTCGCCGAAGTGCGCAAGGCGGGTCACTTGCCGTTTTTGCGGCCCGATGGCAAATCGCAGGTTACGGTGGAATATGTCGAGGACCGCCCCGCTCGCGTGGATTGCGTGGTGATCTCCACGCAACACAGCGACTCCGTATCCAATCGCGAAATTCACGAGAGTATCGTGAAGGAAGTCATCCAGCACGTCGTCCCTCCGGCGCTGCTCGATTCCCGCACCAAGTTCCACATCAATCCCACGGGCCGCTTCGTCGTCGGAGGACCGATGGGTGACGCCGGGCTCACCGGCAGAAAAATCATCGTGGATACCTACGGCGGCTACAGCCGCCATGGGGGTGGCGCGCTTTCGGGCAAGGATCCGACCAAGGTGGACCGTTCGGCCTGCTACATGGCCCGCTACGTGGCCAAGAATCTGGTCGCCGCCGGGCTAGCCCGGCGTGCTGAGGTGCAGCTTGCCTACGCCATTGGCGTAGCGGAACCGGTTTCGGTTATGGTCGATACTTTCGAAACGGGCATCATCCCCGACGAGCAGCTGACGGATTTGGTTCGCACCGTATTTTCGCTCACGCCTCGCGGCATCATCGAGAGCCTGGACCTGCGGCGCCCCATCTATCGTCCGACGGCTGCTTACGGGCATTTTGGTCGCAGCGAGCCAACGTTTACCTGGGAGCGGTCGGATAAGGCCGAAGCGCTGCGCAGGGCGGCCGCGATCCGTGGCGCCGAAGTCGGCGCTCGTTAAGTGACCATCCGATCAGGATGGTCATCCCGAGCGGCGGGACCCCCAGCGCGTGCCTCTGGAGGGCGAGGCACTCGCGCGGTATAGACAGTCGCGCCTGCTGGGTGCAAGCGAGGGATCTCTCGGGAACTTTCGCTCATAAATTAGTTCGATGGTTTTTGGGGGAAACCGTGGCAACCATGCATTCACTCAGCGGCGATGTCAAAGACCTGGCCCTGGCCGAGAATGGGAAGCGAAAGATCGAATGGGCCAATCAGCAGATGCCCGTTCTGCAGTTGATCCGCAAGCGGTTCATCAAGGAGCAGCCGCTAAAGGGTCTGCGCCTTTCCGCATGCCTGCACGTCACCAGCGAAACCGCCAATCTGGCCATCACGCTTCGCGACGGTGGCGCCGAAGTCGCGCTCTGTGCCTCGAACCCGCTCTCTACGCAGGATGAAGTCGCGGCCTGCCTGGTGAAGGACTACAACATCCCCACTTTTGCCATCAAGGGCGAGGACAATACCACGTATTACTCGCATCTCGGCGCCGCATTGGAAAATAAGCCGCAAATCACCATGGACGATGGTGCCGACCTCGTCACCACGCTGATCACCAAGCGCCTCGATTTGGTACCCAACGTGATCGGCGGTACCGAGGAGACCACCACCGGCGTCATTCGCCTGCGCGCCATGGCCAAGGACGGCACGCTCAAGTATCCGGTCATCGCCGTGAACGATGCGCTCACCAAGCATCTCTTCGACAATCGCTACGGCACCGGCCAATCCACCATCGATGGAATTTTGCGCGCCACCAATCTTCTCCTCGCCGGCCTTAAGTTTGTCGTCGCGGGTTACGGCTGGTGCGGCCGCGGAATTGCCATGCGCGCCAAGGGTCTGGGCGCAGACGTGATCGTCACCGAAATCAATCCCGTGCGCGCCCTCGAAGCGGTCATGGATGGATTCCGTGTCATGGCCATGGCCGAAGCGGCCAAAATCGGCGATATCTTCGTCACCGTCACGGGGAATAAATCCGTCCTCGGCGCTGAGCATTTCGAGAAGATGAAGGACGGCGCCGTACTCTGCAATTCCGGCCACTTCAACGTGGAGATCGATATCCCCGCGCTGGCACGCCTGGCCATAACCAAAAAGCCCGCCCGGCCGTTCGTCGAGGAATTCGCCATGAAAGATGGCCGCCGCCTTTATCTGCTGGCCGAAGGACGTCTCATCAATCTCAGTTCCGCCGAAGGTCATCCCGCCGCGGTCATGGACATGAGCTTCGCCAATCAGGCGCTCGCCGCTGAATATTTGGTGAAGCATGCCTCCGAACTCAAGCGGCAGGTTTATCCGGTGCCCGAGCCGATCGATCGTCAGATCGCCAAGCTCAAGCTGGAATCGATGGGAATTCTGGTGGATAAGCTCTCTCCGGAGCAGGAGCACTACCTGGCCTCCTGGTCCGAAGGCACTACTTGAAGACGGCTTCTGTGCCTCGCCCGGCAAATTCCAGAAAAATCGTGCCTCCAGCAATCGTCTCCGGCGTAGTCGGAGACATGCAGGAGTGGACTGCGCTGGCCCTTGACACAGCGAAGACGCGAGGCGCGTCCTTTGCCGACGCACGCGTCGTCGATTTGCGTCTGCGCGACCTCAGCACCAAAAACGGTGAAGTTGGCACGCTGGCGGAAAGCGAGTCACTCGGGCTCGGCATCCGCGCTCTCGCCAATGGCTGCTGGGGTTTCGCCTCGAGCGACGTGCTCACGCGCGAAGGCGTGCAGGCCTGCGCCGCGCAAGCCGTAGCCATCGCCCGCGCCTCGGCGATGGCCAAACGCGCCGATGCCGAGATGGTCCCGGAAAAAGCGTACGTCGACACCTGGCAGAATCCCTACGTCAAAGATCCATTCCAGATTCCGCTCGAGCGCCAATTGGATTTGCTTCTCGCCGCCGACCACGCCATGCGCCGCGTGAAGGGCCTCACCCTGGCCGAAACTTCCATGCAGTTTCGCCGCCTGGAACAGTGGTACGCCTCTACGCTGGGCTCCCGAATTCATCAACTCAAGATGCAATCGGGCGCGGGCATCGTGGCCACCAGTTTCGTGAACGACGAAATTCAAAAGCGCTCTTATCCTAATAGCTTCGGCGGGCAGCATCAGCTAGCCGGCTACGAACTGGTGGAGGCGCTCGATCTGCCCGGCAATGCGCAACGAGTGGCCGAGGAGGCTCTGGCGCTGCACAAAGCTCCCCAGTGCCCGGAAGGCGAGCGCACCATCATTCTCGAAAGCTCGCAGCTCGGCCTGCAGATTCACGAATCCATCGGCCACCCCATCGAGCTGGACCGTGTGCTGGGAATGGAGGCAAACTTCGCCGGCATGAGTTTTCTCACGCTCGACAAATTGGGCAAGCTACGCTATGCCTCCGATATCGTCAACGTCGTCGCCGACGCTCGCCTCGAGCACGGCCCGGGTTTGGGCACCTTCGGCTACGATGATGAGGGCGTTCCCGCCAAGCGCACCGACATCATCAAGGGTGGCCTCTTCACCGGCTATCTCTCCAATCGCGAAACTGCTGTGGCCATCCGCTTAAGGGAATCCGGGGGCACCATGCGCGCCGAAAGCTGGAATCGGCTGCCCATCATCCGCATGACCAACATCAGCCTGCTGCCCGGCAGGTGGCGCTACGAAGACCTCCTCGCCGATACCGACGACGCCATCCTCATGGAGACGAATCGCTCCTGGTCGATCGACGATCGCCGTTATCATTTCCAGTTCTCCACCGAAATTGGCTGGGAGATCAAGCACGGCAAGAAAACGCGTATGCTCAAGAATCCCAGTTATAGCGGGATCACCACTGAATTTTGGAATAGCTGCGACGCCATCTGCTCGCGCGACTATTGGACCCTTTGGGGCACTCCCAATTGCGGCAAGGGCCAGCCCATGCAAACCATGGGCACCGGACACGGCGCGGCGCCTGCGCGCTTCCGCAAAATTCGCGTGGGCATGGCTTTCGCCAAGTAATGAGCCCCGAATAAATGAGTGCGGTTCGCAGATCCGCAAAATCCCCGCGCCGTTCGCGGTCGGCTCGCCGCACCGTCGCCGGCCCCGCGGTTGCCGAAGCCCATTTGCCCTCGGATATGGAATTGCACCATTTCGCTGAGCGCGTGCTGGCGTTTTCCGATGCCGACGAAACCGAGGTGCATATCGATTTCGTCGCTGACGCTCTCACGCGTTTCGCCAACAACACCATCCACCAGAATGTCGCCGAGCAAACCCTTAGCGTTTCCGTGCGCACCGTCTTTGACGGCCGCACGGCCCGCGCTACCACGAACAAAACCGACGACGACTCGCTGCGCCGTGCCGTCGCCGCTTCGGCCGCGCTGGCCCGCAGTCAGCCCAAGAATCCCGACCTGCTACCCATGCCCGGCCCTCAACATTACGCCAAGGTCGAGCGCTTTTCCCCCGCCACCGCCAGCGCCACTCCGGAGGATCGCGCCGTCGCCGTTGCCAAAGTCACCGAACTCGCCGAGCAGAATCGCCAGACCGCCGCCGGGATCTTTGCCACCGGGGCTTCGGCTACGGCGATGGCCAATTCCAGAGGGCTCTTCGCCAGCTATCGCCAGAGCCGCGCGGAATTTTCCATCACGATTTTGGAGCGGGATTCTTCCGGATGGGCTAAAGCCAGCGCTCCCGATCGCGAGCAGATCGATCCCGAAGCCCTCGCACAGCGCGCCAGCGAAAAAGCCGCCGCCTCGCGCCACCCCAGAGAGGTCGAGCCCGGTCGCTGGACCGTCATTCTCGAACCGGCCGCCGTCCTCGATCTGGTTGGCTTTCTCTTTTACGACTTTGCCGGAACC
>QHYR01000142.1 GCA_003223315.1 Acidobacteriota bacterium | reverse complement strand
CTGGGCCAGCCAGGTGGGATACCAGAACGAGCGAATTTCGCGTCGCGCCTGGTAGCGCGACCCGGCGCCGCCATCAAATCCTTCATAGCTCGGAGGGTTGAGAAAAAGGGTATGCTTCACTCGCCGACGTCCTTTCCAGATGCCTTTTGCAAATGTCCGGTCGCGTGCAGACCTCAGACTACGAGGTACAGTTTAACCCGGTAGGGCTACGCGCTGGAAGCAGCTCATTGTATCCGACTCAAGGCCGGCGTACGACGTCAAACCGCCCGTTGGTTTCGTCTACTGGAAAGCCTGCGCCAATTGGCCCGTGGTCCGCAGCAGATCGAGTTCAGCCTGCTGGCGCGCGAGATCTGCATCAAGGAAGGCCAGCCATTTCTCATTTTCGTCAAGCTGGGCCATTTCCAGATCGCGAATGCTGGCGCGGCCCTGTTGAAACTGCGATTGCAGCACCTGCAGATTCTGTTGTGCCAATTCGAGTTCCAGGCGCGCTACCTCGCGACCCGTATCCCTTTCCCTGGCTTGGCGGGCCTTATGGCGCACATCCAGAGAGATCTGCGCTCGCTTGCTCTCCACTTGCATTCGCGAAGCCGTCAAATTGGCTTGCGCGAAAGCCACGGATGCGCTCGTACGCGAGGCAAAAATGGGAATCTTGATATCGACTCCGACGATGAAGTTATTGCGCTGAAATTTATTGAAGAATTGGTCGTAGTTGTTGAATTTGGCCAGGAGATTATATTGGCCGATTAGTCCGAGTGTGGGCCAATAGCCTCCACGCTCCCCTTTCAGGCGTAGCTCGCTCGCCGCGCGCTCGGATTCCGCCACCTTAACTTCGGGATTATTGCGCAGGGCCTCTTCCACCAAATTGCTGATCGTTTGATCGGCGGCCGGCGGAATACTTTCGGCGGTTACTTCGATGGTCTGGTCCGGTTCCAGACCGAGCAGGAGCCGAAGCTGGTCGGATGCGGTCTCCTCCTGGTCTTCCAGTTGTGCCAGGCGCTGCTCCACCTGGGCGGCGGTCAGTTGGGCGCGGGTTACCTCGATAGGCAATTCATAACCCGCCTGCATCCGCTGGCGGGTGTAGTCCAGGATCTTTTGCGCGCTCTCGCGCTCGCTGCGCAAAAGCTCGAACTGGCGCCGAACCTTCGCCAGTTCCAGGTAAGCGGAGACCGTGCGCTGAATTACTCCATCGCGAACCGCATCGATGGTCAATCGCTGCTGCTCGGCTTTTTGTTCTTCCGCACGCACATCGCCTCGTGCCGGAAGGTTGAAAAGTTCCTGGTTATAAGTCAGGTTGAAAAGAGCGGGAGCGCCGCCGCCCGCCAGTAGCGGGAAACCGCTGGTGTAGGCCACTCCCGAACCGGTGTACAGATTGGGAAGAAATTGAGAGCGCGTGAGACCGGCCTCCTGGCGCGACGTCTCATATTGCAGGCGGGCCAACGAGATTTCGCGGCTTTTTTGCAGAGCCGTCGCCACAGCCTGCTTTAACGTGAAGCGCAATGGCGCAAGCTCTTCGATGTTCTGCGCCATTGCCGGGCAAACACCCATGGCGAAAATAAGCAGCGCGGTAAGCGCTCCCTCGATTCGCGCGGAGCGCCGCAACTGCGTTTTCGGGCCATCGTGCTCTCGGTAGAAAGCCTTCTGTTTTCGCTGCATGGCGCCTGCGCCTCCTGCGATCGATTATTCGTAGCGAAGCGACTCCGTGGGTTGCAACCGAGCTGCTTTGTCGGCGGGCAGATAGCCGAACAACAGCCCCGTCGAGCAAGCCACCACGAAAGCCACCACCACGGACAGCCACGGTACGGGAACGCGCAGATTGCCCGGCAAGAGCGGGCGCACCATCACCGGGATAGCCAGCGCGATCAGAACTCCCATGAGCGACCCAATGCCGCTGATCAGGATCGCCTCCATCAAAAATTGAAAAAGAATCTCCTGCCGCCGCGCGCCGATGGCCTTGCGAATCCCGATCTCCCGGGTGCGCTCCGTCACGGTCACGAGCATGATGTTCATGATGCCGATGCCGCTCACCATCAGCGCGATAAACCCGATCACCAGCAAAACGACGGTCAGCGCCGTGCCGATACGCCGCGCAGCATCCAGGATCGCGCTCAAATTCTGCACCACGTACGTAGCGGTCCTCGAATGGCGGCTGCGCAGCAGTTCTCCCACTTGGCTGGTCACTAAGACGACGTCTTCGGGGCCGTCCGCCTGAGCGTACAGAATTTCTACAGAATCATCGCCTGTGTAGTACTGCATCAGCGAGAAGGGCACCAGCACCGTGTAGCGCTGTATCTCGGAGAGGCCAAAGGTTCCCACGCGTTCCCTGAAAACACCCACCACCGTAAAACTGATCTGGCCGACGCGTAGACTCTTTCCGATCGGATCTTCATTAGGAAATGCAAAATTTGCCAGTTCATCGGTGATCAGGCAGAACTTGCTGCGCGACTGCTCGTCAATGGCATCCAGAAACCGGCCCTTCAGGATCAGCAAGTTGCGGATGACCTGGAACCCCTCAGTGGCGCCAAATAGAGTAACGGCGTGTTGGGTCCCGCCGGTCACCACGTTGCGCAACAACCCCTGCGAGGTGGCGGCCACGGCAACCACGTTTGGCAGGGCGTTCTTTACCGCCTCCATGTCTGCGAGCGTGATCTCGTCGCTTCTGACCACCGCCTGTTGCGGATTGACTTCATAATTGGCGTAAACGAGGTTTGCTCCCACGCCCTCGATCTGCCCGATGACATAGCGCCTGCCGGTCACCGCCACGGTCACCACCAACACAATGCAGGCACTGCCTATGACCACGCCCAGCGTCGTCAAAATCGCGCGCAGTTTATTCGACCACAGCGCCTCAACCGCAACGCGCCAAGTTTCTCGAGGCAGCATCCGATCTCCCTCGGCAACAACCAACGATGACTGTAGCAGAAATGGAGAGCCTTGCGACGGGTCTGCGACTTGTCGTAACGCTACTAGGAATCGCGCGCCGGGCCGCTTCTATCTCCTCTTCAGTGCTTTCAATAACTCGCCGGCCTCTTTATTGCGAGGATCAAGTATCAGAGCAGCTTGAAATTCCTGCGCCGCCTTGTCCAATTGTCCTTCTCTTTCGTAAAGGCTGCCCAGCCATTCGTGGGCCGTCGAATGGGAGGGGACATTCGCATTGTCGGGCACGGTGTCAAGGTAACGGCGAAGGTCTCTCTCCGCTTCCGCCGGAGCCTGATTCCCTAGCACCAAGGCGATTCCGCGATAATAGTCCAGGCGGTGATCGGACGGGGCCAGTGGTGCGCCTGCCTCAACGGCCTCTGACATCCGCGCGGCATCGCCACGATCCCGATAATACTCGGCAATTTCAAAATAAACTCCGATGCGGTCCGGCTTCATATCCAAAATTTTTCGATACTCCCCGCCGGCCGCATCGTGCTTCCTGCGAGAAGCGAAGAGTTCGGCCTGCGCCAGCGTCCCTTCGATGGAATCCACAGCCGCAAGCGCATGTATGCGCTGCTGCGCAGCTCCTTCGCTCCCGCCCACAATGCCAGGAGCGGTCAGCAGATAGCGGATCAAGTCTCGTTGCGCTTCCAGGTTGTTGGCGTCCAACCGCACGGCGGTCTCGAATTCGCGATGAGTCTTGTGAGCCAGCGAAATCGAGGAAAAGGCGCTGAATCGGTTGGTCTCCTCCGCCTTGCGGCCATAGGACTTGCCCAGCCAGTCGTGATAATCGGAGCGATCGGGTTCGAGAGCGATGGCACGTTCCAGGCTGGAAATGGCGCGGTTATAATCGCGCAGTTCATAAAGGCAGCGGCCAAGCCAATAATGCAGTGAAGATTCCCGCGGCTCGCGCTGAATCGCGGCATTGAGCGCTTCCGCTGCCTGGCGGTAAAGGCCCCCGTTGTAGAGCCGCTCGATATCGGCCGGCAGTTCACGCACCGCCGCGCCCGCACACGGCGGCGCGGTCATCAGCAATCCGGCTGAGAGCACAGTAAGGAGAAGATAACCAAGGGAAAGGGTGATCTGCCTCATTCCGATTCGGATTCGGGAATCGCTACGCGCACGGCCATATTGTCGCGCAGGGTTGTACCGCCCGGGAGCGCCAGTGTATCCCCCTCATTGATGCCCGAGAGCACCTCGAATTGCGTGGCGTTCGACAGGCCCACGCGGATTTCCGTGCGATGTAACCGGCTTCCATCGAAGCGGTAAACGTAACGACGCGTGCCGTCGATTTGAACCGCCCCCCGCGGCACGACCAGGGCATCGGCCCGTTCATTAATTTCAATGCGCACGTCGACGGTAGTATTGGGGATCAACTCCATACCCTGGTTTGCAATCGTGCAGAGCAATTCGCCCACGTTGCGCGTGCCCAGGGCCACCACTTGCCGCGGCAGGATCTCCGTCTTTCCCGTCCAGGTGCGCCCGGGCAACGCATCCCAGGTGACTACCACGGTCTGGCCCGCCCTTAGCTGTCCAAGTTCCGGTTCATCGATATACGCCCGTACTCTTACCTCGTGCAAGTCCGCAATAGCAGCCAGCAAATCGCCGGTGTGCACGAAATCTCCCGTATGCACCGGGAGCGAATACAGAGTTCCGCTTCCATGCGCCACCGCACGCGTCGAATCCGCTTTGTCCTGCAGATTATTCACCAGGGCCTTGGAGTGCTCCACCAACAGATCCAGCCGCTCTCGATCCAGGCCCGCTTGATGCTCGAACTCCTGCTTCGTTTTGCGCGCCTGATCCAGTGTGGCCTCGGCGCGCTCCAGCGCAGCGCGATTTTTCTCCAGTTCCTCGGCAGTCGCGGCATTTTGCGCGGCCAGTTTCGTAAGCGTTTCCTGCTGTCGTTGTAATAGGTTCCGTTCCGCTTCCGCGGACCTAAGATCGGCGCTTAGTTTTGCCGCCTGATCAGCGCGGCCTCCGGACCGCGCCGCGCGAAGATCGTCCCCCTGCAATGCCAGCTGCGCCCGCGCTTGATCCAATTGGGCGCGAATATCGCGGCCATCCAATGTCAGCAGGAGGTCGCCCTTCTTCACGTTCTTCCCTTCTGCTGCCACCACACGCTCCACAAAGCCATCGAACTTGGCGCGCAGCGAATACGGCATGATGGGCTCGACCTTGCCGTTGCTGGAAATGGATGAGCGGAAAGTCTGGTGTGACGCCTGTACCACCGCCACCCGTGCCGACGGGCGCCGGCTATTCAGATAGAGAAGAACCACTACTAATACCACTGCGAACGCGAGCAGCAACCACACTCGTCTGCTCAGCGTTCGCATGCGAACCTCATCCTGCTTCTCTCCCTCACCGGCGGATTTCGGGCAATTCTAGCAAAATTCGGCAGCCAGAGGTGTGTCGGCAATGACCCTGACCTTATGCAAGATGCTGTATTCTGCATCCAAGATGCCGGTCGTCTTCATCGTTTCCGGCGAATGGGACTTGCGGGGCGCCGTGCGAGCCGAATTGCGGGAGGTAGGCATCGAAGC
>QHYR01000051.1 GCA_003223315.1 Acidobacteriota bacterium | reverse complement strand
GATTAGACGAGCAAATCCTTCGCCTCTTGAAATTGGAGGCGGCGCCGCGGGACATGAGCCCCTGGCTCGGGCTGCTGGCGAATATGGAGCACCCGCAGGGTGAAGTGCGCATTGGGGTGGTGGGCAAATATGTGGCGCTCGAGGACGCCTACAAGAGTTTGCGGGAAGCCTTGATGCACGGCGGACTGCCGCATCATCTGCGTACCGCGATCGAATGGATCGAGGCCGAAGAGATCGATTCGCCCGAAACTGCGGCGCGCCGGCTGGCGCATGTGAATGGCATTCTCGTGCCCGGCGGTTTTGGCAAGCGCGGCATTCAAGGCATGATTTTTGCGATTCAATACGCACGCGAGCGAAAGGTTCCGTTCTTTGGAATTTGTCTGGGGATGCAGTGCGCCACCATCGAGTACGCCCGCAACGTCGCCGGGTTAGCCGATGCCAATAGCACCGAATTCGACGCGCACACGCCGCATCGCGTGATTTACAAGTTACGCGAACTGCTGGGGGTGGATGAAATGGGCGGCACCATGAGACTGGGGGCATGGCCGTGCCGCATCGAGCCGGGTTCTTTCGCACACCGCGCCTACGGCGCCGCAGAGATCAGCGAGCGTCATCGGCATCGCTATGAATTCAATCGTGATTATGAACAGCGGCTAACCTCCGCGGGCCTGCGAATCACCGGCCGCACGCCGGATGGTTCCTACGTGGAAATCGTGGAGGTGGGCGATCACCCTTGGTTTCTGGGCTGCCAATTTCACCCTGAGTTCAAATCGAAACCGCTGGCCCCGCATCCGCTTTTCGCTGCATTCGTGGGAGCGGCGAGCCAGCGCGAATCGGCCGGTCGTGCGCTGGCTGCGGAACGCGTGCCCGCAGCAGTGCAAGCCGCAAAACGAAGCTGAGTTTTTTCGAAAACGGGCAGATTGCAAATCCGCAACGTCCCGCATAGGCTTAGACTCCCGATGATCGCGCGCGGTTTAGAATCCTGAGGAGCTCGGGAGTTTACTTGCCGTCCCTTCGATCGATTCCTATTGGCGCCTTTCGCATCGGCGCCGGCGAGCCGCTGGTTCTGATTGCCGGACCGTGCGTAATCGAGAGCGAGGGACACGCCATGAAAATGGCGGAGCGCCTGGTGAAAATAGCGGCGAGGGCTAAAGTCCCGCTGATTTTTAAGGCATCTTACGACAAGGCAAACCGGTCCTCGGTCGGTTCTTTCCGCGGACCCGGCCTGGCGGGCGGCTTGGAAATTTTACGGAAGATCAAAGCTCGATTCCGAGTGCCGCTACTGACGGATGTTCACGAACCGGCTCAGGCGCGCGCGGCGGCGGAGGTTTGCGATGTGCTGCAAGTGCCCGCCTTCCTTTCGCGCCAGACCGATTTGCTGACCGCCGCGGGAGGGACGGGGCGAGTGGTGAACTTGAAAAAAGGGCAGTTTCTATCGCCTTGGGAAATGGTCAACGCCGTGGAAAAGGTGAGGAGCACAGGAAATAACCAGGTGACGATCACGGAGCGAGGCGTTTCCTTTGGATATAACAACCTCGTGGTGGATATGCGCTCCTTTCCCATCCTGGCCAAGACCGGATGCCCGGTGGTGTTTGACGTGACGCATTCCGTACAGTTGCCGGGAGGGCAAGGCGACTCCAGCGGAGGACAGCCGGAATTTATCGAACCCCTGGCGCGGGCGGGAACGGCCGTGGGTGTAGACGGCATTTTTCTGGAAGTGCACGATCGCCCTGAGAGAGCGCTCTCGGATGGTTCAAACGCGCTGCGTTTGGATCGGCTGCCGGACTTGCTGGCGAAACTGACGCCGATCGCCAAGCTGGTGCGATCGTGGAGTCCCTCATGAGCCTGGAGACGGCAAGGCGCGTTCTGCGCATTGAGGCGGAGGCGCTGAAGGAATTGCAGGCGCGTCTGGATGCGGGATTCGAGCGCGCGGTGGAGGTGCTGCTGGCCTGCAAAGGGCGCGTGGTGGTCACGGGCATGGGCAAGTCGGGATTGATCGGGCGCAAGATTGCGGCGACGTTTTCATCCACAGGCACTCCTTCGGTTTTTCTGCATCCAGCGGAGGCTTTGCATGGCGATCTGGGAATGTTGCTGGGGGGCGACGCCGTGCTGGCCGTCTCCTATGGAGGCGAAACCGAAGAGATCGTCGCTCTTTTAGCCACCATGAAGCGGCTCGGACTTCCCCTGGTGACGCTCACCGGAAAGACCCGCTCCACCCTGGCGCAGGCTAGCGACGTGGTGCTGGACACGAGCGTGCGCGAAGAGGCATGCTCGTTGAACCTGGCGCCTACGGCATCCACAACCGTTGCCATGGCTTTAGGCGACGCCCTGGCGATCGCCTTGCTCGAGCGGCGCGGCTTCGATCATGACGATTTCGCCGCGCTTCATCCGGGCGGTCGGCTGGGGAAGAAGCTCCTGCGCGTCCGCGAGCTCATGCATGCGGGCGAGGCGCTGCCGAGTGTTTTGCCCCGCGCGAAAATGCCCGATGTAATTTATGAAATGAGCCGCAAAGGTTTGGGAATGACCACGGTCGTCGATGCGAGCGGCATGCTGGCCGGAATTATCACCGACGGCGATTTACGGCGCCTGATGCAAAAGCGGCGCAGCGCGGTTCTCGAGCTCACGGCCGAAGAGTGCATGTCCGCCAATCCCGTGACGATTAATTCGGAGGAATTTGCCAGCGCCGCATTGCGGCTGATGGAGCAGCGCAAGATCACTTCGGTGGTCGTACTCGATGGCGCGCGGCGAGTGGCGGGCGTCGTCCACCTGCACGACCTCTGGACGCTGGAGCTCTTTTAGACTTACAGACCCGCAACCGACAGATCGATCAATGTTGAGGAGAAGAGTTTGGCTCGCAGCATTCGCGCCAGCTTCAATGGATTCCCGGCCGCAGTGGCCGCCCGAGCGCGGAAAATTCGCGTTTTGCTGATGGATGTGGATGGCGTGCTCACCGCAGGCGAGGTCTATCTCATGCCACTCGCTGACGGAACGGCGGTAGAGATGAAAGCCTTTCATTCGCAAGACGGCGCCGGGTTGAAATTGGCGCGCGAGGCTGGATTGCGTACCGGAGTGATCTCGGGGCGCCAATCGGCGGCCGTGACACGACGCGCCGAAGAGGTGGGAATGGAGTTTGTGTTTCAGGGCCGCAGTGAAAAGCTGGCAACGTACGAAGAAATTCTGCGGATCGCGGGCGTGCGCGACTCCGAAGTGGCCTACATCGGCGATGATCTGCCCGACTTGCCCATCCTGCAGCGTGCAGGCCTGGCGATTGCGGTGGCCAATGCGGTTCCCGAGGTGCGCCGCGCCGTTCACCACGTGACGCGACGGAGCGGAGGAGATGCCGGCGTACGAGAGGTCATTGAAGGCATTCTGAAGGCGCAGGGTAAATGGCGAACCGTGGCGAAGAGGGCGCGCGCCTAGGCAGGTTTAGGGCCCCATTCCGAGGATTTTCCTCTCTATCTCTATAATTGGCAATCTCGTTCCCGAATCTTTGGCTTGGCCGATCCCAGTTACAACCTGCAAACCAAATCCTTATTTTCTCTTTAGGACTTCTTAATGGTATAAACACTCGTTTGCGGGTTGGGGGCTGTGTGCTCGGCTGGGTTCACCGGTGATGTGTAAAGCCTACCGCCGCATCTACTCCGAAACCTTGAACGAAACGCCGAACTCCGCGCAGTTCTCCCCAGCTCTCTGATGAAGATCGATTTGGGTACCTCATCACAGCAAAGGCGAATGTCCGGCGCGCCGCGCGTGCTGGTGGCCACTACGGCCATGCTCGCTTTCATCTCTTTCTGGCGCGCGGCGGCTATCGTACTCAACGACATGGGCTCCTCGGCCTTCTACGCCGGAGCGATTGCAGAACACTTCGTCGGGAAAGCGGGGCCGTGGTTCATTTTGGCGATCATGTGCCTGGCCTATGCGGTCCGAGCGGTTTACATCGAGAGCTGCAGCATGTTTGTGCGCGGCGGCGTCTACCGCGTGGTCAAAGAGGCCATGGGCTCGACGCTGGCCAAATTCTCCGTATCGGCGCTGATGTTCGATTACATTCTGACGGGGCCGATCAGCGGCGTATCCGCGGGCCTGTATCTGGTTGGGCTTTTAAACGAACTCCTGCACTACGCGCATTACCAATTCGTTCTGCCGGTGAACGCCAGCGCAGCTGCGTTTGCGATTTTGGTGACGATTTATTTCTGGTGGGAAAACGTCAAAGGCATTCCGGAATCGAGCGAGAAAGCTCTGCGAATCATGTACGTGACCACGGTGATGGTGGTCCTCATGCTGGTCTGGTGCGGCTATACGCTGTGGATGAGAGGCGCTCACCTGCCGCCCGTGCCTTCGCTGCGCAATCTCACGTTTTCGACAGACGCCTTAGGGTGGTTAAGCCGCAGCCGGCTGCCCTATACCGTCGGGTTGATCGGAATCCTGATTGGATTGGGCCATTCGGTTCTGGCGATGAGCGGCGAAGAGACCATGGCCCAGGTCTATCGAGAGATCGAGCACCCCAAGCTGCGCAATCTCGAAAAAGCCGGGTTCATCATTTTTCTTTACAGCCTCATCTTCACGGCCGGCGTGGCATTTTTTGCCGTGATGATTATCCCGGACAACGTTCGCGGAAACTTCTACGACAACCCGATCGGCGGCCTGGCCATGTATCTCACAGGGCCGTTGCTTGCGCGGCTGGCGTTCCGCGGATTTGTCGTCATTGTGGGCGTCTTGATGCTCGCGGGAGCGGTAAATACCGCGATTGTCGGCTCGAATGGAGTGCTCAACCGCGTTTCCGAGGACGGGATTTTGCCGGACTGGTTCCGGCGGCCGCATCGCCGCTTTGGGACTTCTTACCGCATTTTGAATGTAGTTGTGGGCCTGCAGCTCCTCACCATTATCCTGAGCGGCGGAAACATATTTCTTTTGGGCGAAGCTTACGCTTTTGGGGTGATGTGGAGCTTCGCCATGAAGGGGCTAGCGGTCCTGGTTCTGCGCTACAAAGAGCCGGGCCAGCGCGAATTTCGCGTTCCTCTGAACATAAAAATTGCAGGTATAGAAATTCCGGTGGGCTTGGGTTTCATCACGTTGGTGCTGATTGCGCTGTGCGTCATTAATCTGTTTACCAAGCAGGTGGCCACGGTTTCGGGCGTGGCGTTTACGCTCGTGTTTTTTGCCGTATTCGAGCTATCGGAAAAGATCACCCAAAAACGCGGCGCAGCCCACGCGGAGCTGGATCAGTTCAACGTCGAGCCGGGCGGGGAACTCACGCCGGAGGCGGTGGGAGTCCGGCCTGGAAACGTCATCGTGATGGTTCGCAATTACAACACGCTTTACCAACTCGGCGCGATCCTGCGAAGAACGGACACGCAAAAACAGGACATCGCCGTGCTGCATCTCCGGCTTCTCGAACGCGCCGCTTCGGGCGAGCACGAGCTCGAGGCGGAGCAACTTTTTAGCCGCGAAGAACAGGAGTTGTTTACTCGTTGCCTGAATCTGGCAGAAAAGATGGGCAAGACCGTGCACCTTGCGGTCGCTCCGGCCGCGGAGAAATGGGACGGCATCCTCCGGGCCGCGCAGAGTCTGAAATCGTCGTCCGTGGTTCTCGGGCTTTCCCCCCGGCGATCCATCGCCGAGGAGGCACGTATAGCGGGTCTGGCGTGGGAAGCTCTGCCCCCGCCGAAGCCTCAACTAACGCTCGAAATCCATTCTCCGAATGGCCAAGAACACGTCTTTTATCTGGGCCCGCATGCGCCGCATCTCACTCCCAAGGAAATCGATCTTCTGCACAGCCTTTGGCTTGAATTCAGCAATGATGTTGCGCCTGAGGAGTTGCACCATCGCGATGTGGTGCACTTTGCTCTAAATGAGTTGGTGAGAGAAACACATAATTCGAGCAGGGAAGAGGTGCTCGAGCGGCTACGCCAGCACCTACGCGAGATCCGGGACCAAAGGGCTCATGTGCCCAAATATGAGTGACCCGCGGCCATCTGCACAGGTTCAAAATTCCCTATTCCTCTCATTTTCTGCATGTGCCAAGCCTCTGTAGGCCAAACATCGGCTTAAGGTTTCCGATACCTCAGTTTGAACTTTTCGGCCACACGGATTCCAGGGTCGAACCGGAAAAAACTAGCCGTCAAGCGCTGCGAAGCTGCGTGCGAGGCGATCTTTATGGTCCAGGCGAACGAGAATTTGCGGATGAATGACAGCCATTTGACGCGGTGGTGACAAAGCGTGCGCTTCACCTCCTTACTATGTGAATGGCGCGAGCCGCGGCCCCTTTAAGCGAGTTGTCGGTCCGATGGCAGGTATCGAAGAATTGACGGCGTAGCGGCGACTCAAGGAAGTGCTCCGATGACCATGGTCTTATGCGATCCGAGCGTCAGAAAGGGAATGTCAGGTGTGCCCGCCTCGCCGATTGTTTGTTGCGAGGGGCAAATGCCACTGAGCGGGGCGTCTGAAGGAGAAACGATTCGCCTGGCACAAAGAGGGAACGCAGCGGCTTTCGAGCACCTATATAGGTCACATAGCCACCGCGTTTACGGCCTGTGCCTGCGAATGACGGGAAATCCCACCCTCGCGGAGGATCTGACACAGGACGTTTTTCTCCAGGTGTTTCGAAAAATTCAGACCTTTAGGGGGGAGTCAGCATTTTCCACATGGTTGTATCGCCTGGCCGTCAATATTGTTCTGATGCGGCGCCGCATCAAGAGTCTAAAGGAGACGTCGCTCGAAGCCAGGAGCGAAACAGGCGATACTTTCCATCGCAGAGAAATTGGGCGGGGGGACCAGCGGGTCTCAGGCGTCGTGGACCGGCTAAGCCTGAGACGTGCGCTAAGGCAACTCCCGCATGGTTACCGGCAGATTTTTTTCCTGCATGACGTACTCGGTTACGAACATCACGAAATTGCCGAGGCGCTGGGCTGCTCCATCGGTAATTCCAAGTCGCAGTTACACAAGGCCCGCAGGCGCCTGCGCACAATTCTGCAGAGCGGCAGCTCGGCAAGACTGATCTCCCAAGCGATTCAAGCCATAGGCGTGCGCTAGCAAGAAAATGACTTCCTGTTTACATGATCGCGACAACCCCGATTTGCGAATTGCGGTACCACTAGCTGTGATGCGCGTCTGGCGCAGTACGGCGTTACCTAAGTCCAGCCAGAAGTGCGCAAGACAGAAGGCGAAAAGGGGTTCATGATGAATTCTAATGCGAGTTATAGATTCCAAGGCCAAGGGGCGACGCTCGCGGGAAAGTCCCGGAGATTGACGCGGCAGGTCATTCGATTGGCTGTCGTTTTGCTTCTCGCGGCCACGGCGTATGCGCAGTATGGCGGAGGCGGCGGGACGGGAGGCACGACAGGTACTACGGGCACGACAGGCACTTCGAGCACGCCAAGCTATGGGCACGGTAAGGCCATCGGCATCGGAGTCGGAGCGGCCGCAGCCGGTGTCGGCGCCGTTTACCTCCTGACTCATCGCGCCAGCAAGGTCACCGGTTGCGTCGAGACGGCCGACGACGGACTACATCTTACCGATGACAAGACAAAGCGGACATTAGCGCTTGTTCCCGGTACCGCCGATATCAAAGCCGGCGAGAGAGTCGAGTTGAAAGGCAAAATCAAGAAAAATACAGCCGGCGATCAGAGTTTCCTGGTGAAAACGGTGGCAAAGGACTTCGGTGCGTGCCGCGCCAGTGGCGGCGCTGCGAGTCTGGTCAACCCGCCAGGAAGATAAGCCCAAAAAGATAAAGAAGCTTCGGGCGGGGAGGACCTCACCT
The DNA here is from genome assembly GCA_003223315.1 of Acidobacteriota bacterium. Classification (GTDB taxonomy): domain Bacteria; phylum Acidobacteriota; class Terriglobia; order Acidiferrales; family UBA7541; genus Palsa-189. The sequence goes on along the minus strand of QHYR01000051.1, from coordinate 13,560 downwards.
CCATGTCCGTCGGGTGCTCGGTGGATTGTCATCATTTTGTCAACCTTCTGTCATCTGTTTGTCGAAGACTCCCATAACCCGTGTCTCTTGCCCTAAAGTGGCCGGTTGTTAACTTTCTGCAGGATCGAAGAGGGAAGGCTCTTCCCGCTCCGAACAGGGATAAGGGATAGCGGTGATCGCTTCAGAGGGGCTGAGCTGTTTTTGAGGTCCGCCGCGAAGCATCTGTCGTGTGCCCAATGAAATCTGCGCATACCTTCGAGTATGATAGCGGTAACCTGAACGTCCACCCGTTCGTTGCAAAAAGAGGAGATTTTATGTATGCGATCATCCCAAGGCTGCTGCGCTCATCCGGACCACTGCTGTGCGTTGTCGTGTTTGCCGGTTTATCTGCGAGCGCTCAAGGCCTGACAAGTGAAGCGCCAACGGCAGACCGGGCGGATTTAGGCTCAAAGATTGCGGCCCTGACCCACTCGATCGAACAGATGCAGGGCGAGTTGCAGCAGTCTCGTCTGGAAATCCAGCAGCTTCGCAACATGCTCACGCAAATTCTGCGAACTCAGGCGAATCCTCCGCCCTCGAATCCTCCGGATGAACATGCCGCCGAGCGCACGCAGCCGCAAAATCCTGAGACGAATGCACCCCTCGCGCGCATCACGGAAGACGATTGGCAGATCCTGAATGCCAGAGTCGAAGAGCACGAGCAAGTGAAGGTGGAGAGCTCTGCCAAGTACCGCCTGAAGATTTCGGGCATCGCCCTATTCAATGTGTTCGACACCTCTGGTCAGCTGGACAATTTAGACGTGCCAACCGTGGCCGTGCAACCGCCGCCTTATGCCTACACCGGCAGCCTCGCCGCCTCGTTCAGGCAATCCGTTGTGGGCCTCAGAGGCATTGGGCCGAGGGTATTCGGCGCAAGTACGAGCGCGGATTTTCAGCTGGACTTTATCAATAGCGCAGCCGGCCCTTATGGCGGCGTGGCGGCCGGTCTCGTGGGCCTCAGGATTGCGCGGCTGCAGTTTGATTGGAGCAAAATTTCGATTACCGGCGGGCTGGAGACCCCTTTCTTTTCGCCGAATTCGCCGACGTCCTACCTTTCGCTGGCCGTTCCCGCCTTTGCGGCCGCGGGAAATCTTTGGTACTGGACTCCTGCAATCCGCGCCGAACGGAGATTTGATTTCACGTCCGCGGAGCTCAAGGTCGAGGCGGGAGTTTTGGATTCCGCGGGTTATTCCGTGAGCGGTTCGAACGAGCGTGTGCCGACACCGGGCGAATATTCCAGGCAACCTGTTTATGCCGTGCGCCTATCCGGGAACAACAGAATGGAAGATCACGCCATTTCCTTCGGGATTTCTGGGATTTACGCTCCCTTGCGTTTTCCCAATAGGCAGGCCGCATCTGCTTCGGGCGCGATTGCCGATTGGAAATTTCCGCTGATCGCAAAACTGCAATTGAGCGGAGCGTTTTTCACTGGCAAAGGGCTCGACGGCTTTGGCGGTCTGGCGCTTTCGACCGTGCAGCCCCAGGATTACCAACATTATCTCTATGCCACCGCGCCGACGCTTGCGGGTATTCCCGTTATTGGCGGCTGGTCGCAACTGAAGTTCACAGTCAATAGGCGCAGCGAGTTCAACGCGGCCGGGGGGTTGGGCACCAGGGATGCCGCACGTTTGCGGACGGCCACACAGTTCGACCCACTTCTGCGGGCTGTTCCTTCGAGCAATCGGATTTTCTTCTTCAACTACATTTTTCGGCCTCGCGGCGATTTGCTGTTCTCCGCTGAGTATAGGCATTTTCGCACGAGCGAGATATTGGGAGGGCCGAACGTTGCAGGGCAAGTCGGCCTGGCGGCGGGATTCCTCTTTTAGCCATGGCTAGGAAGCTTCTCATTGCGACTGTGCTGGCCGCCCTGGTTTTGCCTCCATCATCGGGCACTCCCAGGGAGGCCGATCCGGCAGTGGTTGACGTGACGAGTGAGGTGAAATTGATCGAGAAAAATTCCACGAAAGCGACGAAGGACGCCTCCGAGGTTGTGCTTTGGCTCGTTCCGGTGCAGGGCACCGAAAATTCCGCCGGTGCAGTTTCGGCGAAACATCATTACCGCATGTTGCAAGAGAACAAAACCTTCGAACCGAAATTATTGGTTGTACCGCTCGGTAGCCGGGTGGACTTTCCCAACCTCGATCCGTGGTTCCATAATGTTTTCTCGCTTTATCAGGGCAAACGCTTCGATCTGGGCCTGTATCAGGCCGGAGCCGAAAAGGAAGTTGTATTCGACCGGCCGGGGCCGTCTTTTTTATTTTGCAACATCCATCCGCAAATGACCGCGGTCATCCTCACGGTGAATTCGGATTTCTTCGGCATTTCCGATAAGGCGGGCCGCGTTTTCATTCGCCACGTTCCTGCCGGGCGATATGCGATGCATGTCTGGTATGAGAATGCTTCATCGGAATTCACGGACGTTGCGCAACGAGCGATTGACATCGGCCCGGGGGAGAACGTCTTGCCGGCAATCTCCATTCCCGTGGCCAGTCACGACTGGTCGCACAAAGACAAGTATGGTTACGATTATGATCCCAAGGCTTCAGCGCCGGCGTACTGAATATTGACGGAGTGAGGAAGGGGAATATGGATACGGTTCTGGTGATCGAAGATAGCCGCGTCATGCAGAGAACTTTGCAGCGCTTGTTCGAGGCAGACTCCCTGGTGGTGCAAATCGCTTCCGATGGCATGGAGGGACTGGAAGCCTTCAAGAAGCAAACGCCGAGCGTGGTCGTTCTGGATTTGAAGTTGCCGCGACTCTCGGGTAAGGAGCTTTGCCGAGCCTTCAAAGCTCACATGCCCTCGGTTCCCATCGTCGTCCTGAGCGCGGATGCGGAGATTGAGGATAAGGTGCTGCTGCTCGAATTGGGCGCGGACGATTACGTCACGAAGCCATTCAGCCCGCGCGAATTGCTGGCCCGGGTACGGCGAGCGATGCGCCGAAACGGAGCTAAAACGCGGATGGTTTCCAACGTCGCCCCGCAAGCGATGGATCACGAACTGCTGGTTTTCAAGGACGTGCAGATTGACTTTACAAGCATGGAGGCAACCCGGGCGGGCAAGCCGATTCCCATGACGGCCCAGGAATTCAAGCTCTTGAGGTACCTGGCGCGGTCGCCGGAACGAGTGATTTCGCGCGAAGAATTGTTGAACGAAGTCTGGGGCTACCAAAATTATCCGTCCACTCGTACGGTGGATAACCATATCCTTCGCCTGCGGCAGAAGCTCGAGCCCGATCCCGCCAATCCGCGTTTTTTCCTGACCATGCACGGTGCGGGATACAAATTTGTGCCTGGGCACGGCGCGAATGGGAAGAACAGCTAGATAGAATGGCAATGTCACGCTTGCGCTTAAAGACGCAGCTGCTGATCTCGACCCTGCTGATTATCTGCGCTCTTACGGGCGCGATGCTCCTGATCGTCCGCCATACCGTTCGGGCGGAGATTGACGACCAGGTGCGAGATAGCGTGGCGGCCTCTGTGCGCGCATTTGAAAGCGTTCAGAACCAGCGCGAAGACCAACTCTCCCGAACCACAGCAATGCTCGCTGAACTACCCACCTTGAAGGCCTTGATGACCACGCATCACGCGCCGACCATTCGGGACGGTTCGCTTCCTTTTTGGCAGCTCGCCGGCAGCGATCTGTTTCTTCTCGCGAATCCTAAAGGCGAGATGATGGCTCTGCACGCTAAGAAATCCGGATTGAATAGTGCAGACGTCGAGCGGGATCTCACCAGATCTCTCGATGCCAATGAGGATGCCGCCTGGTGGTATGCCGACGATCAATTGTATTGGGCCTTCATTCGGCCGATTACGGCCGGTTCCGGAAGCGACGTCAAACAGCTTGGCGCGCTGGCGATCGGCTATCAGGTGGATTCTACAGTTGCGGAGCAGCTTGCGCTGGTGGCGGGCGGAAAGATTGTGCTGGTAAGCGGAGCGAAGGTCATCGCCTCGACCCTGTCATCCCGCGAACAAGGCGAATTGGAGGATCACCTGGGGCAATATACCGCGCTTTCGGGTTCGGGAACGCAGGAGGTAGATCTGGGGGCAGAGCCCTATGAGGTCGCGGCGGTTTCGCTGCACGCCGACTCTCGGACGCCCGTGCAGTGCTACGTACTGATACCCCTGCGTCGCCCCATTGGCTTCATCGCTAAATTAGATCGAACGATTCTCGCGCTGGGCATTTCGGCTCTGGTGTGCGCCACGCTGCTGCTCAGCTTTGTCGCCGGCACGATCACGCGGCCGTTGGACAACCTTCTTGCCGGTGTGCGTGCTTTGGCCCGCGGCGATTACGCCTTTTCCATTATGCCGCGAGGAAGTAGCGAAGTCGTTGAGTTGGGAACGGCCTTTTCAAAGATGCGGGAGGAACTGCTCGCTTCACAGCGGCGGCAAATCGAGACCGAACAGGTGGCCGCGCTGGGAAGAGCGGCCAGTTCCATTTCTCATGATCTGCGACACTCCCTCGCCGCCGTCGTCGCCAACGCCGAATTTCTGTATGAGGCGGATAAACTTAAGCTGGACCGAGATGAGATTTTCGAGGAGATAAAGATCGCCTCGGAGCAGATGACCGAATTGCTCGACTCGCTGCGGGAGCTTTCGCGCGAACAGCGTACGCTTTCGGTGCTAACCACATCGCTGGAATCGGTGGTCAGGCATGCCGCCGACGCCGTTCTCACCCGGCCCGAATTCCATCATCGCATGATCTCTATCCAAACGCCGCCAGACACCATGGGTGTCTTCGATCCCAAGAAAATCGAGCGCGTTTTTTTCAATCTGCTGCTGAACGCCTGCGAAGCAACTTCGGACCGAGGAAAAATCGGCATTGAAATCAGGGTTTCGGATCACTCATTCGAGGTGCGCGTCGCCGATGACGGCATTGGCATCCCCGCGGGCATTCGCAGCACTTTATTTGACCCGTTCATCAGTTCCGGGAAGTCCAATGGCACCGGGCTGGGTCTAGCGATTGTCAGCAAGATCATCCACGACCACTTCGGTTCCGTAGGAGTCGAAGAGACCGGGGAAACCGGAACGGTTTTCCTGGTCAAGTTTCCTCGTTCGCAAGGTAGAAGCGGTGATTCCTTGGAAACCGAAATCAACGAAGCGAACCGCAGTCCCGTTTAGAACAGGGCTCGTGCCTTTGACGATGATTTTTGCCGAGGCGGCGCCGCAGTGTGCTTGGCGCAATGGCCGAGCACGGATGGGGCGCCGCCGTCGTTAACAGCACCGGGTAAGGCCCCGGCCCCCAAGGGTCAACTTACTGCTCGAGCAGTTCAGACTTCGCGCCGAGCCTCGTCTGCATCTTCCGCCAGATCGCGCAGGAATTGGAAGAAAGCGGGCGACTGGCCGATGAAGAGCCCCATGTCCGTCAAGAACTTGACGACGCCCCTGGCGATCCCTTTTGTTTCGGTCGGGCGAATAATGGAGCAGGGCGGCAGGTTTCGACTAAGGAATGGGCATGGCTCAGGCATGATCAAGTTGGTCTGGAAGGTCTCGCCGCCAAATGGAGCGGCATTGAGATCGGGAAACGTCAGCCCATTGGTGGGGTCTGTCAAAGGGGCAAGTGGGGGCGAAACCGCATTGCCCGCCTTATCCGACCACGTTTGAAAGTGCATGGTCTCCGTGGGGCCGATGCTGATCAGAATTCGCAGCACTTCCACGCTCGTGGCCCTCAGCGCCATGGAGGGATAGAGGCTGTTGCCACCCTGTTCGATCGTCGGAAAGTGGAACGCCGCCGTATTGGCAATGGCCTGGATGTGCGCGGCGGGGGTCAGGTCGGCATCCGTTCGGGGAATTGCCGTGAATGCGCCTCTGTTCAGGTCCGGAACTGCCTGAGGAAATACGAAAAAGGGATCAAGATCGGGATTGCGGGTATCGCTGCGATACCGGGTCCACCAACTGGTGTCCAGAGTAAGATGCATAAGGTTTGTAAGCCTTAGCTTCCCACTCGATCCCATCGCCGTGCTCCCAGGCAGAGTGCGGAATCTTTCGAGATTTACCGTCTCGGCGCCCTTGGAAGCGAGGTATGCGTTGAGGAAATTTTGGTGGGTAAATTCGTCATCGGTATTGTCGTGGATATACTGTGGCATGTCCGCGTCCAGATTTTGTAGCGCGGCGGTGTACGGTGCGCTCCCACTCCCGCCCGGCACTTCTTTGGTGTCCGGGACGCCTCCGAGTTCGTTGTACTGCACCCAGAAGTCGGTTTCGAGGATTTCCGCCGCGGCTGCAAATCTGAGCAGGGCCGCATCGCCTCTTATCAGGTGCCCTGAATGCTCTTCCCGTCCTTCCTGTTCTTTGGCGAAAGCCGAGAGCCCGTTTCCGAGCACTTCAGCACCTACGGTCAACGCGCCAGCGACGCCAATTCCATTTCTCAAGAAAGAACGCCGATTTGTCCGACTCCGACTCCCCACTGCACCATTAGGATGTCTCATTGTCTTTTCCTTTCTTCATGCTGATTCTTATGTCTGGTAGGCTGTCCTGCCGGGCGAAGCAAGACTTTCCCTTGCAGAAATGACTCTAGGGTGCACTCGTGCGGGAAGTTGTCAGGCATCGGTCAAATGTCTGCACATTCTTTGTCACGCACGCGCCATGTCGCGGCTTCCAGGTTTGGCTTCAGCATTGGACGGATTGACGGATGGATGAGAGGAGCAGCTCACAACCTGATTGGAGCACTACGGAGTGATGTTTCTTATGTACGGAGAACGGCGCTTATCAGCAGCTTAATTCACGTGCAGGATGGAAAGCGGAAAACTCATGATGACTCTATTCTCCGCTGCTAGCGGCCTTGGCGGAAAAGTTTTTGGCTCCGTGCTCGGGTTTGGGATCCGCCGAACCGATGGGCCAAGTGACCTCGAGCCCTGTCCCTCGCAAGAGCAACTTCTTGTGTTTGACGACACGAATGGCCAGTAAATTACTGGCTCCATGGTGGAGTTCGGCCAATCCCCGCTTTTCTGCGCGCAAGGAGTTGTCCGCCTTGTAGAGCGCGACGCTGAGGTGGTGTTGTCCGGGGAAGAGTGTGCGCACCGCGCGTAACCGTTCTCCTACTGCCTCCGCCACGGAAGCCAGGGGTGTACTGAAGACCACTTGATCGTCGGCAAACACGGTTAGTGTTCCGTCGCTTGATTGAGCGGAGATCTCGATGGTCATCGGTATCCCGGCGGTATTGGCGGACGGGGCCGGTTTTGCGCCTGACTGAGGGGCGGGGTTCAGTGGAGGCTCGGCCTCTGCGCTTGCCTCTGCAACCGTGGGATTGGGTTTCGGAGCCGCTAACCGCTTTTTCGCGGCCGGCGCAGGCTTCGGGCGAGCCGGCTCGGGAGGAGCAGGTGTGTGCGCTTCCGCTGTCTCTTCGGCGGATGGCGGCGAAACATCTTGCGTATCCCGCCACAGAGGCAGATCGGCAGGCGCTGCGGGGGCGGGGTAGGTGGCCACCGGCGCCGGCGGCAGCCTGAGATTATGTCTGTAAAAACTCGCTGCAATCGGCGCGGAGAGAGCAAGGAGCAGCGCGACGGCTGCTCCAGCATAGCGCAGCACGTTCATGGACCGCTTGCGGGAAGCTTTGCGGCGCGGTAACACCTGCGGTTCGCGGGCCAGGGCCTCGAGCTCCGTGGACAAGATTTCCCCGTTGGCGTAACGGTTGTCCGGATTCTTGGCCAGGCACCGTGCCACAATCCCGTCGAATGCCCGCGGGAGCAGCGGATTCACCTTCGTGGGAGGCGTGGCGTTCGCCTTCATGATCTGTGCGCAGACGGCTTGCACGGAATCGCTTTGGAAGGCGCGCCGGCCGGTAGCCAACTGGTAGAGAACGATTCCCAGCGAAAACAGATCGGACCTGCCATCGGTGGGCTTGCCTTCGATCTGCTCCGGTGAGAGATATGCCGGAGTTCCCCGCAGTGTGACGACTTGCGACACGTGGGCGGCAAATCGCGCGATGCCAAAATCGGTCAGCATGACGCGCCCGTCCTGATTGATCATGATGTTTGCCGGTTTGATGTCGCCGTGAACGATGCCTTGCTCGTGGGCATAGGCAAGTGCCCGCGCCAGGGCTGCCCCCCAACTGCAGGCTTGCTGGAAATCGGTCTTGCTGGCCGCCATGTGCTTTTCCAGGGTCTGGCCGACAACGTACTCCATGACCAAATAGGGTGCGCCAGCGGTTTCATCGATGCCGACGTCGTGCAGTTTGACGATGCGAGGATGCGAAAGCTGACCGATGATGCGGGCTTCGGCCATGAAGCGCTCCCGCCAGGCGGGGTCGTTCAGGCCTGACTGAAGGGTTTTGATGGCCACGATGCGGCCGATCAGCGTGTCTCGCGCTTTGAAAACAGTGCTACTTGCGCCCAGACCAATGGGTTCCAAGATCTCGTAGCGTCCCAGTTGCATGCCAGACTCCTTCCGGCCTCCCAGCGTGCTCTCGGACAGTTTCGACAATAAAGTCTGCGATCGTTGTTGTGAATGGTCCCCTGGTTTTAGCCGCAGGTACACTAGTACCGTGTCAGAATGGATGTGTGTTGGTACTTTTGGGGAGCTCGTCGGTAAGCAGGTTTGGCCACACCCGATAAGTCGTTTATCGGGTGTGGCTTAGAGTCCGAACTGCAGTGATCGAGAATCCCGGTGGGATCCGTCCCACATCACGGACTAGGCCGTATTGGAATCGTCGGCTTTTCGTTCAGGAAGCGCTGCCGAAAACTGAGTTCATCCGAGATGGTGTAAATGGTTTCGGTCATGATCCCATCGGTTTTCAGCTTAAACGTTAGCTCTCCATTCCAGGGTTTCGCATACGCTTTGGGATCGTCAAAGGTAAAGTTGAAAACCAACGTCTCCGGGTCCACTCGCCTGATGCGTTCTATCATGTGGAGATCTTCGGTATGCGGGTGGCCGATGGGATCAAGCCATGTGGAATCTTTGAAACCGATCGAATCAACAACCAGTGTGTCCCCCTCCCACTTGCCAACTGACTCCCCAAACCAGGAGATGTCCGGAACCTCCGAATGTGGCCGGTTGAGGGCAATCTGCCGCCAGGATTTGTTGTATTCCCAGAGCTGGTAAATGGAGTCCGGGGTTTGCACAATTTTGAATCTCATCGGATGTATTGAGGCGCGCGGATAACCGTCCGGATCGGCATATCTCAATGCCGGATCGGTGGTCTTTGCAAAATCCTGATCCGGTCCCGTGGCCGGCCGCTGGGCCTTCATCCGGGCAATGGACCAGGGCGTATACGGTATGTCACCCTCCGTTCCGGGCCTTTTGTGGCCCATCGGATCTGAGGGACTCAAAGACTGAATCCCTTTGCCCAGCCAAATGCCGGATAGATCGGGCACTTGGGAGGTTGGTTTTCCGCCTTTATTCGCGGAACACCCGGAGATAAATCCGAGTATTCCCAATAGCCATACCGCTGACCAACGCAGTCGATTTCGCATTTTCAAGCGCTCTCCCCAACGCTCAGCCCCTAAGCATCTCTTTGCCGTCGGCTTTGACCAACTTGATGAAGCGTCCCACGCTCCCGCCCCGCTGGGAGGGATTAAAGGTGATCTTGATGACCTCTCCGGGCTGCAGGCTCTTTCGGTTCCAGCCTTTATTCGCCATTACGGGCGGCGAATTTGCCTCGATAATCCAATGTCTCACTTTGCCCTTATTATCTTTGGCATCCAATCCGATCTCGACGTGAGGATTGGTCCATTGGTACTCGGTCACAGTCGCGTCCAGCGTCACCTCTTTCGACATGTCATATAACGATGCACCTCCGTGGTGCGCGAACAGGGGAACAGCCATTAGAAGTACACCCAGGGCGAGCACTTTGGCTTTCATCGGCAACCTCCAGTAGCTTGTTAAAGAACGGCGAAACCCGTACATCGACAAATTCGCGTCTATTCTAGTGCATCAGGCATTCGGTTGGGAACGCGCCGCTAACTTGGAGGCGCGCATCTCCGTTTCGCCGAAGTCTCACAGGAGCTTTCCATCGTCCTGCGACGCTCTTCCAGATCTGCATTGCGGTCCCTCTCTGTCGTTCAGCTCAAATCCGGAGGTCAATTGCGCGGAGTGTATGTTTTCGCCGCCAGAGATGTCAAATTAATCCCTTTATCGGCTGCGGCGACGGTAATGAGCACACGAATGCGCCGAATGTACAAGGAGCCTCGCAAAATGGTTGCAAAACCCTGCCTTTTGGGTCGCAAATCGAGGGATACAGGGTGAGTAATGGTAGCCGAATCAGCGGAAGTTTTGCGGAAGGCTGGAGCGGGCGATGGGAATCGAATTGTATCCCCAATTTATAAGTCTTGCGCTTAGATAGCGTTGCCGCTCCCTCCAGGGTCAAATGGAGCCAAGTGGCGTCAAAATTTAGCATTTCCGAATCGCTTGCTGGGTGCGCTTGGTCGATCAAAACATTTTGCAATTTAATTGCCCAGCGCCGCAAGCGAGTCATCATTCTCTGCGCGCGATGATGGCAAAGCGGTACTGCACGTAGGCTCAAAACGTGAGCTGGAGCCCGAACTCGATCTGGCGAGGAGCACCTAGGGCGTAGACGCCGGTACCCACCCCGACGCGGTCTACGTACTTCGCACAGCGAACGAGCACACGGCTCGGCGGCCTAATGTCAAAGAAGCTGCAAGGCTTGTATATGCGTCTTCTCGTAAATGCCAGAAACAACCTCGTATTTCACTGGAAAGACGGGACCTTCGCACGTTGGGTAGAGAGGTACAGCGATCCTGTCGAATTTCCGGGAGCCGGCGACACGGAAATTCGGAGCCGCATCACCGAAGGAATAGAGACCAGCGGCTTATTGGTTGGAGTGTTTCAAAGGGCGATACATGCTTTCCTTACCGCGCCGCGGTATCAGAATGCTGGGAGTTCCGCCTGACTTTCAACTTTGACCGACAGTCGCATACAGTATTTCCGGCGGTGGATTTTTTTGGCCGGGCGCGTTCCGTGGTCCCGCAAATTAATTCCCTGCACTAGACCAAAATTCCCGGTGTTGAGGCACTGGCAAGTTAACAATCGCGATGTGCAGAATCCTTCCCTCCTGGGATACTTTGGCAGGCTCTAGCGCTAATAGATTTTCTTCCTGTGCCGCGGCCTCGGGTGGTTCGTAAGTTCAGCCAAAAAGTTGAGTATCAAGTGAGATCAACGTTTTCTTGAGACGAAGCCGCCATGGATCGTTGGGGTCGAAGCCTAATAGGCCGTTCTCGCTCGCGCTACAAACCACCCCAGGGTCATGATCACGACCGTACCTAAAGATTAAGACAACATTAAGATAACAGCGAAGATTTTCCGTGCCCCCGCCGTGCTGGGCTTGGCCTATCATTTTGGAGCCGATATCAGACATCATTTGGAAATGACAATGCAGAATGGAAAACAGAAGGCAGTGTTGTTCGTCCTCATCATCGTTTCCGGCGGGGCTGCGATTCGCGTCGGAATCGCGCTCTACAGCCTTTATGGTCCCTCAGCGCGTGGTTTCTCACGGACCAATTCGAAGGCTGAAGAGACGGCGCTCGAGGACAAGCGCTTTCAGCCAAGTGCTCGGGTGCTCGAATTGCTCAACCGCACCGACGCCGCTGCGCCGAAACTCGACGGCACTTACCCTTGCGTCTGTGAATCTCTAACTGAATCTGACCCGCCACAACTCGGAAGATGCAAACCCCCGACGACACCCGCGGGGCCCGTGGACCGATTCGAGGTTGACCTGCGCTACGGCCATTTCATCATGCGGCAATCGGATCTCTATTTGAACGATCTCTTCAGTGTGCCCCTGACGCGCAGCTACAACTCCGGGGACTTTCTGTTTCCAAACCGGGTGCATGCCTTCGGAAAGAATACGAATCATCCGTGGGACATCGCGCCGGTCGGAACGCGCTATCCGTACACAGAAATGGAGCTCATTCTCGAAGACGGCGACTTTCTTTATTTTCCGCGCGTCTCCGAAGGAACGAGCTTTGCGGACGCCGTTTATCAGCATACAGAAACTTCGACAGAGTTCTACAAGGCTGTAATCGCGTGGAATGGAGACAGTTGGACGACCTGGCGCACCGATGGGTCGGCAATTCATTTTCCCGAGGCCTACGGTTCGAAAAGCATGGCACAGAGCGCGGCAGCAGAAATGCGCGATGCGGAGGGCAATCGCCTGGAACTCACTCGCGACGCGCAGCGAAACCTGCTGGAGATTCGCACGCCTCACCAACACTGGATTAAATTCAAGTACGACGATCAATGGCGCATCGTTCGTGCCGAGGACGACCAAGGCCACTGGGCCGAGTATCACTATGACGGAAATGGAATGCTCAGCGATGCCTCTCTTTCCGCTGGCAAGGGGCGCCACTATTCATATGACGGTGACTTGATGACAGCAATTTGAGGACGAAAACCACCGCGTTCTGGTACGCAATTGGTACATGAAAAGAATTTTGACCAGACAAGATTTTGGCAACGGGCAGGTCTATTCGTATAGTTACGAACGTTCGGAGAATGGAACCTATGCGGCATACTATGAGATGAACGCTCAATTTGGCTTTACTCGGAACCGCAGTATCATTAAGAGCAAAAAGAAGATGAGGGCAAAGATAATGCCTAACCACCACGGACTAACTGGAATCGGTAGCAAGAAAATCAGCAACCACAGCCACCACGGTAAGGCTGAGAGAAAGTCACCATCCGATTTTGCAGGCTTCAAAGGCAAATCCTCTTTGTCCTAGGATACTCTCCAAACAAATCCTCAGGCAACGCTAGCTCGAAGGAGATACGTGCTGCCCCCTATTTCTAGTCCATGGGTAATGAGACTTCTCGGGTTTTTCTCCTCCAAAATGACCCTAGTGGCGGCGATTTCGCCGTCGGCGTGGCTTGGAAAAGTGGGAAACGCGGAGCGTTTTCCAAGGTGACAGAGTCGCCGTCTTTTCCACAGCCGGTCGCCGCCGATTTTGCAAACTCCTCCGGCGTCCGATAGCCGAGCGCCGAGTGTGGCCGCGCCTGATTGTAGTCCTGTTTCCATTGCGCGATCCCTCGGGCGTCGGCCAGATCAGTGAACCAGTTTTCATTCAGACAAATTTTCCGGGGGCAGGTCAATTACGCTAGGGAGTGGTCCATAAGCACCCGCCTGCCCGCAAACGAACGAAGCCACACCGCCTGTAATTCCGCCCGCCACGGCACCGGCAATTGCACCTTCCGGACCAAGTTCCGAACCCGTGATCGCTCCTACGCCGAGTCCATACAAAGCTTTCTCTCCCGCATAGGTCAGGACATTTTGGGCCGGGGAGCTTCCGCAAAAAAACTGTTTAGGAGTAGGAAGGGGGATTGGGGGGAGGCACGGCTCCGCGTTGGCAAGATCGCAGTCGCTCGGTGTTGGCGGGGTTGGAGGTGGCGACGGAGGATTGACGGGGCTTGGATTGTGATTCCCAGGCGAGTCCTTCCTGCCGGGCAGTGGATTTCCTGGAAGTCCCCCGCAAGTGCTAGTGAAACAGTCGCGAGTCGTTCCAAGTGAATCTTTGTAATCAATCGGGCTGCTGCCGACATATGCGTAAAGATTGACATCGGCGCCTTTGAATCC
>QHYR01000050.1 GCA_003223315.1 Acidobacteriota bacterium | reverse complement strand
TCGATAATCATCCGCACAGTGTGCCCGTGGATTGACTTTTTTATGCGGGAAAAGCCGCGTGATGACTTTTTTAACGCCGCGAAGCTCCTGATCTCCATGACGTTCGCGGCGAGACCCGCTTTTCCCGCTCGACAACCTGATCATGGGTTGCCCATCGCCCGAGTAGGTTTGCCGTTTTGGCCCAGAAGTTCGGAAAAGAGAGATTCGTATTTTTGCGTGGTCTCTTCCCAGCCGAATATTCGCGCAGCTCGTTCTCCGGCTTTGCGGCCCAACTCCTGACGGAGACTGGCGTCACGCAAAAGCCGCGTGATTGCTGCCGCGAGGTCCGCGCGATCAGCACGAAAGTCTATTCCGGCGTCCGCGGCCGTTTCGCGGTTCTCCGGCGTATCCAGGTAAAGGACCGGCTTCTGCGCGGCCATGGCTTCGATGAGCGCGGGATGAACGCCGCCCACCTCGCATGCGAAGACGTAGAGCCCGGCGTTCCGCAAGAGCTGCCACTACCCAGCGCCGTAGACGGGACCGAGGAAGATCACGCGGTCGTCGGCAAGAGATTTCAGGCGCTCGACGTAACGCGCGTCGTACGCATTTCCGCCGACGATCACCAGCGGCCAATCGGTTTTCACCCGGCGATAGGCGTCGAGCAAGAGCTCGGGATTATTCTCCGGTTCCAGGCGGCTGACATAGAGGATGAACTGGTTCGCGGGCAAATCGAGCGCCTTGCTTTGGCTTTGCGCGCCGTTTGCGGGGACTTCCGCGCCGTAAGCGATCATCGTGGAGCGCCTTCGATAATGCCGCCAGTAGTAGTCCTGCATCGTGCGGGAGTCGGTCACCACTCGCGTGGGCGTGAGCGCCGAGAGCAGTTCGCAGAAATACAAAGAAGAGCGGCCGAGGAGGTTCCATTTCTTGCGTTTGCGATCGAGGCCGTCCACGTTGAGCACGGTCGGCTTCCCGAAGAGGCGCGGAATCCAGGCGATCGGACCATTGGCGACATTGCAGATCAAGACTACCTCGGCTGCAGTGAAAGAAACGTGAATCAGCGACAGAAACGTATGGAAGGCAGTGTCGAAGTGCTTCCTCGAAATGGTGGGCAGAATGACGCGCTGGACGCCCGGAGCTATATCGTCGTATGGAGTTGTAAAGGGGCGGCGGCAGTACACGGTGACTTGGTGGCCCCGGGCCGCCAGGCGAGCCGAAAGGTGTTCGGCGAGCGTTTCAAATCCGCCGTAGCGCGCCGGAATGCCTCGCGTGCCGAGTATGGCGATCCTCATCGCGCGTCAGTGCTCCGGCAGCTTGAAGTTTTCAAGGCAAATTGGCGCACCACGCGAGCGTAAGCTCGCAGCGCCTCGGCGGGTGGCGCATTCTCCGGACCCAAGCCGATCAGCGTGGCGAGGGAACGCAGCGCCATCCCCAAGGTGATGATCGCGCGCAGAGCCACCACTGCGGCAGGACGGCTGTGTTTTCGCCAATAGCGAAGGAGGTTTCGATACCAGAAAACTTGGCGATCGCTCACGGGAAGCTGGCTCACGCTGTGGCCTCCCCGGTGCACAAAAACAGCGCTTGGAGAATAGAGAATCTTCCAATGGTGAGTCCGCAAGCGGCGGCAGAAATCCACGTCTTCAAACCAGACCGGGAAAAAGCCTTCATCGAACCCTGCAATGCTCGTCCAGGCCTCTCGCCTGACCGCCAAACAGGCGCCCGGCGGTTGATCAACCTCTTGCGGCTTGGAATAGTCCAGATCGAGGCAGCGATAATTTCGGTTCAAGGGATTGCAAGGCCACAGACGGTTGAGCAGCAGTATCTCGGCCGCCATGGATGATAGCGTCGGGAACCGGCGCAAGCAAAAACCCCGGTCAACTTCGCCGTTCTCCCGCAATAGGCGGCCTCCAGCCGCCCCCACTTTCTCCTCCTCCAGCGCTTTAGCGAGCTCATCGAGCGCGCCGGGCTTGGCGATCGTGTCGGGATTCAGAAAGACGAGGATGTTGCCGGAGGCCAAACGCGCCCCCTGGTTCGCAGCGGCGGCGAAGCCCATATTCTCGCGGTTTTTGACCACACGGGCGGCGGGATCGGCTTTCTCGGCTCGTTCGATGGTATCGTCCTGGGAGGCATTATCAACCACGATGCGCTGCCATCGGGCTTCCTTGCGAAGCGCTTCTAGACAGCGCCCAATCTGTCCGGCAGAATTGTAGGTCACGACAATTGCGGAACCCACGATCATGAGCGGCGAATTATATCAGCTAGGTACATGGACGGCCTGCGTTTAGCCCGGACTGAAAAAAGTCGTGCCCGCCCTGACAGAATCCAAACGATAGCGTGCGCAGTGTATTAGGATAGTAGCCACCTTCGGTGGTACACGAAAGGTTCTAATGGGACAACTAATAGGCGAGATTCTTAAATATCGAGAGCTGATCTGGGCTCTGGCCCTGAAAGAACTTACGGTCCGGTATAAGCGTTCCGCGCTCGGCTTCCTTTGGGCATTATTGCACCCTCTCCTCATGATGGTCATTCTGACGATGGTGTTTTCCAGGATTATGCGAGTTCCGGTGCCCCAGTACCCAATCTTTCTGATCAGCACACTGCTGCCGTGGACGTTTTTCTCCCAATCATTGGCTTATTCCACCGAGTCGATCGTGGGCAACGGTGATCTTCTGAAGAAGGTTTATGTCGCCAAGTCGGTTTTCCCAATGGCGGCGGTTCTCTCCAACGGAATTAACTTTTTGTTATCCATGATTCCGCTCGTCCTGTTACTTGTGATTCTCCGGTTTCCGTTTCATTTAACCTGGCTTTATCTGCCAGTGCCCCTCCTGAGTTTGGTGCTGTTTACCCTCGGCTGCAGCTTTTTCTTCGCCACGGCGAATGTTTTCTTCCGCGACATGGCCCACATCCTCCAGGTGGTGCTCTCAGCCTGGTTCTATTTCTCACCGGTCATCTACTCCTTCGATTTTCTACCCGAGCGCTACCGCCCACTTTTTCGCCTGAACCCGCTGTTGTATCCACTCAACGGTTTTCGGCTGGCGATCTACTATGGGCTATTGCCCACGCCGCAATCGATGGCCATGTCCTTGGGAATCGGACTGGGAGCCCTTCTCGCCGGCTACAGCATATTCCGGCATTATCAGGACAGCCTGGTGTTTTATGTCTGATTCTCATACCACGCGGACGCGAATTTGCTTCGACCATGTAGTGCAGCGCTTTCGTGTGATTCGCGAACGCCCCGACACGCTGCGGGAAGCCTTTGCACATCTTTTCCGCAGCCGAACCGACTATTACAATTTTGAGGCCCTGCAAGGCGTTTCCTTCGACATCCGGGATGGCGAAGTCGTCGGCGTGATCGGCCGGAACGGTTCGGGCAAGAGCACAATTCTGAAAATCATCGCTGGAGTGTATCGCCCGAGTTCGGGCATAGTTAGGATATCGGGCAAGGTAGCGGCGCTCATCGAACTAGGCGCGGGGTTTCACCCCGATTTGACCGGCCGAGAGAATATCGTTCTGAATGGCCTCTTGCTTGGGTTGTCCCGGCGTACGATGCAGGGGCTGGAAGAGCAAATCCTGAATTTTGCCGAACTGGGTGAATTTATCGATTCTCCGATCAAGCAGTACTCGAGCGGCATGTTCATGCGGCTCGGTTTTGCGATTGCCACGGAAGTGGATCCGGACATCTTGTTGATGGACGAAATTCTGGCCGTCGGAGACGCCGCCTTTCAGCAGAAGTGCTCGGCGCGCATCGACGACTTCCGCCAGCGAGGCAAAACGATCGTCTTTGTGTCGCATGACCTGAGCGCAATCCGCCAGCTCTGCCATCGTGTCCTATTGGTCCATAACGGGGTCCTCTTGGGCGACGGTCCAACAGATCAAATTGTGGGCCGGTATGAGGAACTGCTGCATCACCCAGAGGAATCGGTCATAAGAGGATAGTAATTCGAAGATGAATATTACGTTTGTGGTGCCCCGCTTTCACCCCTATCCCGGGGGGTATGAAAATTATGTCAAGGGCCTTGCGCGGAGTTTGAGTGCTGCCGGAAACACGGTGACCGTTCTTACGACGAATGCCTTCGACCTCGAGCACTTCTGGATGGAAGGGTTCCGGAGCTTGCCGGCTGGACGAGAAACCCATGATGGAATTGAAATCTTACGGTTGCCCATTTGCCATCGCCGCTGGCGGCGACGTGCTTCACGCTTGCTCGGTTTACTACCCATCTGGGACCTCAAAGCCCGCTTTGCTCCGCCAAGTTTTCAGGTCATCGGGATACGGGATGCGTTGCAGAGCATATCCGCAGATATCATCCACGTCGGTCCGCTTCCTTACAACCAATTGATGTACGAAGGTTTTCGAGAGGCGCGGCGGAGAGGAATACGGGTGCTGGTCACTCCCTGCACGCATTTTGGCGAAGAGAGAAACGACGAAGTTTCGCGCTACTACACGCAGGAATTTCAAATGGCCTTATTGAAGCAGTGTGATCATACATTCGCCCTCACCCGGGCGGAACGCCAAAGCCTTATTCATTTGGGAATTCCCCCGGAAAAGGTCGCCTTTACAAGTGCCGGCATCGATCCTTCCGAAGTAACGGGGGGGAGCGCTGAGGCGTTTTGTGGGAAATACGGTATCAAGGGTCCCGTCGTCCTTCATCTAGGAATGAAGGCGCCCGATAAGGGGAGCATTTGCGTTGTCGAAGCGATGAAATGCCTGTGGAGCGAGAATATACAAGCGTGGCTGGTTCTGGCGGGACCGAGCCTGCGGTCGGTTGACGAATACCTTCAGAACCAGGATTCAAAGTTCCCGCGATTGTTGAACCTCGGTTTAGTGAGCGAGCAAGAGAAGAAGGATGCGTTGGCAGCGGCCACTGTCGTGGTACAACCCTCGCGTGTGGAGTCCTTAGGGCTCGTGTACCTGGAGGCTTGGGCGAATGCCAAGCCCGTAATTGCCGCGGATATGGCTGTAACGCGGGAATTGATCACGGCGGGGTGGGACGGGCTGTTGGTTCCATTCGGCGAAGCCGGAACACTGGCTGCCGCGATCCGACGCATCCTGGAGGATCCGAGCGAAAGCGAAAAGATGGGATTACGAGGACGGCGAAGGGTCCAGGACGAATTTACTTATGAGGCGATCACGAACAGAATGCTTCCCTATTTCCTAGGGAGATCAACCCCAAGCCAGGAGACGAGGGCGAAATGAAAAGCCGCGCGCTAATCACCGGACTGACCGGACAAGATGGATCCTACCTGGCGGAACTCCTCCTCGAGCGAGGCTATGAGGTTTTCGGCGTGGTTCGCCGCAGCAGCAGTGTCAATTGTGAGCGGGTCGCGCATCTCGCCGACCAGGTTACATTTATACAAGCTGATCTGCTTGACCAGGTTTCACTCATCAGCGCGTTGCGCCGAGCCCGCCCTCACGAGGTTTACAACCTGGCGGCGCAATCTTTCGTGCCGACCTCTTGGGAACAACCTGTACTGACGGCGGAGTTCACTGCCCTGGGCGTGACCCGCATGTTGGAAGCGATCTGCGCAGTTGACCGAGACATTCGCTTCTATCAGGCGTCCAGCAGTGAAATGTTTGGAAAGCCATCCGAATTTCCCCAGCGCGAGACGACGCCTTTTCATCCGCGCAGCCCTTACGGAGTGGCAAAGGTCTACGGCCACCACGTGACCGTGAACTATCGAGAAAGTTACAACCTGTTCGCATGCTCCGGAATTCTCTTTAACCACGAGTCGCCCCGACGCGGCATTGAGTTTGTGTCGCGCAAGGTTACGCAGGGCGTGGCTAAGATCAAGTCAGGTTTATGCAAGGAGCTCGTTCTCGGCAACCTGGAGGCACAGCGCGATTGGGGATTTGCCGGGGAATACGTGGAGGCAATGTGGCGGATGCTACAGCAGGATGAGCCGGACGACTACGTTATCGGCACCGGTGTGGCCCACTCCGTAGCCGATCTGGTGAGAATTGCGTTCGACTCGGCCAAACTGGACTGGCAAGACTTTGTAAAGACGGATGAATCGCTCTTGCGTCCAGCCGAAGTGGATCACCTCCTGGCAGACTCAGGCAAGGCGAGTGCAAAGTTAGGCTGGAAACCGAAGGTTTCGTTTTCCGAATTGATCGCCATGATGGTCGATCACGACATCTATCGACTTGACAAGGGCCTGCCTCTCTATGCTTCGGTGGCACTTGCAGGCTCTTGATGCGTGTATTCGTAACCGGCGCGACCGGTTTCGTCGGCCAGCATCTGGTGAGGCTGCTGCTCTCACGCGGGCACAGCGTCTACGGAACGTACCTGACCCCGCCACGCGAATGGGCTCTCGATGCTGCACTCTTTCACTGTGATATTCGAGACGCTGCCCGAGTTCTTGCCATCACGCGAGAGATTTGCCCCGGCCGAATCTACCATTTAGCAGGCGAATCGTCGCCTTCCCAATCTCTGGAAGATTTCAGGAATGCATTCGACACAAATTTCTGGGGAACATACAATCTTCTGGAAGCCGCCCGTCAAGCGGCCACCCAAGCGCGACTTCTCGTGGTTGGTTCCGGTCAATGCTATGGTGCGGTAAAGGCGAGCAAGCTTCCTATCACGGAAGACCAAGTTTTCGCCCCGCTGAATCCCTACGCGTTGAGTAAGGCCGCGGCAGATATGCTGGGTGGCCAGTATCACTCCAGGTTCAGCTTGCATGTGATTCGAGCGCGCCCGTTTAACCACACCGGTCCCGGACAGCAGCAGGGCTTTGTTTGCTCCGACTATGCCCGCCAAATCGCCATAATCGAGTCAGGTCCAGGATGCGAACGACCAGTCTTACAAGTGCGCGATCCGCAAGTAAGGCGTGATTTCAGTGATGTGCGTGACGTGGTTCGCGCCTACGAATTGCTGCTAGAAAAGGGGAAACCAGGCGAAGCCTACAATGTGGCTTCCGGCCGGCCGATCTCGGTGAAACAGATCGTTCTGTCGCTTGTATCACTTTCTTCGCGGCCCATACATATTTCAGCGCAACACCAGCGTCTTCGTCCCGGGGATATCCCAACTTTTTACGGCAGCAGCCGCAAATTGCGTCGTGCCACAGGCTGGAAACCTGCATACAATATGCGGCAGACTCTGGGAGACCTGTTCGATTATTGGAAGACGGCTTGCAACACGAAGAGTTGATCGGGGGCCGGGATTCCGCCGAAGCCGTTCTGGCACGAGAGTTACCAACGGAAGTGCAAAGCTTGAGGAGGTAGAACGCTATGTCGGAGCAAATGAGCGGCGCCCTGAATGTAGAACAAATCATGGAGCAGATCAGGGAACGAGTCCGTTTGCGCAAGCAGGCCGGGAATGGAAGCGCAATGGTCAGTCCGGCAGCTTCCATTCCGGTCTCCCAAGAGCAAGCAGCGGCAACCTTATCAGTCTACGACCTCAGTGAGTTGCGTCGTAACGCAGCGGCCACCGATAAACTGCGGAGTCAAGTCGGGACGATCAACCCGCGGCGCCCCGGTTTGCATAACCATCTGATTCAACTGGTGAAGAAAACGCTGAGGCGTATGTCGATGTGGTATACGCGGCCGCTGCATGAGTTCCACGGCTCCGTAACTCGTACACTCAACGAGACAGCACGTGCCCTTGAGAATCTTCAGCAAATGATGCGGGGCCTCGGCGAAAGGCTTGATCGAATGGAACAATTGGAAGAACGCCTGCGGCTCAATGAAAGGAATTTCCGCAGGGTGGCCTACCTGCTGGAACAGAAAAGTAACCGCAAGAGTGCGGCGATAACGAAGACGCCGCCAATGTTCCGCAGTGATATCCCATCCGAATCAGAGTTTGACTACTTCCTCTTTGAGGAGCGCTTCCGGGGCTCTGAGGACGATATCAAAAATAGGCAGCGGAGTTACCTGGACATTTTCCAGGGCAGGGAGAATGTGGTTGATCTGGGTTGCGGCCGTGGCGAGTTCCTGGAACTGATGCAAGAAAATGGAGTTTCCGCGCGCGGCGTGGAAAGCAATACGGACATGTTCCTGCTCTGCCGGGAAAAGGGCCTCGACGTGGTGCAACAAAGCCTGTTCGATTATTTGGAGTCGGTTCCCGATGCGTCCATCGGAGGCATCTTCTGCAGCCAGGTGATCGAGCATCTTCCCTCGGGACTAGAAGTCCGCCTGGTGGCCCTCTCGCACAAGAAATTAAAGCCTGGTTCTCCCCTAGTGATCGAAACCATCAATCCTGAATGTCTTTTCGCGCTGTGCAGAAATTTCTTCCTGGATCCTACCCATGTCCGGCCCGTGCATCCAGAAATGCTGCGATTCCTGCTGGAATCGGTACACTTTGAAAACGTAGAACTGCAGTTCAGTTCACCAGCGAACCTTGGGCAGCCAACTCCGAAGCTTACATTGCCGCTGCCTGGACCTGACTTGGACCGCTTCAATCACGTTCTGGAGCAGATGAATAAGCTTCTCTTTGGCTATCAAGACTATGCCGTCGTGGGCCACCGCGGACCATTCAGGAAAGACTAGGTGGGGATATTGCAAGGATGAAAGTTGCGTTCATTAGTCCGAGATCGCCGGCGAAGGGCCGGCTATTTGGGGCGGAGAGATTAATCGAATCGACGTATCGGGCCCTTTCCAGGATTAGCGAAGTGGACTGGATCGAGGTGCCCGTCAGCGAAGCGACCTGGGACAGCGTCCTAGAATCGTATCTTGACTGTTATGACCTGGACCTCTCGAAATACAACGCAGTGATCTCCACCAAAAATCCGACATATATGGTCCGGCATGCGAATCATATTTGCTGGCTAATTCACCAAATCCGGGTGTTTTATGATCGGTTCGATGATGAATATGGTCACTGCGATCCTGTAACACTTGCTGAACACAGCGAGAGAAGAGATCTGATTCATCAGTTAGATAACTGTGCGTTCAAGGGAGTGCGCAAGGTTTTTACGATTGGACACGAAGTTTCACGCAGGCTCAGGCACTACAACCACTTCGACTCGGAAGCCCTGCATCCACCGCTGGAGGACAGAGGGTATTTCTGCGGCGGTCAGGATTACTTTTTTTTGCCCGGGCGGCTGCACCGCTGGAAGCGCGTCGATCTGGCCATTCGCGCATTCAAGTTGACCCGGAGTCCAATTCCGCTGCTCATCGCCGGCACAGGGGAGGACGAACCATGCTTCAAAGAGCTAGCGGAGGACGATCCACGGATCAAGTTTCTAGGTTACGTGAGCGACGAGGAAATGATTGAGCTGTATGCACATGCTCTCGGTGTGCTTTTTGTGCCGAAGGACGAGGACTTCGGGTACGTGACCCTGGAAGCCATGATGAGCCACAAGCCGGTGATTACGTGCACGGATTCCGGAGAACCGACCGCTTTCCTGCGGGACCAGCAGAATGGTTTTGTGGCCCAACCCAATCCCGCCGATGTCGCGGCGGCTATCGAGACTCTTGTTGAGAGTCCCTCCTTGGCGGCGCAGATGGGTGAGCAGGGCTTTCGCGATCTCCCTAGCCTTTCCTGGGATGATGTCGCGCAGCGCCTGCTGGCCGCAGCAGGAACATCCCATTTTTCTTCAGGATCCAGGCGAGCTCATTCGAACGGAAGCGGCGTCAAAGTTTTTGTTTCTGACAACCAAGTTCTCGATCCTCCGGTGGGCGGAGGCCGCCTGCGCATCTATCAGCTTTATCGCCATCTTGCTTCCATTGGGTTTGACGTAACTTACGTTGGTGCCTACGATTGGCCGGGGCCCACTTACCGCGAGCAGAATCTTTCTCCCCATTTTCGTGAGATTGTAACTCCACTGACGCAGGTGCACTTTCGCCTCGACGGCTGGATAAGATGGTGCGCAGGAGGACAGACCGTAATCGACGCGACGATCCCCTATCTGTTGCGGTGCTCTCCGCGCTTCGCTCGACTGGCGGAAGCTGAGGCGAGAGATAGCAGCGTCATTATCATCTCCCACCCCTGGGTTTATCCCTACGTTCCACGACGACCCGATCAGTTGCTGATCTACGACGCTCACAACTGCGAATACCTAGTGAAGAAAAAGATTCTGGGAGGCACCATGGCAGGGCAATTGCTCGCTACGGGCGTCAGGCGCTTAGAGCGAAAACTGTGCCGCGAGGCTGACCTGATCTTCGCATGCTCAGAGGGCGACGCGCTGCAGCTATCCAGGTTGTACGGAGTCTCTAGAAATAAAATCGTCTCAGTTCCCAATGGGGTGGACATCGAGGAAATTCGCCCGGCCCAAAAAGAAGAAAAGATCCGGGCCAAAAATATGCTGGGGCTGCCGCTTGAGTGCCCGCTGATCGTTTTCGTTGGAAGCGGCTATCAACCGAACACGGAAGCAGCCTCCTTTATCGTTTGTCAGGTCGCTGAAAGACTACCTGAGTGCTGCTTCTATATCGTGGGCAGCGTGCGGGACTCGTTTGATGCCCAGGCAGCAGGCAAAACTCTCCCGAATATCACTTGGACGGGCACGGTAGATAATCAGCGCAAACGGCTCATTTATAAGGCTTGCGATATGGCCATTAACCCAATGTTTTCGGGATCAGGGACAAATCTAAAAATGCTCGACTACTTCGCCGCCGGGCTTGCCGTAGTCAGCACGCCAGCCGGAGCTCGCGGATTGGAACTCGCAGGAGACGAGTGCGTCGTTTGCGCAGGAGAGCACTTCGTGAAAGAAATAGAGTGTTTGCTCGGCGATCCGGCGCGCCGGGTTGAACTTGGTCAAAGAGCGCGGAGAGTTGCGGCGGAGCGCTTTGCGTGGCCTGGAATCGCCAAGGGGGCAACCGAGGCGATTCGCAAGGCCATGCAAAAAGGAAGCGTGAATGTTGTCGCACGACCTGCTTAAGTACTGGTGGCTTCTGTTCCAGCACTCCAAGCTTATTGGGCAGCGTACCGATATCTTTCGTAATGTCGAAGATGCATTTACTCTGAAACACGCATTTACGTTTATGAAGCCCGCCAAGATCTACGTGGATATCGGGAGCGGAAGCTCCCCCTTGCCAACTTTGATTCACAGCCACTGGCAGGCGAAAACATTCGCCACCGAGATGGACCCTGCCTGCCTCAAGAGACAGAGAACGTATATGGACATATTGGGTCTTCGCGCGGACGGCTTCCGTACGCAAAAGGAAGATGCTACGCGCCTGACTTTCGCGGATAGTTCCGTCGACATGGTCACCGCGGTTTCCACGATCGAACACATCCCGGGCAACGGCGATTCTTTGGCCATGCGCGAGTTTTGCCGTGTCCTTCGTCCCGGGGGATGTCTCGTGGTAACCGTTCCAACCAGCGCCGCCTATACTGAACAAACGAGCACGTTCTACTATTCCGGTTTCGAGCGCCGCTATGACCGGGCGACACTCCAAGGCCGCCTGTTCTGTGACGGACTACATTTGAAGGAACAGCTCTACCTGACTTCTCCAGTTTCTCCCACGAGTAAACGCGTCTTCGATCAGTTGCAAGACGTCTTCAACGGGCAGAATCCGGCAGATGTCTGGTATAAACAAGGCTGGCACAACGCTTATCCGGATTTGAGTATATTGCTTACATTGGGCCTGATTGAACTTTCCGAGACGCGTGTGGAAGAATCGTTCGGCGCGTGCCTCGTATTTGCCAGGGGATGAACTCAGGAAGGGACTGTGAAATATCTCTTTGTGACTCCATTCCCGCCGACCCATTGTGGCATTGGTGCCTATGCCAGCCAGAGTGTGCGGCAGCTCCGGGAGAGTGGAAACCTGGTGGATGTACTGTCGCCCGATGGTCTGGGCAACGTTGACTTTGCCTGGAACCTCAAGGGTGGCTCGAGGATTCTCAAGCTGATTGCACTCTTGCCCTTCTACGATCGTGTGGTCATTCAATATAGTTCGGCCTTTTTTTACAAGGGGCTGCTTGACGCGGCACACCGGTGGGATTCCCTGTGCACGACCTTTTCGTTCATGATCTTGTGGATTCTGGGGCGCAGAAAGATTGAAGTCATAGGCCACGAGATCCCATATCTGAGCCCGATCTCCAAGCTATCGTTCAACCCTCGGTTCTTTCGCTGGAAGTGGAAGCTCGTTCCCAAGCTGATCCTGCATACCAAGCGAGAGCGGGAAAAATTGCTCCAACACTATGCGCTGTCTGCGAAGCCGAATCAGATTGAGATCTGCCCGCACCACTCCGGTTTCCAGAAATTTCGAGACATTTCGCGGGAAGCGGCGCGCGAAGAGCTTGGGCTCCCGCCAGACGACAAAATCTTTCTGTGTATTGGTTTTATCCAGTGGCACAAGGGATTTGATCGAGCCATCTGGGCCTTCGAAAAGGCGTCGCTGAAACGGGCCCATCTGTATGTGGTGGGCTCACGTAGGGTCGAAAATCAAGAAACAATCGAATATCTTGCTGAAGTGGGCGAGCTGGCCCGAGCATCGCGCAACGTTCATTTGCACGAGCGCTTCCTGACGGACGAGGAGTTCGATACATGGATCGCTGCGAGCGACTGGGTGGTCCTTCCCTATAGAGAGATCTGGTCTTCTAGCGTAGCCGCGCGCGCCCGGCTCTTCCACCGTCCGGCCATCCTTTCCACGGTGGGCGGGCTCCCCGAGCAAGGTACTGATGGAGACTTATTCTTCAACGATGATGAGGAGCTGGAACAAGTATTCCGACAGGCAGCCGAAGCGAAAAGAGACCGGTCGCTCACGGCGGCGGGGATGTAGAAAGCTGGGAGCGCCTGAGTTTGGTACCAACCCTGTAATGCGTGCAGAAGATCGGATTTGACAGATGTGCCGAGGGCGGCCGACTGGTCTCTTCATTAGCGGAAAGGTATCGTGTCCTTAATTCTGAAAACGAGACGGCAAGAATCGGGACCCCATAGTCATCAGTTCGACAAACCCCTATGGCCAATGCTTCCTTTCCCGGAATTCCACTTTCGGGAGATCGCGGAGCCTGAAACACGCAAGTCACCTTGTCTTTATCCGTGAGATGGTAAACTGTGCGATCTGCACGCTCGTTGTAGCTGGTTTGGGCACAGAAACCCCTCGCATATGAGAGATACCGCAGATTCATCTCGGCAAAAGCTGCTCATTGAAGTCCTGGTTGTCGTTGTATCTGCGCTCCTTTTGTCGGTATATCTAACCCGCCCGCTAGCCTTTGATATGAAGGACCATGCCATAGAACTCGGCGACAGTCGTCTCAACGCCTACTTGCAGGCTTGGGTTGCGCATTCGCTTGCCTCCGATCCCCGTCACCTGTTTGACACAAATATGTTCTACCCAGCGAGAGACACTTTGGCTCTTTCGGAAAACATGCTTGGTAATCAACTGATTTTCGGGCCAGTCTATGCGGCTACGAAAAACCCCATCTGGGCGTCAAACTCGGTGATTCTGGCTTCTTTCTGGCTATGTGCTCTTTGTATGTATCTTCTGGTTAGGTATTTGACCGGAAGCCCCTGGCCGGCTGCCATCGCGGGATTCGTTTTTGCTTTCGCGCCGGTCAGACTCAGTCAGGTGAACCACATGCAGCTATTGTCCATGGAGTGGATGCCGCTGTCGGCGTTCTTCTTGTACGGCTTTCTTATCCGAAAAAACGCTGGGAATTTGATTGCGTTTTGCGGCTGCGTGGCGATGCAGGTTTTTTGCTCTTTGTATCTGGGCTATATGGAGACGCTGCTTCTCCTGGCGCTTCTTTTGGGAGTACGGTTGACGGTGCCTCATCTATTGTCAGATCGCAAAGCAATTTTGTGGTTGGGCCTGGGCGCTATTTCGGTTGGCATGGTCCTTTCTCCCGTGGTGTTCCCGTACCTGCGGCTGCGACATGGAGGAGTTCTCTCGCCCGAGGGCGAGGTTGCAAATACGATTGCAGCATCGGCTAGTCCGATCGCCAGCTATTTAAATGCCGGCTTTGGCCCGCGTCATATTTACGGGCACTTACTTGGCAGGTTTCATTCCAAAGACCTTGACTGGGAGAAGAATCTTTTCCCCGGATTCCTGCCCATTCTGTTGAGCATTATTGCAGTCGCGGGTTGTCTCTGGCCCAAGTCTAGGCTCGCGTGCGCTGACGGACCGCCAAACGACGGACGCACCCCGAAGTTAGAACCCTCAGCCAATCAATGGCGGAGTGCGGTTGTGGGATCGGTCCTGGCCGTTGTCGCGTCATATCTGCTTTCTTTGGGACCTTATTTGCGGATCCATGACCAGCCCTCGAATATCAGGATGCCATATTTCTGGCTCCAACACTGGGTACCCGGAATGGGTGTGTTCCGTGTGCCTGCCCGATTCGCCCTGGGTCTGATGTTCGGCTTGGCGATCTTGGCGGGAGCCGGCTTCCTGAATGTTTTGCGACTTGGCGAGCGGTGGCGAATTTTTCGATACCCTCATACAAAGGCTGTGCTCACCAGCCTGGCCTTCTTGTTTCTGATTCAAGAATTCGACTTCACGCCAGTCCATCTCGATCCGGTCATGACGCCAGCGAGTGTCGCCCCCGAATACCGCTGGCTGGCAGCCCAGCCAGCTGGCTCGGCGACTCTGGAGTTGCCCATAAGCAAGTACGGCTCCGGATTCGACCCGTATGAAGCTGCAGGATATGTGTACGCCAGTTCTTTTCACTGGCAGCCGTTGTTCAACGGCTATAGTGGTCACCTGCCTCTAGTCTATAGTCAAGTGGAGCGCTGGGCGCGTGAAATGCCTTCTCCCAATGCGGTCGATTTGCTGCGGGGGCTAGGCCTGCGCTACGTAATCTTGCACACTCACAAGATCCCACCCACGACGCTTCGGGACTGGCAATCCAGCGCGCAAGGAGCAGGCTTAATCGAGACTGCACGATTCGGCCCCACGCTCGTTTACGGGTTGGCGGAGTCGCCCGTCTGTCTATCGCAGGTTTCTGATCTCACGCTGGGCTTGCAAGCGCCAAAGATTGCAGAAACGGGAAAGGAATTTCGATTTCTGCTGTCGCTTTATTCGCCCAAAAGCTGCTGGGTTGCCGGGAATCTCTCGCAGGCTAAGGAGATTGGGGGGGAATGGATCGAAGAGCATTCAGGAAACGTAGCGCGGTTCGCGACCTCAGTAGACTTGCCGCTATCCCTTGGCGCTGGAGAAATTCAGTTAGTGCTGGCTTCCGCCCAAGAGCCACCGCCAGGAACATATAACTTTCGTCTTGTGTCATTGGATCACAAGATGTTGCAATTAATGAGCGAAAAAGTGACTCTTACCGGGTTACCCTCGACAACCAGCATAAACTCGCCGCGAGGTTTATCGGCTGAATATAAATTGAGAGCCGTCTCCCGCGTGTTTCGTGCGGGCGCAAAAGGAAAAATTGAGTTTTATGCACGGAACACCGGTACTGCCGTCTGGCTATCGCATCCCCCGTCCCCCGCCGGCTCGGTAGGACTGGGCTATTCTTGGCGCGATGCAAATGGCAAGGAAGTTGGAACAGGCAGAATATACCTCCAGTATCCGGTTTACCCGGGAACCAACTACACGTTTACCGGTGTTATTGACGCGCCAGAGCAACCCGGGAATTATGTTCTGTCGTTGGAGTTAGTCTCTGAACTCGTTACTTGGTTTCACGATGTGGGGGTTAGGCCCATTAAAATAAATGTGGAAGTCTCGCCCTGAGTCAGGGATCACAGTGCCCCCAAAAGAGCAAGGGCATTCCTCGTTAGGATTTGAGAATGAAATATAGACTCCGTTTCGCACGTGATGCCGACGCTTCAGCGTAAGCTTGTTTCCATCATCATTCCCTCGCTGCACCGGCCGGACCTGACCCGAAGTTGTATCGAATCTCTGGCCAAGCAGCATTTGCCGGCGGACCAATGGGATATCGTCCTGGTGGAGAACGATGCCCGGGCAGATGCGACGCCGGAACATCCATTGCCTTGGAACGCGCGCCGCCTTCTGCTCAGTGCCAACTACGGAACGGCGGGCGCTACCAACCGGGGGCTTGCCGCAAGCTCATCGAAGTATGTGCTTCTTCTGAATAATGATGTCGAGCTGGAGCCTGCTTTTCTGGCGACGCTCGTTTCTGTTCTAGAGAGAGACGAGCGCTGCGCCTTTGCTGTGGGAAAACTCTTGAATGCCAACGATAAGGGGAGACTCGATGGAGCGGGTGACGCGCTACTTCTTGGCGGGGGCGCCTACCGGCTGGGCCACGGGGATCCTGACGCCGGCCAGTTTGACAAAGAATCAGCGGTGCTGGCCGGCTGTGGTGCGGCCGCCCTATTTCGCCGCTCAGTGCTCGAGGAAATCCAGGGTCTGGATGAGGATTTCTTCGCCTACCTTGACGACGTAGACTTAGCCCTTCGGTGCCATCTGCACGGATACAAGGGTTTGTACGTTCCGTCAGCTGTTGCCTACCATGTCGGTAGCGCCACGCTTGGAGAGCGTCTGCACCCGAAAATTCTCGAGCTGGTGACGCGGAATCAACTCTCTTTGGTTGTGAAGAATTATCCGCTTTGGATCCTAGTGCGGTTGCTTCCACGGGTTTTGGCATTCCAAATTCTGTGGTTCAGCTTTGCAGTTCAGAAAGGCGGCCTGACTCCGTACTTGCGGGGCCTCTGGGGAGCGATTCGCTGCTTGCCGCGCACGCTGCGAAAGCGCAGACAGATCGTGGCAGACAGACGAATTAGTAGTACCGAATTCTTAGCACGTTTGCGCGCCTCAGAGGGCCAGATATACGCTTGGCACCAAGCACGTCCCTCGGCGTCCCATCCTAGACTATTGAGTGTCTACTTTGGCCTGTTTGGCGCTCCACAGTAGGACTTCGCTGGCCCAAAAACGAGCCGTGGGAACCCTGCGATCTCGCTGGGGCCTGCTCTGATGGCATACGGTTTCCTCGGAAGTGCTAACTTATGACTGGACCAAAAACGGGGGGCAGGTTACACCGAAATTGTCGACGTCAAGTTGAGCCTACCGCATCAACCGCGCATGAACAATCGGCCGGTGGTATGGTAAAGTGCGCTGTCGTACTTGGCTTGATATCAACTGCGCGAATCTTCGTGAATCCCTTGTTACGAAGATCTGAAATGAGCGCACCGCCGATGAATCCTCCGGCACCAGTGGCCACTGTGAGAACGTCTTTCATGAATCTCACCAATGCAAAAAGCGGGCGGGAACAAACCCGATTTGTATTATGTCATGCCGCACGGCAATCTTCGTGGAAAAGTAGAACAGCCCGAGTGGCGATGGCCCGATGTCCATCTCTCGCTCGTTTAGGTCTTGGGGCCGAGAAGAGACTGTTCGCGCAAATGGATCACGAGCGATGAACATTGTGAACGTTGTGGCGCATTTTCAGGAGGGTGGCGCCGAGTCGTAAGTGTCTGTGCAAATAAGCCCCGGATGACCGAATCCGCCCCGCTCAGAACATGCCGTACCGGCTTTACAGCTTACGCGAGCGTACGCGTGTTTGTAGTGCTAACGCGAAGCGCAGTGTCGCGGCGGGCGGAGAGATAGCGGCTTAAGCCGTCGTCCCAGCTGGGCATGCTTAGCCCGAGGCCACCCAGCTTCTGTTTGCTTAGAACGGAATAGGCAGGGCGCTGCACCGGGCTGGCGAACTCACGGGAGCTGACCGGCTTGAGGTTTACCGATATTTTCTCCAACTCGAAAACTTTGCGAGCGAATTCGTACCAGGAGCACTGGCCCTCCGCACTCACATGGTACAAACCGTAGGCCTCTGTGCGAATGAGTTGGCTCACGGCTTCCGCCAAATCGCCGGTGAAGGTGGGCGTCAGCACCTGATCGTCGACGACACGAATCGGCGCGCCTTCGCTAGCTTTCTTCAGCATGGTCTCCACAAAATTGCCGCCTTTGCCGGCACTGCCCGCCACACCATAGAGCCCGCATGTTCGAATGACAAAGCAGCGATCCCAAGTGAGCGCCAGCATGTGTTCACCTGCGAGCTTGGATACGCCATAGACATTCAACGGGCGGGGCAAATCTGATTCGGTGTAGGGGCGGCGCTGGGCGCCGTCAAAAACATAATCCGTGCTGAAGTGGACCAGGACAGCGTTCCTTTGACGACAAGCGAGAGCGAGGTTTCGTGGACCCACGGCATTGACGGCGAAGGACTGCGCGGGCTGCTTCTCGCACTCCTCTACCTTGTGAAAGGCTGCCGTGCTAATCACGACGTCTGCATGAATTGAACTTAAAACCCGATCGACCTGCGCGGAGTCGGAAACATCCAGATCTCGATGCGTCAGCGGCACAACCGAAAACCTCTGGGCTGCCAAGACTTGGCAAAGGTCCGTACCTAGCTGGCCATGAGCCCCGATCACCGCCACTTTCATGTGCCACCAGTCATTTTGGGCGTCATCCGTTCATCCTAACGCCAGAGTCTTTCACACCATTAGCGATGCCCGCGTCGAGTTAATAACTTAGACTCTGGCATGGAAACTGGCCCGATTACGATGCGCCTGCCAGTGTAACATTGCGGATGCACCCTTCGAGCAGAGCGCCTGCTCCTGGTAATACAAGAGCCTGAGATATTCCAAAGAGAATTGCATGAAGGGGAAACTTATCTATTT
>QHYR01000141.1 GCA_003223315.1 Acidobacteriota bacterium | reverse complement strand
AGCGCTGCCGCTTGACCTATCGGCAGTTTGGCGACGCGGCGCTTCGAGTCGCGGCGGGTCTGCAAGAAAACGGATTTGCTCCAGGCGATCGCGCGGCGATCCTGATGAGCAATCAATCCAAATGGCTGATTTCGGCGTATGCCGTTTTCTTTTGCGGCGGCGTGCTAGTGCCGCTCGATTATAAGCTGACGCCGGGCGAACATCTTGCGCTGCTGGCCCACTCGAAATCGCGTGTGCTGATTGTGGAATATCCAATCTGGCGCGCCTTGAGCCAAAGCGATTTCTCGGCAACCCGACTCGAAACCACCTTAGTCACGGAGGCTCCCGCGGGCGCAGATCTCGCGGGCGCGAAGCGATGGGAGGAGTTTCGCGGCGAAGGGGCGTCCGAATTTCGGTCGCGAAAACGGCAGGACGCCGCTTGCATCGTATACTCCTCCGGAACCGGGGGCCGTCCGAAAGGCTGCGTGCTGACGCACGAAAATTATCTCGAGCAATGCGCCGCGGTTTTTCCGCTGTGGCCGTTTTGGCCTGGCGCACGCTACCTCAGTATTATTCCAACCAATCACGCCATCGACTTCATGGGCGGCTTCGTCATGCCGTTTACGGGCGGTGGAGCTGTGGTGCATCTGCGCACTTTGCGGCCGGAATACATTCGTGAAGCGTTCACGCGATACAAGATCACCTACATGGCCGTTGTACCTCTGATCCTTAAGAATCTGGAGCGCGGCTTGCGCGAGCGGTTTGCCGCGTTGTCCCCAATAAAGCGGCGCCTGTTGAATGCACTGGTGCATGTGAATCGCGTCGCGACTCGCCGGCGTCCAAGGCTACAGTTGAGCCGGGTGCTGCTGAAGGACGTTCACCAGGCGTTTGGCGGCGAATTGCGCGCGTTGCTGGTTGGGGGCGCCTTCACCGAACCTAAGACTCTGGAATTTTTTCACGATCTCGGGATCCAAATCGCCAACGGTTACGGTTGCACGGAAGCGTGCACGGCCATCACAGTGAACGATATGAAGCCCTTTCGGCCCGATACCTTGGGTAAGCCGGTAACCGGAATGCAATTGCGCATTATTAATCCGGGGACGGATGGCGTGGGTGAAGTGGCCGTGCGCAGCAAAACGGTCATGTCACATTATCTGGACGATCCGGGACTGACGGCAGAAACGATCGTGGACGGCTGGTTGCTGACCGGGGACCTGGGGAAAATCGATGCCAGCGGGCATCTGCAACTCCTCGGGCGCAAGAAGAACATGATCGTCACAGCCGAAGGGGAAAATATTTATCCGGAAGACATCGAGAACGTGTTCGAGAGCCTGCCCGTGAAAGAGTTTTGCGTCTTTGCGGCAAATTACCTGTGGCCGCAGCGCACCATGACCGGCGAGCAGCTCGTGCTCGTCGTCCATGCGGATCCAACCCAAAACGCAAACGGCGCCATACGCGGCGAGCTCGAGCGCCGCAATCAGCGCCTTCTGCCCTACAAACGTGTCAGCGGATACATTCTCTGGTCTGAGGATTTCCCGCGAACCGCCTCGCTGAAAATTAAACGAAGCATCCTGGCCGAACAGATCGGCCGCCAACTGGATCGCAGCGCTGTGCAGCCCCTGTGAGCGACACCTTTCTCGCGATCGTCAATCCAGCCGCGGGCGGGGGGCGCTGCGGCAAACTAGCCAAAGCGGCGCTGGAAAAACTGCGCGCGGCTGGAGTGGAGTTGCAGGTGGCAGAGACGTCTGAGCCCGGAGACGCGACGCGGCTGGCACGGCTCGCGTATGCGCGGGGACTGCGCCAATTCATCGCCGTCGGGGGAGACGGGACCGCATACGAGATCGTGAATGGGCTTTTTCCGGAAGCTGAGGGGGCCGGGAAGCCGCTTTTGGGTTTCCTGCCGCTGGGCACAGGCAACTCCTTCCTTCGCGATTTCACCAGCAACGGCGCGGAATATGCCAAAGAAGCCATCCTAGTGCGCAGGAGGATTGCGAGCGACGTGCTTTGCCTGAGGCATTCCGGCGGCAGGCTTTACTTCATCAATCTGCTCAGCGTGGGGTTCACGGCCGATGTGACGGCGGCGGCCAATCGCCGCTTTAAGGGGCTCGGCGAACTCGGGTACTTGCTCGGCGTGCTGCAGTGCCTCGCGCGGCTTAGGCGCCGGGCTTTTCCTTTGCGCGCGGACGACGACACTGAGTTCGACCGCCGGCGCTGCCTTTTTCTGAGTTTCAATAACAGCCAATATACCGGTGGCAAGATGAAGATCGCGCCGCAAGCCTCCACGGGCGACGGTCTAATCGAGTACGTTCGCTGGGGCCCGATCGGAAGAATCGGCCTGCTGCGGAACCTGCCCACACTTTTTGATGGCACGCACATTCGTCACCCCCTTGCTTCGCGCCGCGGCGTACGACGGATCGAATTCGCGCTGGACACACCGGTGGATGTAATGATTGATGGAGAAGTGCTCACATTGAAGTGTGACAGCGTGGAAGTGCTTCCTGGAGGCTTGGACGTCCTGGTATGAGCGTTCCGCCCGAAAATTGCCGTGCTAACGCGAATTCTGCTGCGGCCGCAAGCCAGATCTCGATTTATCTATGGATACGGAGTCTTTTTCGGTGGGTGTTGGCCGGAGCCTTCTTCTTTTTCTTTTGTCCTGTGCTCATTCTGCTGGCGATCTTCATAGATCCGCGGAAGAACGACGGAGCCCAGCGTTGGTTATCGCGCAACGTGGTACGGCTGGCCGGGGCACGCGTGGAAGTTCGGCGCTCACCGGGATTTGATCCGAAGCGGGCTTGCTTTTTCGTTTCCAATCACGTCAACCTTTTTGATCCATTTGTGCTCTACAGCGTTATTCCTCAATTCGTTCGCGGCCTCGAGCTTGAGTCGCACTTCCGCATCCCGGTATACGGCTGGCTGATGAAGCGCTTCGGCAACGTGCCGGTACCGGAGGTGAACCGGCCTTCCGATCTGAAACGGATGTGGCGCTTGACTCGCGCGGCCCTGGATCGAGGCGTCAGTCTGATCGTGTTCCCAGAAGGCGGCAGGACAATCACGGGGCGTATCGGTCCATTTCGCGATGGCGTCTTTCGCATGGCGCGGGATTTCGGAACGCCCATCACGCCCGTCAGCATTGTCGGCTCGTTCACATTCAATCGAAAAACGAGCTGGATGCTGCGGCCGTCGACTATCGTCGTGTGCATTCACGAGACCATCGAGACGCAGGGCTGCGGCAGGGGAGAACTGGCCGAGCTGCGCGATGTCGTGTGGAGGGCCGTGGCGGGACCGGTTCATGCTTCCATGGGCGAGGCGCTCATCACGGAGCGCGAACCGCAGGCGGAGGCAAAGATTTAAACGACCCGGTGAATTCCCGGCAGCGTGCGGCCGGCTTTCGTTTCTTGCCAAGTATAAACAATGCGGTGAATCACGGTAATCGTCGAAACCACGGCGATCACCCACAGCGCGGGCGCCATGCGGTCGAAGGTGCCTCCCAGTATGAGCAGCACAAGCCGCTCGGGCCGTTCCATGAATCCTACTTTGCAGGTGGGAATCAGGGATTCGGCACGGGCGCGTGAGTAACTCACCATGACCGATCCCGCGGTGGCCACGGCGGCCAGGATTACGTAGGAGGCCCTTCCATTAACCGCATAGTAAACAAGAAGGCCCATGTACAGAGCCATGTCGGAGTAGCGGTCGAGCGTGGAATCGAAAAAGGCCCCAAATGCGGTAACCCGTTGCTCGCGCCGAGCCACCTGGCCGTCGAGAATATCCAGAAAGCCGGCCAGGAAGATAACCGCGGCGCCTGAGCGGAACATGCCTTCCGCAAAAAGCAGCGCGGCCCACAGGTTCACGAACAACCCGAAGGCCGTAAGGACGTTCGGATTGATGCCCGTGGCGGCGATGGCGTCGACAATCTTTTCCAAAAGCCAACGACAGCCATCGCCAATGGAACGAGTAATCATGAGACCGGCAGTGCCTGTTCGGTGGGGATCATACGTCACCCGACTCGCACTCTCAAGCCGAAGCTGGTTTCGAGCGGCTGTTCCGGTGCGAGGTACTCGGAAGGAGCGCGACGCTTTGTGGCTCAAATCCCATGTGAAGATAAGCGGCCCGTCAGGAGATAAGGCAGCACAATGTCCGTGATCGATTTTCTATGTGGACGGCCGCTGCGCTCCTCCGAAGAACGCGCGGAGAGACTCGGGGCGGCGGCGGGAATACCGGTCTTCGGACTGGACGCGCTCAGCTCGGCGGCTTACGGTCCCGAAGCCGCCTTGGCGCTGCTGATTCCTCTGGGCGCCGCGGGCATTTCGTACATTGTCCCGATCACGGTCAGCATCGTGATGCTGCTGCTGATCGTCTACTTATCTTATCGGCAAACGATCGAGGCCTACCCGCAAGGCGGCGGCTCGTACACGGTAGCAGGGCAAAACCTAGGTCCCTTTGCTGGGTTGCTGGCGGCCACAGCCTTGATGATCGACTACGTTCTAACTGCGGCGGTGGGAATCTCGGCGGGCGTGGGCGCGCTGGTCTCGGCGATACCCAAGCTTCAACCGCATACGCTGATGCTGTGCCTGGCCATTTTATTCCTCATCACGCTCGTCAATCTGCGCGGTTCGCGCGAAACGGGCGCCGTCTTTATGCTGCCCACGTATCTCTTTCTGGGCACGCTTGGAATGACCATCGTGGCGGGAATCGGCAAGGCCATCCTGTCAGGTGGCCATCCGACGCCGGTCGAAGCGCCTCCGACACTACCTGTGGCCACCGCTGCGGTGGGCCTCTGGCTTTTGCTCAAGGCGTTCGCAAGCGGTTGCACGGCCATGACCGGCGTGGAAGCCGTGAGCAATGGCGTCACCGCCTTTCGCGAGCCGGTGGTGCAAACCGCGCGGCGGACGCTCACTACGATCATCGCGTTGTTGGCGCTTATGCTGCTGGGCATCGCCTATCTCTGCCGGGCCTATCACATCGGCGCAGTGGAACCGGGCCCCGGATATCAAAGTGTGCTTTCGCAACTCACGGCAGCCGTCGTCGGGCGCAACGTCTTCTATTTCGTCACCATCGGCTCGGTACTGCTGGTCCTCTCTTTTTCGGCAAATACGGCCTTCGCGGATTTTCCGCGGTTGTGCCGCATGATTGCCCAAGACGGCTATCTTCCCATTCCGCTGGCTGAGCGCGGCCGCCGTCTCGTGTATACCTGGGGCATTACCACACTGGCCGTACTCTGCGGCGCGCTGTTGATTTTTTTTGGCGGCGTGACCGATCGCCTGATTCCGCTTTTCGCGGTAGGCGCTTTTCTGGCGTTCACGCTCTCGCAAGCGGGAATGGTGGGGCACTGGAGGCGCAAAGGCGGCTCGCGTCTGCACATTTTGCTGAACGCGCTCGGCGCGCTCGCCACTGCCGCGACCGTAGTTATCGTGACGACGACGAAGTTCCTGGCCGGGGCTTGGATCGTTACGCTGCTGATTCCGCTGATCATGATTATGATGTTTTCCATTCGGCGCCACTACGACCGTGTGCGCGCGCAAATCTCCAAGGCGGCCTCGCTTGATCTTGCGGAACAGAAAGCGCCCATCGTGGTGATGCCCATGATGGCTTGGACCAGAGTTTCCCGGGCCGGATTGCAATTTGCTTTCAACATTTCCTCGGAAATCCACGTTGTGCATGTGAGCACCGACGAGAACAAAGATGAGTTTGTCAGAGATTGGCGCAAGACGGTGGAAGGGCCGG
>QHYR01000049.1:3006-27312 GCA_003223315.1 Acidobacteriota bacterium | reverse complement strand
AGCGTTCAACGGGGAAACGGCGAAAGCCAGATCTTATTCCACTCAGGCGGGGCGTAGCGCAGCCTGGTAGCGCACCTGGTTCGGGACCAGGGGGTCGGAGGTTCAAATCCTCTCGCCCCGACCATTCTTTTCTGTGAGTTACAGAGAAGGCAATCTCCCGTGGCACGTGATTTGCGACGTGCTTTGTGACATAACCGTCCATCACCTCAGAAAACCGAGCAGCGAATATGCCTTCCCAGAATTGGGCGCTTGCGCTGTCGCCCCTTTGGCTGCAACAGATGGAAGGTCGACGGGCATTCGCTAATCAAACCGATGTGCGCATTGCAATCGCAGAAGGCCATTCCAATCCTGCAGCTCTCAAACTGAGATGGTCGCGGCGGGTTCATGGGGACTCGCCCGTTTTCTTGCTTGACCCTCGCCTCGAGTCCAGAGTTATGGTCGAGAGTCGCCCCTAACAATATTCGATTGCATGAACGTGCAGACGAATATAGTCAGATGATTCTTCCCGCGTCACGGCATACTCTTGCATAGCAGCACGGACCGGTGCCCGGCTATCTCCGGGCCGCGACCGATGGTTCGAGACTGATGCTGATCAAGCCGGATTGTTTGCGCTAATCTGCACCGGGAACCCGTCCGGATCAAGGACATGGAAACCGAAGCCACCACCCTGCTGGTCAATCGGAGTGGCTCCCCGCCCTTTGAGATCCGCAGTCACGGAGTCCTTATTGAAGTTGTCGACTCCGATGGCAAAATGGTCTACTTTGCCTGGCGGATTACCTGGTCGCAGGACCAGAAAACCTTTCCCAAATGTAAGCTGGTTGTTCCCCTCCCGTTTGTTCACGGAGCAACCGAATACGCGTTGATAGAAATCGGTCGATCGTTGCAGATTGCTGACGAAAAGAGAGACGTGATTGATACTGTTTCCTTGGAATCCCGCCGCCGACGCCGTAGCAGAGCTAGCCGCCAACAAAGCCAATCCTTGAACCAACTCTCGCCGTGACATTTTCCTGTTCTCGTACGCTTCCAGAAGTCTCGAAATCGTGGTCTTCATCGAATCCTCCTTCTGAGGGGAATCAGTATACCGGAACCTCAGGGTATATGGGCTTCGCCCGGTTTCAGAAAAACGGTCCCGGTTTTGCGCGAACGCAGCGAGACGTTGAACAAATTGCATCGCCTCGGATTGGACCCGAGCACGATTAAGGTAAACACCTGATTGACGGCTTAAGTATCTAGTTCTTAATAACGGCGAGGAGAACATATTTGGTTTCCGATCCCAGGAAAGTGCAGGGTACTGCCGACGTACCCACCCGGAGGAGGGAAGAGCGGATTTTCACGACTGAGCCGGTGGAGCTTATGGACCTCGACAAGAGGTGGAGCGCTGAATCTACTTCGACGCAGAATATCAGTTCCCATGGTGCCCGCGTGAGCACGCACCGCGTTTGGGAGCCGGGAAGCTTTTTGCTGATCAAATCTCTCCGAAGCAACTTCTGGGCGCGGGCGCGGGTGGTCTATTGGCGGTCCTTCTCAAGTAGCAGATTCACTATCGGACTAGAGTTCCTCACGCAGGAGGGTAACTGGCCACCAAGCAATTAGCTTCGGTGATCCACCTTTGCCTAAGCTTCAGAGCAAAACCTTATCTGCCCAATCTCTTTCCGATAATTATCTTGAATGCAGGTTGGAAAGAAGTGGGGGTGTGCTCGCCTCCTACAGGGAAAGCATCTGAGAAGTTTGAGATACGTGCGCAACTGGTGGGATCGTATCGTTAGCGAGCACCGAGTATAATCCTCTGCGGGGACATATGTATCATTGTCGCCATATCGGCAGGTATAAACTTTAGGAGTTGTTCCGCCACGATTTGAAATACTGCAATGAAGAGATCAAGAATCGTCAGCCTGGTAATTCTGATGGTCGTGGTCGTTGCACTCGCTCTGAACTACAGCAGCCTTCGTAGAAATTTCGTGGGCCTGAACCGCGGCGACTTCGGCTTATGGCTGACCGGGGACCTTGTCACCATACCCGTCACCGACTGGTCGTTTACAGATGCGGTTCCAACCGTTCAGATGGAGACTCGGACGTGGTATCTCATCCCCCACTTTGTGCGCACATACATCGCTCGGAATGACGCACAGCTGTATTTGTTCTCCGAGTATTTCGCGCCAGAGCCAGGGCAGCCGGACCTTCGAGACCGTTTTCCGGAGGCTAGGTTCTGGAACCGCATGGTGGTTCGGGATCCTCGGATCCGTGTGAAGATCGGGAATCGATTGTTCGAGATGCGGGCATATCCGCTGACCGAGCCAAGCGGAATGGCGGTGGCTCGCCAAGCGTTCTTGAGCAAGTATGCCGACGTCAGAGAGCAGCAAGCGTTGCCGGAATCTCGGCGTCCAAGGTTGTATTTCTTTCGCCTCGAGCCGCGATGGAATGACAGCCCGTAGACTGTACTGCGCGGCTCGTTAATTGTGGGGCCCTGCGGGTAGCCAACTTCGGCTGCTCTTCAGCAGGCGGACATCGATAGTGGAATCCGCCTCCAGAACAGCGAGCTTGGACAGCGAGAGTTTCTTGTCCTCGGGCATCAGATCGTCCAGCGCCAACATCACGACACCCTGCGCGAACTTGTACTTGTTCCACTTTCTGAGCCGTATTTCGCTCTTCGGGTAATAGAGGCTGTCTCTGTCGGCACCCAAAACCAGAGTCAGCCGCGGCCGAACGGGATCGGTTCGGCTGAACTCTTGTTCGACCACCCTGCACGCGGATAGGTAGATGGTTTGGGTTTCGGCATCAGGTACGGTTTGGTTCCGGGGATTACGGATCGTAAAGAATCCACCATTCGCCGACGGGGTGTCGCCGGAAACAGCTTGCTGACCAGGGAGATCCGGTGTATCGGTGCTTGCAGACTGCTTATCGGGCCTGGCGAACGTGAGCACCGCCCCACTGTTCACTACATCCAGAGAAGTGACGACATAGTCGCCGGGCGGCAAAACGGTGTCGCCCCAGTGTACCTCTTTAGAGAAATGGAAGACCGTCTGAGCGTGTGCGAGGTTGGGAGATGGGATCGCCACGCCGAGTAAAAACACAGCGCTCCGAATGAGCAAGAACTTCTGTAACGACCGCATTTCGAGTCTATTAGGGCCTGTTTTATGCGATGAGAACCGCGTGCTTAGCAAACGAGCAATTGGACCTAAATGAACTGGACCCATCAATCTCACGCCAAACTCGCTCCACCAAGAAGCATCACTGCTGCCGCTAACTCGTGATACTCGTTACGTTGGCACACCTAATTGGGGGCGGTCCAATTCAAAGAAATGCGTGTGTGCGATGGAAGAAACTTGGCACTTTGCGCACAGGTCCGTGGCTATGCTCGGAAAGCTCTCTCGATTTGGCCAGCGAAGCGCCCCCTTCCCGGTTCGCCATGAGAAGGCTCAAGTGGGCTTGGGATCATCTGACCCAGGTTCCGAAAACCCCTGTGGGCAAGCTCCTGCAACTGACTGAATCCGCGCGACTGGAATCGCGTGTTTTGCGTGTTCCGAAAACAAGGTGATTCTTGAACAGCCGCCTGCTGCTACGGCTGCAGATTCATACGGCGGAGCAAGTCTGCGAAGCGCGGGTCGGATCTGGTAGAAGTTCTGTACTCCCGGATAATCCCTTACGGCGATACCTGCGAGGTCATTTTTTGTACAGGTCGGTGCCGACGCCATTACTTCTTTGAGCCGATAATTCCCTGCCATCGGCGAACACGACCCGGGTGATGGCCCCGAAGTTGCCGGTCTTGGCCGGTCGTATATCGACGGTGACTTGATCCCCGGGTTTAAAGGAGTTCTTATTCCAGCCGGCATCGATCATGTTGGCCGGAGCCTGAGTCTCCCCAACCCAATGTCTCACTCGGCCGTTATCAGCTTTTTCGTCGAACTTCAGGAGACAATGCGGATTGGCCCAGAACCATTCCGTTACCTCCCCCTTCACAGTAACTACCTTCCCAGTCTCATACGACGCGTTGCCGTGATGTGCCCACATTGGAACCGAAAGGATCAGAAAGCCCACAGCCACAATGAAGAACGTAATGAACCTATTTCCCATTGGGATTGCCTCCATGCCAAAGTTGTCTTGCCTGTTACTCGAATCCCGTGCTCCAGCCAGCGACGCAAATGCTCCGAACGTGTTGCACCAAGAATCTTCACACGTGACGTCGCTATCTTTAGGGGCCCTCGAACACCTTCCGGTAAAAGTCCAGGGAAGTTGTAATCGTCATCGTTCCGGCTACTTGCTGTCTACGCCGCTGACGGCGTTGCCGTACGACTGGTAATATTTCTCCATCTCTACCGGTGAGCAGTACATCTCCATGACATCCGTGTGGAGGTCTGCCAACACCATAAGAATGTTCATGGTCAGCCAGGGTTTTGTATAAATCTTCGGGTCGTTAATCATCTCTGTCCACTCCAAGTGATCATGATCCACGCGGTGGAAGGTTTCCGTCACGTGTATCTGGTCGCTGATCGGACGGCCAGTAGAATCGAGCCAGACTCTATCTTCCGGCATGGTCCCGACGGTCTCGACGACGAGCGTGGTATCGTCCACCCATTTACCCACAGAGTACCCATAAAACCGTTGCTCCCGGACGTGGCCGCTATCCGGACCCCAGCCCCGACCAAGTTGTACTCCACCATCCACTAATTTGGGCATGTCTCGTCCGTCCGTCCAGACGACGCGGTACCTCCTGTCATATTCATACATGAGCGCGACCTTAAACTCGTCCTGAAGGATCTGCGTCATCCTTAAGTTGTAATGATTCATGCGCGGGAACCCTAGCGGCTCACACTTATCCCTCGGATCGTTAAAAAATGCAGGCGCGACGGCGTCCTTCCCTTCCAGCGCTTTATGAGACTTATACGTTTCTAATCCGTAAGGAGTGTACGGCAACTGATGTTCCGGCTTCCCGTCATTTGGCATGGCCGCCACGCCGCCTGCCTGGATTGCGCCCCCCGGCCCGTTGGCCGGCGTCCAAGTGCCAGAAATGTCATGCCGAGGAGCGGGAGCAGGCTTCTGGTCCCCCACGGTTGGTGACTGGCGAGCGGTCTGAGCGAACGCCGAGGAAGACAAGGTCAATACGGCCATTAGGCCAACGATCAAAACCATGATGCGATTTAGCATTTTACGAACTCCTTCACACAATTCGACTTTCGATTCCACTCAAAGAGTTGATCTAGCGGCAGAGGACCTTTTTTCAGGCGCTCGGCCAAAGTCTCGCCTTCGAGGTACTCCATTACCAGGAAATCGGTTCCGTCCTGATGGCCGATGTCGTAAAGGGTGCAAATATGTGGATGATTTAGGCTGGCAATCGTTCGTGCTTCGCGCTCAAACCGATCGCGAAGTTCCGGTCGGCTGGCGAGACGATCGGGCAGAACCTTGATGGCTACAACACGATCGAGACGGGTGTCTTTTGCGCGGTACACCTCGCCCATGCCACCCGCACCAATCGCAGAGAGGACTTCATAGGGCCCGAGGCGCTTGCCAGTGAGAATCGCCATGGGTCTCCGGCTGAATTGAAGGTGCCAATGATACCGTGCTGGCGCTTGCGAGAGTACGTGCTCTTGCGTCAAAACAGCTATTCCTTTTCAGGTGTGTCGCTTGGGCCACTTTCCTCCGCTTCCTTATTACATTGCCGATTGATTCGCCACGGCTATATCCATCGCCGAATGGGGCGAGCCGCAGCGCCTGGAGTCCCGCGCGAACGGTATCGAAGGGGCACTAACTAGCGTCCTCGGGATTGTAGGGTATTCGGCCTCATGGTTTTGCGGTAAGTCCCCTATTGCACAGCCGGCACGCTGGTGTTGCTCTATGTTGGGAGTCTACTTATGAAAACCAGCCTGTCGTTCCAAGGCCTTCCAGGCTCTTCCCGTCGCGCGTCAATCAACTCCTACCCAAGTTCAGCGACCATGAGGAGCGGGCGACCGGCTCATGCGAATCGTAGAATCGCAGAAAGAGTGTGTGTTGTGAATACCGTGTCCGGATATGACAGGCCTGTCGCGAGTGTCCGAGGAAATCGCTTGCTGGCTGTTGCCGTGGGACAAAAGCATCCACAATGCTGCGGATTAGCCCACAGGCTCCGCGCGGAGGGGGCGTTCTGCCTCTCC
The DNA here is from genome assembly GCA_003223315.1 of Acidobacteriota bacterium. Lineage (GTDB taxonomy): Bacteria > Acidobacteriota > Terriglobia > Acidiferrales > UBA7541 > Palsa-189. The sequence continues at coordinate 21,187 of QHYR01000049.1, read as the reverse complement.
AAACAGAAACACGACGCGCAGTTCGCTCAACTCATCGAGCAGTCGCAGGAGCGCGTCTACCGCCTCGCTCTTCGCATCACGCGCAATACTGAGGACGCGGAGGACGTCCAGCAGGAAACGATGCTGAAAGTGCACCGCAAGCTGGGGCAGTTCGAAGGGCGCTCTCGCCTAACTACCTGGATTTCGCGGATCGCCATCAACGAAGCCCTAATGTGCCTTCGCAAGAGGCGGAGCGCTGCGCATATGGCTCTGGAAGAGGCTATGCTTTCCGCCGAGGAGATTCTGGCCAGAGATGGTTTTCAATCAGCCGTCGAGGGACCTGAAGCAGCGTACTCGCGAAAGGAACTCAGAGACCTGTTGACGCGCGCCATCGCGTATCTCCGCCCTGCCTACCGGGTGGTGTTCCTGTTGCGGGCTATCGAGCAGCTCTCGACTATCGAGACAGCAAAGGTTCTACAGCTCTCGAGCGGCGTTGTAAAAAATCGGCTACGCCGGGCACGCAGCGAACTCCAGGAGTACCTGCGGAACGGGTGTCTTGCTGCAACACATGAGCACCCGAACGGAATGGCAAAGCCCGATTCTGATCGGCAGCCGGTTCCTGAAGGGTGGCGATGTGATCGGCCGTTGGGAGAAACAGAACTACGTAGCCCCGCATAAGATCGACGGCATCCCCGGAAGGAACTGGGGCAAATTTACAAATTCGAGGTGCGGACGCATTCTCCGGTATTCGGCATCGGACATCGAGAGGAGGATTTTGTTCGCCACTGGTTTGCCGGCGGGATTGGTTCGTTCGCCGGCTTGCACCACAGGGAAATCCTTGGGGCTCACAACATCCCCAGAGTGCAAACCGCCAGAAGCGGCGCGCCAACAGGTGCCGTTGGTATGCGTTCTTATAGTTCGGACTGCGAGCCCCACCTGATACAGCAAATGATCTAACAGGCCTCGAACGGTACCGCAGCGGGGATGTTCCGATCTGGACCCGGTAGCATCCAAAGAAACGTTTTCCAGTATCAAGCATTGTACTAACTGGAAAATCCTCAATTCACCGCAGTTTGATGCATAGATTCACCCACTTTTCGGAGCTGATGAATGAGATAGCCTGGAGCCATGACGCCGAGGCGGCTCCCTCCGTTCATAGGTTCCTGCCCCGGACACACTGTTGCCCCCCAATCCTTGACACGCACAGGCAACCGCCCGGCGGTACCGTGTTCCGATCCCGTGAAAAGAAAGTGCACTAGGGCTTTAGCTGGATACACATAGTGCGGAAATTGCTGTAGCAGAAGGAGAACTTTTTTGGCCAATTAGAGGTTGAGCCTACTATGGGCGTCGCGCAACACTGCGCAGCGATGAAGGCCCTGAAGATGAAGCCGGAGACCGGACGAGTGGAAAGGCGCTTCGCGATCGCCGTTCCCGTGCGTATTAAAAGCCTGGACCGACCGTGGCTGACGGAAGCGGCGATGACGGAGAATGTGAGTCTTTTTGGCGCACGAATCCTCGTGAAGGATATATGGGGAAAGGATGAGCGCGTAGTCGTCGAATCACCAGGAGGCGCAGATTCATGCCAAGCGCGCGTTGTATATTGCCAAGCCTTAAAAACCGGGGGAACCGCAATCGGGGTGCACCTGGCGGGAGCGCGTCCGAATTGGATGAGCCGCCGCGGGCAGAGAGGTTAATTTTTGGGGCGCATCTGCATCCGAGCCGAACCCTCTGAATACCAGAAACAGTTATTGAATGTCGCTTCGCTGCCTGCCTGCATCCGATAATCCCGGTGAAGTGCCTAATAAACCTGGCCGAGCTCAGACCGCAAAAATAGAAGTTTTCGCCTGTGGAGATGCCCCGCAATGGGATGTAACGCAACTCTTACAAATGATCAGCATCTGCGCGGATCGTAATTGCAAATCGACCGTCGGCTAGTTCAAGAGTCCGTCCGTTGCGCGCTGAAGAGCCGCCTCCACGCTCCGTCCTCAGTTGTTTTCCTCATTGCCCATCAGTCTTTCGCTAGTTTAGGCCAAGGTCTGCCTGAAGGTACGCCCCAGTTGCTACTCAACGCCGCTCGTGCTGTGCTGACGGCCATTTTAGAAATCAGAGTAGCGAAATTACTGTCGTTCGCCCTCGGGGGGCCGTTAGCCCAAAGAGGCTCATCGATTTCACAAAAGTGGTAGACAATGTCCAACCTTTTTGACAAACCTGGAGATACCAGCACCTCCGCTTCTAGCATTGCCTTGCGGATAAGCTGCCTATTTTCGGTGATAGAGTATTAATCTGGTATCCAGGCACACTGGCCCACAAATTGCTCTCCTAGGGGCCGGTGTCCGACCCCGCAGACACACGCGAAACGAGTAAGGGGCCGAGTGTGCAGACGGAAAAGAATCTCAACGTACTCTGCTTCGAACACCACACTCAGATGAGGCCTTCCCAGATCCTGCTAAAGATCGGGGAAGAGTCTGAGCAGTTGCCTGCATATGTTTGTGAGGAGCCTGGTTGCTTCGTCCGCTACAGTAGCTCGCGCGGGTACTTTGTCACCACCCCGGACGGAAGGCAGATAGAGGGCGAGCTTACGCCCCGCATCAGTTGTCCAAAAGATAGTCGACTTATGTATCTTGCTGAGGTGCGCCCTCAGCAGCGGAGCTATCGCCTGTGGAGATGTCCGGAGTGTGGCACGAGTCTCGCCACTGAGGGGCTTTCGCGGGCGTCGAGCTGAATCGCACCACTGCAGGCGAATTAGGAGATCTGTACTCAGTTTGAAATACGCTATTGTAGCTCGCCCTACGTTAGTCCCTGTATTGAAACCTACGTATTTTACGGGTACAACTCTCCACGGTTAATCTCAACTGATCAGCAGGTTTATATGTCTCCGTGGCGAAACGAGATTGTATATGGAAAAACAGCCCAGCTATTTCCAACGTGATATGGGTGCATCACAATTGGTTGATCCAGTTCCACACGAGCCCGAGCTCCTCGTAGAACCTCTCGTCCCTAATGGCAAGGAGTTGTACTACGTACAGCTTGCCGACGTGGCACTTCAGGACCTTAAAGAAAATCATGCCGCCGGTCCAAAGCACGAAGTGGAGCAGAGGCGCCGGTTCCGGAACGGTGTGCACAAGAGCAAGAACCTGCGCCCACTTTGCTACGAGCACCACATCGAGATGAAGCCTAGTCATCTTCCCCCAAGCAAGGACAAAACGCCACAGATGCATTGCTATTTCTGTCCGAAACGTGGTTGCTCCGTAGGCTACAACTCCCGACAGGGATACTTCAAGATCATGGCGGGGGGAGAGTGCACCGAACGGAACATGACACCCTGCGTCAGTTGTCCAGGCGACGGGCGACTCATGTACCTTGCCCAAGTTAAGCCGGACAAGAGGAGTTTTCGGCTATGGCGATGCCCGCAGTGCAAGAGGAGCCGTACGAATGGGGAACTTTTGCAGGGTTGAGTTGGTAGGTGTTTCGCAAAGCATCCAAGGAGTCTTGGGGTGCCACAAACGGTGCGATCTCCCGGCACTCGTTCGACCCAGTCTTGGCCCTGGCCCCAAGGACAAATCCTGGTGGAACTCTAAAACGCTCGACAGGATAGTGCCGACGATTGGTTGGTAATGCCGGGGACAGCCAGGATGGAGGGGTGTAGCAATCTGCCTTCTGCGCGGGCCAGCGCCCCCTCGAGATAAACTGGCTCTAGCCCAAGAAATGATTCCTTTAGAAATGAAAATGGGGGGCACCGCGTTCGCATTTCCGTTCGGAATCAACCTGTCTGGATGGGCATCCAGCCTGCGCCGGTTGCATACGTCTGATGGCCGCTAGGATTTCTGAAATCGAAGAGTATTTAGACAGAAAAGCATCTGCACCGCAGTCCGCTGCAGCATCGTGATAAGCCTCGTCATTCGACAGAATGATGACCGCAGTTCGAGCCAACTGCTCCTTGATGCGGCGGGTGGCATCGAGTCCGTCCATACCGGGCAGATGAATATCCATCAAGATGACATCGGGCCTGAGTTGTTGTGCCAACAGAATACCCGCTTCGCCATCTGCTGCCTCCCCTTCCAGAAACAAGTCCTCCTGTTCCAGTAGGATCCGCCGGAGGTATCTACGATATTCGACGCTATCATCTACGATCAAGATTCTCATGGCTCACCTCACGTGAAGGGTCCATCCCTCGACTGGTAGAGCCTAAATCGGCCGTGATGGCTGTTCAATCGGGCGAGACATGGCAAACGAAGTAGAGTAATTTCCCCATACCAACGCGAAAGCGGGCACATCAAACATTCGTTTTCCCGCTTCACAAGTTCGTGCGCTGTTATCCGATCCGCCTACGTCGGCTCATCCAATCGAGACGCGGTCTGGCCAACCGCAACCCAACCGCCGTTGTCCCTGTCTTCAAAAGCTCGCAGTAGACAACGTGTGCCTCGCATGAACTTACGCCCCCTGGTGATTCGACTAACACTCGTTCGCCCGGTTTCCATGCATCCTGCACGAGGATTCTGGCCCCAAAGGGGCTCACATTTTCCGTCATCGCAAGTTCCGTCAGCCATGGTCGATCAAGGCTCGCGATGCGCACACGAAGAGTGACCGATAAGCGTCTTTCGACTCGCCCACCCTTCGAAATCATCTGGCAGCCCTCATACAGAGAAGCGCAGTGTGTCGTTCCAGTTCTCCCCAAATAGGTTTTCGGCCTGCGGCTCCGAGGTGCCACCATGATTTCCATCCGATGCCAAAGTTTTTCATCTATTTATTACAATAACGATAACGCCGTCGTGGCCGCCTCACGGCAAAAGGCGTGGACGAAGGTGCATCCCGGGGTACCTAAGTCGCGAATGGCGGCCCTCGCCGTTATCTTATGGTCAGTCCTTATTCGAATTGAGGCACGCAAACAATCGGGTGAATCCACGCTTCGAAAGCCGGGTGAATTGCTCATTTCGAAATGATTAAGTCCTGGTTGGTCCATTGGCCCGGCGTCGGTAAGCATACGGATGGCCTCTCCGATATCCGGCTTTCGCGTGAGCGGCGACCGGTGGAAATCAGCGGTTTTCACGCGCATGACAACGAAGCGATATCTTTGTGGACTTTCCTTTCGCCGAGCATTTCGATATGCATTTTTCGCCCCATTGGAAGGCATCATTCAGAAACGTGCTAGGTGTTTACCCCGAGAGGTACTAGGGTATTTACCGGATAGCCGCCCACGGTACGACCCTGATACTTAAAGACCTAGGTCAGTTAGTCATCCTGGTTTTATCGTATGCGCGGGAGGGTAGGAAGCCACTATGGCCAAGGAAACGGAACGTTTGGAACGACCTACGGCGTGGCACGAGACTTTGGACCGGGGCGCTTCTCTCGAGGGGACTGCGGTGCTGCTGCGCGAGCTTGTGGCTCACTTGCGCGAGAACCGAACTCAACTGCGAGAAGAATGGGCCAGGCGTATCACCGAGGCGAAGTTGTTGACCGCCATGAGCAAGGACGAAATCTTCGCAGAGGCAACCGCAGTCTATGACCAGTACGTGGAGGCCCTGGAAACAGGTACGTTCGAAGCCTTGCAGGCTTATGCCCGCAGTTTGTCGGAACGAATCATTCCGCGAGGTGTGGAAACGCACGAAGTTGTCGGAATCGTTCTACTGTTGCGCGATGTACTCGCAAGATCTCTTTTCGCCAAGTATCAAGCCGACTTCACGAAACTGGATCGCATTTTGGATGCCTATGAGCCTGCTGCCAACCGTATTGCGAACACGGTGGCGGTCGGATTCGTGCAGGAGCGTGAACGCGTTATCCGTCAACAGCAAGAAGCGATTCGTGAACTCTCGACGCCAGTCTTGCAGGTCCGGGAGCGTCTCCTCATCCTCCCCATAATCGGTGTGATTGATCCGCAGCGCGCCCGCCAGCTCACCGAGCAATTGTTGCGAGGGATCAGGACGAATCGCGCCAAAGTGGTGGTTATCGATATCACTGGCGTGGCCGCCATGGACGCCACGGTCGCTAATCACTTGGTGCAAACAGTCGAAGCTTCGCGGCTTTTGGGAGCAACTGTGATCGTTACGGGCCTTTCGCCGGAGATTGCACAAACCCTGGTGACCATAGGAGTCGACCTCGGCAAGATGAACACAGTGGGCGACCTCCAGGGCGGCATCGAGCAAGCCGAGCGTTTGCTGGGTTATAAGGTCGTGCCAATCGGTGCGGCAAGCTGACACGATGGACTGGCCAAATTAAGGAAACGGCCAAGATGGAAGTTCCGGTCCTCAAACAGGGCCCATTTCTGATCGCCACCGTGCAAGCGGCGCTCACGGACGAGGATCTAGTTCACCTCCGAAGGGCCATGGTCGAACGAGTCGTCATAGCGCGTTCCCTTGGAGTGATCATTGATGTGACGGCTATGGACATCATGGACTCATTTGCTTCCCGCACCCTTCGTGAAGTCGCCCAGATGATCCGCTTGCGCGGGGCCGAAACGGTCATCGTCGGGATCCAACCCGAAGTTGCCTTCGCCATGGTCCAATTGGGCATAACCCTAGAGGGAGTCGTGACGGCTCTGGACCTGGAAGAAGGCCTGAACTACTTGAAGCAAAAGTTCAACAGCAGCGCCTAGAGATTGGCCAAACGTGAACCACACAATCCGTGTCCCTATCAATACGGACAAGGACATCGTAGCCGCCCGCCAAAAAGGACGAGCTCTAGCACTTTCTTTAGGCTTTTCCGAAATCGACTCGACTCTGGTGGCGACCGCTATCTCTGAGCTTGCTCGCAACATCGTGACTTATGCCAAAAGAGGTGAAATTCGAATCCAGGCGGACGGTAATTCCAAGGGGCCTTGCATTCTGGTAATTGCAAAGGACAAAGGAGCCGGGATTTCGAACATCAAGCTTGCGCTCCAAGATGGGTTCTCTACATCCGGGAGTTTGGGTTTGGGTTTACCCGGTGTCAAACGCTTGGTCGATGAATTTGAAATTGTTTCCCATATTGGCAAAGGAACCGTCGTGAAGTTCAAAAAATGGAAGACGTAAAGAGCTCTCCTCTTGAATGCGGCGTTGCCGGCAGGGCGCTCCCCGGATTTTCTGAATCTGGCGATCGGCATGTCTTTCAGCCGACCCGGGAGGGGGCTCTTATAGCTGTAGTGGATGGACTCGGGCATGGCCCCGAAGCTGCTGCGGCCGCGTTGGAAGCCTGCGCGATGCTGGAGTCAAATGCGGGAGAAAATGTCATTTCATTGATCAAGCGATGTCATGTGGGACTCAACGGAATGCGTGGTGTGGTGGTGAGCCTTGCTTCGTTCAACTTTCGAGATTCTTTGATGACGTGGATCGGGGTTGGAAATGTCCACGGATTATTGCTGCGACTCGATACCGCAATGACTGGCGGGGACGAGTCGCTTCTGCTGCGTCCTGGTGTTGTTGGGAGTCATTTGCCACCGTTGCATGCGTCCGTCTTACCTGTTTTTGCCGGCGACTCTCTGATTTTAGCGACGGACGGCGTGCAAGTTACTTTCGATCATTCCTATGTCAAGAGTCAACCACCCCGAAAAGCAGCCGAGAACCTCTTAGCCCAATATGCAAAGGGGAATGACGATGCCTTAATCCTGATTGCACGTTATAACGGAATGAGCTTATGACTCCGCAAGCCGATTCCATGCAAATTTCCAAGACGGATCTGACAACGAGATACGAGAGCGTCTTTCGCAGCTACTTGAAGGGTGCCACCGAAAAGGATCTCGCAGAAGCTTACGAGTTGGGTCGGAAAGCTTTCGCCCAGGACATCGGAATCCTTGAAATCGTGTTGCTCCATCACAGTGCTCTTGCTGGAGCGTCATCTCAAGGCTGGCAGCACAATGAAGTCCAACGGATTGCCAAGCTGAGCGGGCAGTTCCTGGCGGAAGTCTTTTCGGCATACGAATTGGGCCGGCGTTCGTACCACGACACGGTCTCGAGCCTGCGCCATTTGAATGAATTGTTGGAACAAGAACTAAAGAGAATCGCCCACGCCGTACATGATGAGGCTGGACAGCTGCTGGTGGCGGCACATCTGGCCATGGCAGATGTGATGTGTGGGGCAACACCAAGGATGCGAGGGCGGTTGCGGCAAGTGGCGCGGCTTCTGGATCAGGCAGAGAAACATCTCCGGCAGTTCTCTCATGAGCTTCGCCCCACGGTCCTGGACGATCTTGGTTTGGTTCCCGCTATACGTTTCCTGGCAAACGGGGTTTCGAAACGAACGGAGCTTCCCATTCGGGTCACATCTTCGTTCAACCGCCGCTTACCGCCCGCGATCGAAATAGGCTTGTATCGTGTGGTCCAAGAAGCCCTGACAAATGTAACAAGGCATTCGCGGGCACGGAACGTCAGGGTCGAATTGAGGAGGAAAGGCGAGAAAATTCTCTGCACCGTGCAGGATGATGGTGTGGGCTTTGATCCCCAGACGGTACTCTCGAAGAATGGAAAAAAGGGATTGGGTTTGATCGGAATTCAGGAGCGTCTGAACGTTTTGAAGGGCACGTTCCACGTGAAATCACAATCGGGACGTGGCAGCAAGTTATTCATAACCGTTCCCCTAGGAGGAGGTTGATATGCCAACTCGCGTGATACTCGCTGACGATCACACACTCGTTCGCCAAGGGTTAAAAAGCCTTCTCGAACGTGAAGGGATTCAAGTGGTGGGAGAAGCCTCCGATGGACAAGAGGCGATCGTCATCGCCACAAAACTCATGCCGGACGTTGCCATCATTGACATCAGTATGCCCATTCTGAATGGGCTGGATGCTGCGCGGGCGGTTCGCAAAGCCTGTCCCAAGACCAAAACAATCTTGTTGACTCGTCATGACGAAGACCAATACGTCACCGAGGCACTACGCGCCGGGGTAAAAGGGTATGTATTGAAACACCAAGTGGCTCATGATTTGGTTCATGCCATTCACCAGGTTTGTCGGGGGGGGATTTATTTGAGTCCCAGCATTTCTCGCGCCGTTGTAGAGGCGTACTTATCGAAGACGGAGGTGTCCCCTGACCCCCTATCACCGCGGGAGCGTCAAGTGATCCAACTGATTGTGGAGGGGAAATCCACACGCGAAATCGCTGTCCTGCTCGGGATCTGTGCAAAGACGGCTGAATCACACAGGGCCCGGCTTATGCAGAAGCTCGATATCCACGAGACCGCCAGCCTGGTCCGGTATGCCATTCGGCGTGGATTGGTCCAGCCCTGACTGCCGTAATAATCGGCTGACGTAACTGACCTGACGTAGGTTTCCAAGATTCCCGGAGATCGAATTGGGGGGTTCACCCGCTCGTCAAGAACTTGGGGGCGGGTTAGTTTTGTCTAGGAAGTTTAAGAGCTGCCCCCTGTGAACAGCCACCCACTCCACAGTCACCCACCGACACCCCTGATCACGGCTCGCCCCGGGGCAGCTACCTTTTCTCAGGCGCAACGGAATGCGGATGCCTCACTCGCGAGGGCTTAGTCGGATGGAGCAAGCACGGTTGATTCCATCTGTCCTTCCTTCGAGAGAGCGCACATGAGATCGAGGTCTCGGAAATCTACCCAGACAGGCGGCCATTCTCAAGTGGCGTTTCTGTTCAAAGACTGGCTATCAGAGCATGACAAGAGGCAAGGGCGCTGCCAAGCCTATCTCAATCACTTCGGGATGACACATGCCTTCCGCCGGACTGCTAAACAATACTTATCCGATGGCGATCTCTGGAGTTTGGCTTTGAGCGACGATTTGACTGGACTATTGAATCGGCGGGGCTTCCTGTTTCTTGCCTCTCAACAGTTGAAGCTAGCGTCGAGAAACGGTCGCAGCTCGGTTGTTTTTCTCTGTGACGTCGATGGCCTGAAAGGAATCAACGACCAATTCGGCCACGCCGTAGGTGACGAGGCTCTTGTGCGAACGGCACGGGTGCTCGAAGAAACATTCCGAAAGTCAGATGTCCTGGCGAGGTTCGGCGGGGATGAGTTTGCCGTTTTGGCTCTTGAGACCATGGACGAAGGCGAGGCTACGATCTACCGCCGCATTCAGGAAAAACTTAGAAAGGCAAATGAAGGTGAAACGCGGTATCGTCTCACCATCAGTGTAGGGGCAGCGAGAGCCGATCGAGAAGAAGTAAATGCCTTGAATGATCTCTTGTTGCACGCGGACGAAGCTTTGTATGGATCGAAGTCCCGCGCGGCAACTATGAATGGAGGCGAGCAAGACTTAAGCGCATCATCCAAAAAGTTCTCGCGGAGTAGCTCATTCAGCTGAAAACTGCGAACCGGTTGCAAATCTCGACACAGCGAAGACCGACTATGAAATTAATCAAGCGTCTGCTACAGATATTCGTAATTGGAGCTATCTCTGTCGTCCTGTTGCCTGGTGCGGCGGCGCTTGCTTCCACCAGCATCGCCTGGCGACTTAAGTTATTGAAGATAAAGCTATCCGGCGAAATCCCCGAAATTCCCTTTCCATTGCTCCTCAAATGGATTCGGCCAGGCAGTCCGGTCAACTTGCACCACTTGGCCTATGTACCGAATGTCAATGCAAGCATCACAAACTTAATTTCGAACTATTCGGACGAAACTAATCGAGAGGCAGCCGCTGCTGGGGCTCGGAACTTTGGTCGGATTTGTGCGCAATGTCACGGAGATGATGCCCATGGTCAGACTGGGCCCAATCTCCTCGCCGCGATCAGTAACATGACCGACTGGAAGTTTTTCTCAACCGTAAAATGGGGTCGTCCCAAGACCATCATGACGGCACAGCCTCTCTCGGACCTTGAGATCTGGCAGGTCTGCGCTTTCCTTAGGCAATCTGCGCTCGATGCGGCGGTGGGGAAGAAAGACTCGGATGCACAGTTTTCTTCGTTTCAGCCGGTATCGCCGGAGATGCTCCGCTCCGCCGGGCAGGCTGAAGACTGGCTCACCTATGCCGGCAATTACGCGGGATATCGGCACGCCATTCCAAATCAGATCACCCGCCACAACATTCAGCACGTGCGCCTGGCTTGGGCTGCCCAACTGCCTTCAGACGGCGGTTTCCAAGAGTCTTCACCGATCGTAGTCGGCGGCCGGATGTTTGTTACGGAACCCCCCGAAGGCGTAACTGCTCTCAATGCCAAGACTGGAGCTGTCCTCTGGGAGTTTCATCGTCCTGTTCCGCGCAATATTCCCCAATGTTGCGGCTCGCCGAACAGAGGAGTTGCAGTCCTCGGCAAGAACGTTTACGTTGCAACATTCGACGCACATCTCCTCGCGCTGGATGCCGCTACAGGTGCCAAGATTTGGGATGTGGAGGTCGCTGATTGGCGCCAGGGTTATTCCATGACCGGCGCACCGCTCGCGATCGATGACCGCATTGTGGTTGGCATCGCTGGCGGTGATTTCGGTATCCCAGGCTTTCTCACTGCTTACTCGGCATCAGATGGCGCTCAACAGTGGAAGTTTTACACCGTGCCTGGTCCTGGTCAGCCAGGCCATGGAACTTGGGCCAACGACGACTCGTGGCAACACGGCGGTGCTGCAACCTGGACTACGGGGTCATACGATCCGGCTGTGGGGCTCATCTATTGGGGGACCGGCAATCCAGACCCCGTTTTCAACTCCAAAAACCGGCCCGGTGATAATTTGTACTCGTGTTCTGTGGTCGCTCTCGATGCGCGGACTGGTGAGTTGCGCTGGTACTACCAGTTCACACCTGCAGATGATCATGGCTGGGATTCCACCCAGCAGCCGGTTCTCGCAGACATCAAATGGCAGGGCCAAGCCACTCCGGCGCTCTTCCTTGCCAATCGCAACGCCTTTTTCTACGCCCTCGACCGTAGAACGGGACGCTTCCTGTTTGCCAAGCCTTTTGCCAAACAGACGTGGGCTTCTGGATTCACTGAAGACGGTCGTCCTATTCTTCTACCGAGCTCCCATCCAAGTCCGACTGGCGCCGTTGTTTCGCCCGCCTCTAATGGCGCCACCAACTGGTGGCCGCCTTCATTCGACCCCAAGCGTAATCTCTTGTTCGTTCCGTCAGCCGATACGGCCGACATATACTTCAATATTGAAGGCCAAGACTACCATGAGGGTAGGTCGTTCCTCGCCAGCGGGTTCGAGCGTGCAAACAACCAGCCGACCACCTTAGCGGTTCGCGCTATCGACGTTTCAACTGGGCAGCTACGCTGGGACTCGACGCTTGAAATCGGCGGTGGGGAAGTACCAGGAGAGATGGGTGGCGTGCTCTCTACGGGCGGAGACTTGGTTTTTGCAGGGCATGGCGACGAATTTGATGCGTTCGACGCCGACACGGGCGCAAAGCTTTGGAATACGCCTCTCGGAGGCGTGATCCATGCTGCGCCGATTTCATATACGTTCGCAAATCGGCAATATATCGCCATCTTCGCCGGCCGCACACTTTTTGTTTTTGCCTTGCCGCCCGAGGATCAAGGAACGGGTGCACGTGTCTCACACACGAAAAACAAGTCGGGCCAGCGCTGAATCATCTCATGCGAGGCAATTCGTCCGCGGACCGCACGGTCCAAAGAGTCCACTTTCCCCGGAAAGATGACGAATTAAAACGCTCGATGTCGTGCACCTTCCTCACAACTTGCCCGCGCAACCGATCGCATCGAGCTCTGCCTCAATTCATTTACAGTCTCCTGGATGGCCAGTTTCTCGCGCCAGATTCTTAATGGCCGATGGAAAATCTGCTCTTTCCTTGTGACCTGCTCCCCGAAATTTAGTCCAGCCAAAACTTAGCTTCTCCGGGTATAAGACCGCGAGAGGAGAAGCGCCATGAAAGGAAGCCGATTTAGTGAAGAGCAGATGGTCGGGGTGTTGAAAGAAGCAGAGGCTGGAGCAGAATCATGTAGCCCTACACTTCATCGAGCGCGGGAAACCAACGCAAAATGCGTTCATCGAAAGCTTCAACGGAAAGTTCCGGGTTGAATGTCTGAACCAGAACTGGTTCGTGGATCTGAGAGAGGCACGCCAGGTGATCGAGACTTGGCGGGTAGACTACAACACCGTGCGGCCGCACAGCTCGTTGGGGTACCGGACGCCGGAAGAATTTGCCGCGGCCAATGGCTGTGGAAAAGACGGTGGCTCTGAGCGCTTGCGGGATGGCCTAAGGTTAGCGGGTAACGATCTGCGCCTCATACCATAGGCCGGGAAACGAATAAGTTCCGGGCTCCTTGACTCTTGAGCGCTCAGTTCGGTAGGAGACCAAATACCGTGAACGCATACTGGCCGACGACGTAGACTTTTCCGTTCGCCACAGTTGGCACGGTGAACTTCGAGGACACCGGTCCTGCGCCTGAACCGCTACTGGGACTGCTGTAAAGCAGTGTGAAGAGGTTAGTGGCGTCATAGGCATCCAGGATTGCCGCACCGTTCGAATCGTAAGCGGCGACATCCACAACCCAGACGATGCCGTTCGTCGTGCCGTTAGCGGAGACGACCGGCGTCGCTCCGCGGAACGTAAACGTGTTGGCCGATTTGGAGCTAGAGACCGACGAGATGCTGGCGTTGGCAATCGGGTATTGCCTGAGGGAATCCCCGACGACTGCGGTATAAATATTTCCATTCCAGTACGCTGGCTGGCCAAAGAAACCTCCGAGGACGTCCGTCGTGTTGAACCTGACGTTTACTTCCCCTACATCCTGATTGGTTGTGTGATACCCGCCGAGGTTGGTCTGATCCAGGAGGTAAACCACGCCGACTTTGCCAGTAGCGATCAAAAGATGTGGATTGGTCGTTGAACCGACGGCATCGGGGAGAATGATTGGACCGGATGAACCGAGGTCAATATCATTCTGCCGTAGGATTTCCTGATCGAATGGAGTGAAGGAGTCGAGAACCGTTCCCGTCGGGCTCAATTTCACCACAGAATCCGAGAGATTCTGGATTCCGTCGAAGACGCCGTTGCTGGTCTCCACGTAGATGTTTCCATTTGCATCTACCGCAGGGCCGTTGCCCGCTCCCCAGATGGCGCCCTCGTCGTATCCGCCCGTGGGGACAGTGGCGGACCACGCGAACGTCTGGATCAGCGTGGTTGCGTTGTAGGCCATCAGCCAACCCTGGTAGATGTTGTTATCGCCGTGCGAGCCGAAAGCGATATATACTGTTCCGTTATCGAGTAGCAGCGCGGGCCGCTGGAGATGGAACAAAGGCACAAAGCTGGGGGCCGTGATCACCACAGGCCCTCCCAACTTCTCCGCCCCTGTAGTCAGATCCAGCGCATGTAGCCGGTGGACGTAGCAGGGGTTCGCCGTAGAGCAGCTTGCACCCACAGTTTCTTTGGTCTTAGGGACCACATAGATCGTATTTGTCGACGGATCGATGACTGGCGTCGACGTAATGCCGATCTCGGGAAGCAGATCAAAAAGTTCCTTCGTGTCTGCCGCCGGTACCGTGGTTACTCCAGACGAGAGAAAACTCGTGCTCCAGAGCTGCACGCAGGCCGGGGAGTCGGCGTCAAAGGCATATACGCTGTCATGCTCTGTGGCAATGAATATCACATTCCGCGTCTGCCCTCCAATATTCAGACCGACGACATAGAGCGGAGACGCATAAATGTATCCGTCCACCGGGCACGAGAAGAGCGCTCCGAACGTCGATGAACTTAAGTTCGCGGGGGACAGTGCGTACTCTTTCAAGTTTTGGCCGGTGCGCGCTGAGTCGTTGTGGTAGGTAAAAATGCCCGGTAGATCCGTCACCGCGATATTAGCGGAGCCACTCACGGAGGCGTCGGAATTACTCTTAGCCGTGACCGCGTGCAGTCCTGGTTGCGTGCCGGGAGTGAACAGGCCCGCCGCTGTAATCGTTCCAACCCCAGTGTTGCCACCGTTATTTCCATCCACCATCCAGGTCACGCCGCCATTCTGCGGGTCGTTGAGAACCGTGGCCGTGAACTGTTGTGTCTGAGACATGGTCACGGCCGCACGCTTGGGACTGACGGTGACGGATAGAGAACCCTGCGAAGTTGTCGTCGCCCCAGCCACATTCGAGTAAGGACCAAGGTTATTGGCCGCATCGGTGGCGCGGACACGGTAACTGTAGGTGGTGCCAGCAAGCAAGCCAGTGTTGTTGAATGTGGTTGTCGCTGAGCTCCCCACCTGTACGAAATTGCTGCAGGTGGCTCCCGTGCAACGCTCGATCAGGTATTGGCTGATGGTGCCGCCGGTCTCCGTCGCCGCCGTCCAGGACAGATTGACCTGCGTGCTGCCAGCCGCGGTGGCCGTCAGGTTCGTCGGTGCCGTGAAGGTTGGTGCCGCCGTCGTGGCAGAAGCAGTGTTCGAATACGGACCAGTGTTGTTGGTTGTGTCCTTGGCGCGCACGCGGTAGCTATAGCTCGTCGAACCGGTCAGACCCGGGTCGTTATACGTGGTTGCCGCGGAGGTCGCCACCTGTACAAAGTTGCTGCAGGTGGCCCCCGTGCAGCGCTCGATCAGGTATTGGCTGATGGTGCCGCCCGTCTCCGTCGCCGCCGTCCAGGACAGATTGACCTGCGTGCTGCCAGCCGCGGTGGCCGTCAGGTTCGTCGGTGCCGTTGGCGTTGGCGGCGGTGCGCTGCCAACAGCTTTGAATGCCGCCGCCACAGCAAACCAACCGCTGGTGACGCCGCCGTTGGCAACAGTCCATCCAAATGCCTGAAGTGTGGCGGTCGTATTATAGAGATGGGAATAACCGTCTCCCTGGTCCATCGGAGACCCATCCGTTTGGCCGGTATAATGAACGGGATCAAAAACGGCACCGGCGTTCGTCATTCCGGTCGGCGAACCCGTCCCCATGGGCATCACATCTACGATAAGCCCGTTCGCGGTCGCCGGAGTGATGTCGGGAGCGTCGGATACGTTCGCGTTGCCAGTAACAGAGCCGCTGTTTGTGGCGCTCGTGTCGAAACAAGATGTTGCCGCTCCGGATACATCGTAGAGAACGACGTTATAGGTATATGCATTTGAAAAATGGATCGTGATCGTTTCATTCACGCTGGTCCTCGCGTTGCAAGCGTAGAGCAACTGCGGATAATTATTGTTTGGCGTGCTTATGGTCGTAAAAGTGTTCCCGCCGGTGTCGCTGCCTACGGTTATGGTTGCTTGACCGATGGGGGGCTCGGAGGCCGTCACGAGCAATAGATTGCCGGTGCTCGGGAAATACTCCACGGAGTCGGTGGTGCCATCCGTACGCATGTGTGCGACATGATCGATGTGGATTCCGGCGCCTTTCGTCGTTCCCGCTGCGGCCGATTTCAACGCGATGGCGACGGTATTCCACTCTTCCGTGTTTCCGGTAATTGTGAACGTCGGAGTGATCGATCCGTGTGTCGATTGCACCTGATATTGGCCAAAGGTGGAATAGTTTCGATCCGCCGACAAGCGTGTGAAGCCCGTTCCTTGAGTGAAGGTGGTGGTGCCATTCCCTCCGATGAAGCCACCATGGACATCGGCTCCATACTGATAAACAAGATCGCTGTCCGCAGTTGTCGTAATCGCTCCCGTTGCTACGGTTGGACTGGTGGCGCTGACGCCGCTGGGAGTGCCGTCAACTGCCGCGCTCGTCGCGATGTTGTTGTATTCGCTACACATCGCCTGAAAATTGAACAAGGCCGCATCGAACGTGAAGGTGAGAAACTGCGTTCCAGAAGCGGTATTCAAAGAATAGACGATTGTGGACGTCATGGTGTTCGTAGTATCGTTGAAAACCGCATTCGCGTTTTGCACCCACGTATTCCCGCCGTTGTTATCCGTGATGGTGAGGCTGCGATTTGTTGAGTAGTTATAGGTCATTCCACAAATTACGAGATTCCCGGACAGCACGGCGTTGGGGAGATTGACCTTGAAGCCGTTTCCAGTTTCGGTCCCGGAATTGGAAGAGGTGCTGACATGCTGAACGAGCGTGGGCGGCGGTGGGGTCGTGGTTGTTGTCGCACTGGCCACATTCGAGTAAGGACTCACGTTATTGGCCGCATCCGTGGCACGGACGCGGTAGCTGTAGGTCGTTCCGGCCAGCAAGCCAGTGTCGTTGAAGTTGGTCGTGTTCGACGTGGCGACTTGAGCGAAACTCGAGCAGCCCGAACCCTGGCAGCGCTCGATCAAGTATTGGGTGATGGTGCCGCCCGTCTCCGTCGCCGCGGTCCACGACAGATTGATCTGTGTGTTGCCGACCGCTGTAGCCGTCAGCCTCGACGGAGCCGTGAAGGTTGGCGCCGCGGTCGTGGCTGAGGCCGTGTTGGAATACGCGCTGAAGTTGTTCGAAGCGTCGGTAGCGCGCACGCGGTAGTTGTAAGTGGTCGAACCCAGCAGGCTCGTGTCATTAAATGTGGTCGTCGAGGAGGTTCCTGCCTGCACGAAGTTGCCGCACGTGGCTCCCGTGCAGCGCTCGATCAAGTATTGGCTGATGGTGCCGCCCGTCTCTGTCGCCGCCGACCAGGAAAGATTGATCTGCACTGGACCGGAAGCCGTAGCTGTCAGGGCAGACGGAGCGGTGAAGGTTGGCGCCGCAGTCGTGGCTGATGCAGTGTTCGAATACGGACCGGTGTTGTTGGCCGTGTCCGTGGCGCGCACGCGGTAGTTGTAAGTGGTCGAACCCAGCAGACCCGTGTCGTTATACGTGGTTGCCGCTGAGGTTCCTACCTGCACGAAGTTGCTGCAGGTGGCCCCTGTACAGCGCTCGATCAGGTATTGGCTGATCGTCCCGCCCGTCTCCGTCGCCGCCGTCCACGAGAGACTGATCTGTGTGCTACCGGCCGCTGTAGCCGTCAGGCTCGACGGAGCGGTAGGCGTGTTAGCGGGCGTAGTCGCACTGGCAGTGTTGGAATACGGACCGAGATTGCTCGCAGCGTCCGTGGCTCGGACGCGGTAGTTATAGCTCGTCGAACCGGTCAGACCCGGGTCGTTATACGTGGTTGCCGCGGAGGTCGCCACCTGTACAAAGTTGCTGCAGGTGGCCCCCGTGCAGCGCTCGATCAGGTATTGGCTGATGGTGCCGCCGGTCTCCGTTGCCGCCGTCCACGAGAGATTGATCTGTGTGCTGCCGGCCGCTGTAGCTGTCAGGTTCGACGGAGTCGTGAAGGTCGGCGCCGCAGTCGTGGCAGAAGCAGTGTTCGAATACGGACCAGTGTTGTTGGTTGTGTCCTTGGCGCGCACGCGGTAGCTATAGCTCGTCGAACCGGTCAGACCCGGGTCGTTATACGTGGTTGCCGCGGAGGTCGCCACCTGTACAAAGTTGCTGCAGGTGGCCCCCGTGCAGCGCT
>QHYR01000049.1:0-2984 GCA_003223315.1 Acidobacteriota bacterium | reverse complement strand
GAAGCAGTGTTCGAATACGGACCAGTGTTGTTGGTTGTGTCCTTGGCGCGCACGCGGTAGCTATAGCTCGTCGAACCGGTCAGACCCGGGTCGTTATACGTGGTTGCCGCGGAGGTCGCCACCTGTACAAAGTTGCTGCAGGTGGCCCCCGTGCAGCGCTCGATCAGGTATTGGCTGATCGTCCCGCCCGTCTCTGTCGCCGCCGTCCAAGACAGATTGATCTGCACAGGACCTGAAGCCGTCGCCGTCAGGTTCGTCGGCGCCGTTGGCGTTGGCGGCGGTGCGCTGCCAACAGCTTTGAAAGCGACCATCTGCATGATCCACGGCCCGCCCGGCGTCAGAGTCGCGGTGGTAGCACTATAAGCCCCAGTGGCCGTGACCATGCGGTCTTCGGCGATGTCTCCATCCGGCGAGGTGATCATCCGGCTGGTAAAGCCGGTGCCCGGCCCAGGCGTATACGTCCCCACCATGTCCGCCCCTAACAGCAGATCGGTTGTGTTGGTCGTGGTCGCCGATCCGCTGCTCGTGGTGGCACTATTGCCCGTACCGGCTGCGGTTACATCCACCGGGCTGCTCGGGTCCGCGCCGCTGTACTCGAGGATCCGAATGTCGGGATAGGCCGCGGCTGTGGAGAACGTCACCGTCACAATGTTGGTTCCCGCGGCTGCCGAAACGATATTCTTCGCATAATAGATGGACTGCGACAGGTAGCTACTGAACGAGGGTCCGACCGCCAGCGTGTATGGGTTGCCGCTCTTATCGGTGACCGACTTGACCGTTGCTGTCGTGTCGTTCCACCCGACTACGATGACGTTGAGGTGGCCCACGACCTGCGCGGCGGAGAAGGTGACGTTTACCGTGGTCCGAGCCGTTTGCGGGGTGGAATAATTGCCCTGCACGTAGGCGATGGTTTGCGCAGCCACCAAACTAGCCGGATACAACCAGCAAGCGACCGCTGCGATGGCCAAAAGCAGAATGTGTGCGGACTTGTCATGTGCAAAACCGCCACGCAGGTGCAGCTTGTTCAGGATAGTGCTCTTTATTAGCACTTTTCTTTCCGGCAACCTGCTATCTGGTTGCAAACCGCCCAAACCATTTTGGGCGGCGGACGTATTGAGCCCGACAATCGTTCACCTATTTGTAGACGCCTAACAGCCAGCCCTCGCGGATTGGCAGTGATACACGCCGCAAAAAAGCTGACGATAAACTTTCGCACCCTCTTCCGAGTTTTACATTCATTGCTGCAGCAAGAAGCGATGGACAGTGAACCAGGTCTGCCCAGAGTGCAAGCGCAGCCCCATTCGCTCAGGAAATTTCGAATGCGGCTCTCGCTAGCGTCCAATGCCTGGCTTGATCCAGCGAATGCATCACCTAGACTGCCCGCCCGCTTCAGCACTTTCCTTCCTTGTTCGCTTGCAAAAACTGTTCTCGTAAATTGTGGCGGAGGAGAGAGTCAGCGCTTTCCTTCCTTATCCTCTTGCATAAACTGCTCCCAGGAATGGTTGCGAAGGATAAAATCCTTCAGGCGTCCAGCAATGAGTATCCAGTAGAAGGTCTCCGCGTTCTGGTATTGTGTTTTCAACTGGGCGTCGATTTCCTGGCAGTCGACCATCGTGCTCATCCTGTAGTTTATTTCTTGGAAGTCTGACGTGCCCCAGGTGGAGCTTTCGGTGTCGATAAAGTTTACCCTGGATCCTTCTATGGACAAAGTCGATCCTTGCTGCCCAGCCTCGGCTCCCATCCGGTCGCGCTCCCCCCGGCACCCACTCTGCAAGGTCGGCTCGACATTGTTGTTGTGTGGTGTGTCGTTGTCCAGGTGTCGGGTTTTGTCCAGATGTTGGGCTGGCGAAGAGCAACAGAATTAATAGAATCATGTACTTTTTCATCCTAAATTCGCTCCGGTAGAGTGACCTTGAAGCGGAGTACGGCGGATTTTACACCAGGAATGGCATCGAGAACAGCGCCACTACAAAGGCGACGCGAATAGATCACCTGGAATGCGGTGACCGAAGCCAGGCGAGCCGTTTCCGGCCGCGCTCAGTGATGGAGTAGGTAACCCGCCCGCCCACGGATCGGCCACGCCTCAGGAGCCGCCAGCCCGCCAGACGTTTCAGGTAGGAGTAAACCCCTCTCACCGGGCGCATCCCGGAGCGAATGGCGATCTCGCGCACGGAAACAGCAGAACCTACCAACATGGGGGAATTCGTTAACTGGATGGGACCCGAACGGATCGTCATGAACACGGTCCGCCTGTACGACGAATTCAAGGGCACCCTTACTCCCGATCTCGATAAAGATGGCACGAAGCAAGCAATCGAGGAATACGACTCGATCAAAGGCGGCGGCCAAAAAAGCCGCACGGAGCTTGGCGGAAATCTTCGATCCTCTCGGCGGCTAAACTCGATCCGCCTCAGCCTCGGAGCAACGTTCTTCATTACCACGTTGAATGTGGTGGGCGGTCACAGATTTGAACTGTGGACCTTCCGGGTGTAAATCAGAATCGCATTTTGCGGGGCGTGTGTTTTCAAGGGGATAGTGTCTCGCTCTGCGAATGAAATGAGGGATTGCTTGTTTCGGAGGCGAGCACCGAAGAGCTGAAAGTGATGTTGGAAACGCAATATGAACGCTGGTGGAACGTCTACGTTGACCCCATCAAGTCGAAATGGCATTTCCTGCGATATGTGGCGCGCTACGTTCGACGACCGCCGATTGCCCGGCATCGATTCACGAAGATCACGGATCGAGAAGTCGAGTTCTTGACGAAAGACCTGAAGAAAAAGCGGGTCGTGACGACCCACTACTAGATTGAGGAATTCGTCGACGCTCTGGCCGCACACGTGCCGGAACGCTACCGACACGCGGTGACGTAACTTCTTGTGTGTAAAAAAGAGAGAGGGTGTAGGTTTTGTTGTGTCGAGCAACAAAATCTCCCGTAAAGGAGCCTACACCCTGATGCGGCATGACTATAGCACGGAGCAGTTCCA
>QHYR01000150.1 GCA_003223315.1 Acidobacteriota bacterium | reverse complement strand
ATCCGACCATATCGGCCGCGAGAATACGATGGTAATTGCCTTCGCCTTGGAGGGGTTCGCAATGACGATCTGGCTGTGGACCCGGAGAGACGCTGCCACCTTTGTGCTCATGTCCGGTGTGGTGTTCTTCGGCTGGGGCGAGATTTTCTCGCTCTTCCCATCGACGCTGACGGACACCTACGGCTCTAAGCACGCCACGGCCAATTACGGCCTCCTGTATACCGCGCAGGGGCTGGGTTCCGTTCTTGGTGGCCCTATCGCCGCGATTCTGCACCAAGCAAGCGGTTCCTGGATTCCCGTCTTTGAAGTCATTATCGCCATGAATTTCGCTACAGCGCTTCTCGCGCATTTCGCACTCAAGCCCCTGCGGCGTCGTTGGTTTCAAGCAGAGCTTGCATCAGCCGCTGAACCTGACATCGCAAGTACGATGCATACCTAAACGTGGCTTCTGATTTGGCCGCCGCCCTAGTGTCGGGCTGTATCGTCGCGAGACCGTTGACACCCGAGGGCCGCAGGCATATGGTCTTTGCGCAAAGGAAGACTTGAATGCGGACATTCGAGGTTAAACCACCTACTAAAGAGGAGAGAGCCAATGACGAATGAGAAGCACGATTCCGAAGAACGGGATGAGGCCGCCAGCGATCTTTCACGGCGCGACTTCATCGCCATGTCTGTGGCCGCTGGCATTGTCGCCGCCGCGGGTCCGGCCTCAGCCGCGATGCCTGTGACGGAGACCGATGTCACGATCAAAACGCCCGATGGCGTGTGTGACGCCGCATTCATTCATCCGACCACCGGCTCTCATCCGGGCGTGGTGATTTGGGCGGACGCCTTCGGCTTGCGCCCCGTGATGCGCGACATCGGCAAGCGCATTGCTGCCGAAGGCTATTCGGTGCTTGTGCCGAACCCATTTTATCGCGTGGCTAAGGCGCCTGTGATCGCCAACGTCTCCTCCTTCAACTTCCAGACGGATATGCCCAAGATTCAGCCACTGATGGCGTCGATTAACGCGCCGGGCGCGGCGGAGAAAGATGCCGCGGCCTACATCGCGTTTCTGGACGCGCAGTCACAGGTAAATAAGGGAAAGAAGATCGGCACGCAGGGTTATTGCATGGGCGGGCCGCTGGTGGTGAAGACGTGCGCCGCAGCTCCGAATCGCGTTGGCGCCGGTGGTTCCTTCCACGGCGGCGGCCTGGTCACGGACAAGCCCGACAGCCCGCACCTGCTCGCGCCCAAGATCAAGGCGCGGATGTATTTCGGGATCGCGTCGAATGACGATATGCGCCAACCGGACGCCAAAGACAAGCTGAGAGAGTCCTTTGCCGCCGCAAGGGTTCCGGCCGAAATTGACGTCTACTCATCCAAGCACGGTTGGTGTGTGGCGGACATGCCGGCTGATGCGAGCGGGCCGATCTACAACATGCCGGACGCCGAACGCGCCTGGGGCAAGCTAGTCGCGCTATACAAGACGGCCCTCGCCTAAAAGACGCGCACGTCGCCCAGTCGACGACAGCCGCATTCGAGTTGTAGGCTCCCGACCGGGAGCGAAACGCGAATTTCGACGTATGTGATTGCGCACCCCAGGGGGTAGTGTCATGAAAAATAGCGTAAAGCGCCTCGGGCTCGCCGCCGTGCTCCTCCTAGCAGCGCTCCACGTCCAAGCGCAGGGCGCCAACGAGGTCGTCAGACTCGATCCGGCGCTCGATCAGATTATTTCCTCCGACACGAAAGTGGAGAAACTGGCGGGCGGCTTTGGGTTCGTCGAGGGGCCGGTGTGGGTTCGCCAGGGCGGCTATCTGCTCTTCAGCGACATCCCCTCCAACGCCATTAACAAATGGACGCCGGACGGCAAGGTTGCCGTTTTTCTCAAGCCCAGTGGCTTTACCGGGAGCGATGCCTCGGACGTCGGATCGCAAAACAACAACGGGCAGGCGGTGGTCACGCTTCTGGGCTCAAATGGTGTGACCCTCGATCGCCAGGGCCGCGTCGTCTTCGCCGCGCATGGCGATCGGGACGTGGTGCGGATCGAAAAAGACGGAAAGCGCACAGTGCTGGCGGATCGGTTTGAAGGTAAGCGTCTCAATAGCCCCAATGATCTGGTCTTCAAATCGGACGGTGCGCTTTATTTCACTGATCCTTCCGCCGGCCTGCGAAAGCGAGACGACGATCCCAGGAAGGAGTTGCCTTTCAACGGCGTGTATCTGCTGAAGGACGGCAAGCTTCAATTGCTGGAGAAGACCTTTGCGACTCCAAACGGTATTGCCTTTGCGCCCGGGGAGAAATATTTGTACGTAAACGATACAACCCGCAAGCTCATCATGCGCTATGAGGTTCGGTCGGACGATACGATTGCCAACGGCAAGGTCTTCATTGACATGAGCGCGGATACAGCGGCTGGCGTTCCCGACGGCATGAAAGTGGACCAGAAAGGGAACGTTTACTGCACCGGACCGGGTGGCTTCTGGATCATGTCGCCCGAGGGCAAACACTTGGGGACAGTCAAGACGCCGGAGCTCCCCGCGAACCTTGCCTGGGGCGACGCCGACGCCAAGACCCTCTATCTCACCGCCCGCACGGGCTTATATCGCATCCGCCTGAAGGTTGCCGGCATACGACCGTAAGGCAGCCGTTCTCGTCCACCCGTCGGTAATCTCCGCTGCAAGGTGCGCAGCACCTCAGCCCGACCTACCGCGAAGAGACTTCTGTTCGCGCCGCCTCGCGCGCTCGGTCGAGAACGTAGCCTTGGATCAGCCGCACCTGTGCCGATGTGAGATCCTCTGAGAACGACGGCATCCCGAACTCCCTCGCTGTGCCACCCAGCACGATCTGCTCGAACTTCTTGTGCGTTTCTTCTGGGGCATAACGCAAGTCGAACACCGACCCGCCGCTCGCCACCTCCGCGCCATGGCAACGCGCGCAAAAAGTGGCGTACAGCACGCGGCCCTTTTCAATGTCGGACTTGGACGCCGCGAGCTGAAAAGTCGGCGCCGGAACTGGTTGAACCACTCGCTCGTAAGGAGGCAGCGTGGCGGTGCCGCCAAGCGAGAACGACAAAAGTTTTCCTGGCGCAACCTTTCCTTTGCCGGTGGCTCGATTGCCCAGCACCTCCGGTCCGCCCCATCCGGCGAGTACGGCGATGTACTGCTTGCCATCCACTTCGTAGGTCATCGGTGGCGCCATGATCCCGATTCCCGTGTCGAATTCCCACAGCAGCTTGCCATCGGTCGCCTGATAGGCACTCAGCTTTCCATCGGCGCGCCCCTGAAAAACGAGGTTGCCGGCGGTGGAGAGAGTTCCTCCGCTGCCCGGGTCAGGGAGATCGACATGCCACGCTTCGCGCTGGGCTGCGGCATCCCAAGCGACGAGCCGCCCACTTGGTTTTAGCGCGAGCCATTGTTTGCGCACCGGTCCCACGTAGCCCCTGTCGAGGCCGGTGGTCTGGTCATGCAGGTTAATTTTCCAGCCGGCGCTCACCGCTTGAATGGACGTGGCGTCGAGAGTTGCCATATACACAAGCCCGGTAACGGGATTGAAGGAGAGTGGATGCCAATTGTGCGCCCCTGCGCTCGAGGGCTTTACGATTGTGGCGTCCTTGAGTTCACGGACCGCGGCATTTTCAATGGGACGCCCGTTGGAATCGATACCTTTGGCCCAATTGATCTCCGCATACGGGCGCGCCGAAATGAGCTTGCCTGTTGCGGGATCCAGCTCGTAGAAAAATCCGTTCTTGTTCGCTTGCATCAACACGCGGCGCTGCTGCCCGTCGATCGTAAGCGTGGCGAGCATCAGCGGCTGTGTGGCGTCGTAGTCCCAATTGTCTCCCGGCGTGGTCTGATAGGCCCAAACCTGTTCGCCGGTATCGGCGCGCAGCGCGACGATGGAAGCGACGTAGAGATCGTCGCCCTTGCCGCGCAGCCGGTCGTACCAAGGCGAGCCATTGCCGGTACCGAAGAATACGAAGTCCAGATCCGGATCGTACACAATTGCGTCCCACGCAGTTCCACCGCCGCCTGCCTTCCACCATTCGCCCGACCACGTCGCTGCCGCCCGGCGCATGGCCTCGGACTCGAACGGCTTTGACGGATCGCCGGGCACGGTATAAGTCCTCCAGACCAGATTGCCTGTGTCCGCGTCATATGCCGAAACATAGCCACGCACGGCGTACTCCGCCCCAGCGTTTCCAATGAACACGCGCCCCTTGGCGATCCGAGGCGCGCCCGTGATGGCATAGGGTCCGTCCTTCGGCGTAGTTTGAGCTTCCCAGACCACTTTGCCCGTTTTGGCGTCGAGCGCGATCAGGCGTCCGTCGAGCGTTCCGACGTAGACCCGGCCTCGGTAAAGCGCGACGCCGCGATTGACCACATCGCAGCATACGAACTTCGAGTGGTCCTTCGGGACATGCGGATCGTATTGCCATAGCAGGCGACCCGTTCGCGCATCGACCGCGTATACCAGGCTCCACGCGCTGCTGGTGTAGAGGACGCCGTCCTGAACCAGTGGCGTCGCTTCGAGGCCACGCAGCGTTCCCAGATCGAAAGACCATGCGAGGCCGAGCCGGGTTATGCTCTGCTCGTCGATCTGTCGAAGTTGGCTAAAACGCTGCTCGGAGTAGCTGTGGCCGTAGGTGATCCAGTTCGCGGGGTCGCCATCTGTTGCCCTAAGGGCGGCATCGTCCACTACCGTGACGCGATTGCGCGCACAACCAATGAGCGCAAGAATCCAAACTGCCGCCGTTGCCACTACTACTGTTCTGAACAAATTGTGACGCATCGCGCTGCCTCCAAGCATAGGGACTCCTTTCTCAGGCCACGCAGCCGTACCTTTACCCCGCGCGTGGCGGAGCGTCAATGGGATTTTTCGGAAATTCGTTGCAAAATAGAACCCTAAAAATAACCGCTGGCGGAGAAGTGCGTCGCCCAGCCCAAGGATCCGTCGTGGATACTTTTCAGCAGAAGACTTGGCTTGGATATCTGGCTTTCGTCCGCATTCTCGTGGGAGTGCAATTCCTCATGGTGGGATGGCCAAAGCTCACAGGAGGGCGCTTCCTAACCCGAAATGGCCAGGGTCTCGCCGAAGAATTGCTGCGCGGAGCACCGAAGGATTATCTTGCGTGGCATCGCGCGTTCATCACAGGCTTCGTCGTCCCTCACGCCCATTTTTTCAGCTATCTGGTGGCCATCGGTGAGGTGGCCATCGCGATTTCCCTCATCACCGGGTGCCTGGTGCGGATCTCCTCCCTGTTCGGTGCATTTCACAACGCCAACATCTACTTCTCGGTCGCCATCGCCGCCGGCAGCGCAACCATGAACTACGACCGGCTGCTGGTCTTACTGCACCTCGTTTTTGTGGGCGCCTCCGCAGGTCGCGTGTTTGGCGTCGATGGCTGGCTGAAGCAGCGCTTCCCTAATTCCAGGCTGTTCTAGATCTTCGGCTCCAGGGCGGCGAGGCTCCTGCGCGGGCCAGCCGTACGAGCGAATGGTCACAACTTGCTTAAGCCCTCGTTCAGCTCGATATACGTCCCCCAAGGATCGGTGATGAACGCGAGCGCAATGCCCAGATCTGGCCGGGGGGTATAGGGCATGTCGAGCTTGATCCCGGCCGCTTCGGCCTTCTTGCAAAATGCCTCCAGGCCCTTGATCTCGAAACCAATGTGGTCGAGTTCCCGCCCTTTGGTTCCCACGGTTGGCGTGTCGGATTTCGCAAACGTCAGGTTCACTCCCGGCAGGTCGGCGGCCTCGAATTGGCCGCGCTTGCCCGGCTTCGCGCCAAATGTCTTGGCGTACCAAGCCTGAATCGCCAATACGGAGTTCGTGCCGCCCGTGTCCGCGACGAAGAAGTGGACGTGGTGAAACTTGATCGGCACGCTCTGCATGGCATCTTCCAGAATCTCAACCCTCACGAGATCGTCCGGCGAGTGCAGATAAATTTGTTTTGCGTTCGCTGGATTGGGAGGCTCCATGATCAGCCCTGCGGCCATCCACTTCGCCCTCGCCTCCGCTACATTGGGCACCAGGAAACCGATGTGATTCACCGTCGATCCCACGGTGCCGGCCGTCGGGTCCGTTGCCTTTCGGATCAAAATCAGCACGCCCGGGAATTTCACCACTTCGTTGGCGCCCAGTTTGCTTGCGGGCTTGCCGCCCACCGCGACCCAGAATTTCTTGGCCGCGTCCATGTCCTGCACCGCGAAGTGCACGTGGCCCATCGCCACGCCCACGCTACCGGGGTCGGCGAGCTGCGCCCGCGCCGCGGTTCCCGGCAATATTGCCACGAGCCCCAGAATCCAAATCAGTTTCCTCATGCTGCCCCTCCGGCGAAAGTTCGTGCTAGAGCGAGCTTTCGCGCAAGTAACGTACTGAATGCGACGCTCCCGCAGCGGCGCTCGCACGGCAAAGAAAGTCCGTTTTCTTGTTGAACTGCGCGTTGAGCATGCCATCTTACTGACTGCAAGGCAAGTTTGGAATTTGACGTTCCTTCGGCGCGCATGCGGGCGACTCCGCTGGCCTAATCGAGCATTCGGCAATTTACACCAACCCGCCCGGGGCGGGATTTGCGCGTTATTCCTCTAGACCCAGCGCGCGAATTTTCGTGAGGAGTGTCTTGTAGGAAACGCCCAGTTGTTCGGCGGCGCGCGTCTTGTTCCATTTCGAGGCGCGCAATGCCGCATCGATCTTGAACCGTTCAATATATTCAATGGCTCGTGTACTGACGTCCTGCAATGTTCCTTCCCAGGAGAACTTTTCCTCCAGCATTCCGGAGGGCATTTCGCCCTCGGCGGGGCGAGGCGCGGAAAGCTGCAGCGCGGCGGCATCAATTTCCTTGCCATCGCTGAGAATGGCCGCGCGTTCCATCGTGTTTTGCAGCTCTCGCACATTGCCAGGCCAGCTATAGGCCAGCAAGGCAGCCCGCGCCCGCTCGGTCAGCGTCAATCCTGGTTTGCGAAACTCTCTGCGAAAGCGCTCCAGAAAAACATCCGCCAGCAGCAGGACGTCATTCCCACGCTCGCGCAGAGGAGGAATCGTGATCGGCACACCGGCGACGCGGAAATAGAGATCCTCCCGGAACATGCGGGCGGACACTGCCGCGTGCAAGTCCTTATTGGTGGCCGCCACGATCCGAACATCCACGTCCGTCGTTTGCGTGCCTCCCACGCGGTCGAAGCTCTTTTCTTCCAGCACGCGCAGCAGCTTGGATTGAATGGCAATCGGTAGCTCTCCAATTTCGTCTAGAAAAATAGTTCCGCGATGGGCTAACTCCATTTTGCCGATCTTGCGGGCGCCCGCGCCCGTATAGGCTCCGCGTTCATGGCCAAAGAGTTCGTTTTCGACGAGTCCTTCGGGAATCGCAGCGCAGTTTAAGGCCACGAACGGCTGGCTCCGCCTTACGGAGAGGCCGTGAAGCGCGCGCGCGAAGAGCTCTTTGCCGGTGCCGCTTTCGCCCAGCAGCAAAATGGTGGAATCCGTAGCGGCCACGCGCTGCACCTGCTGCGTCGCCGCCTGCATGGACGGATGCTCTCCGATAATCCTCGGAAAACCGTAACGCGCGGTGTATTCCTCTCGCAGCAAGAGGTTTTCGCGCAGCAACTCTTGTTGCTGCGCCGCGCGCGCCACCAGCAGATTCAGATGATCGAGATCGACCGGTTTCTGAATGAAATCAAAGGCCCCGTCTTTCATCGCCGCTACGGCTTCTTCGATCGAGCCGTACGCGGTAATGAGAATGACGGGAATGGTGGGATCAGCCTGCTTCGATTCGTGAAGCACCTCGAGCCCCGAGCAGCCCGGCAGTTTCAGGTCGCTGAGTACGAGCAGATAGCGGCGTGACCGAATTTTGCCTACCGCCGCTGAGCCATCGGCAGCTTCGTCCACCGTGTAACCGGCACGTTCCAGCGCCTTGCGCAGCATGGCCCGCAATTCGGACTTGTCTTCCACCAGGAGAAGTGGTTCCACGCGTTCTCTTCTATCACGAATTGGTGGGGAGAACTTGTCTCCAGGCTTGGGGATGTGTGGTGAGCGGAACGATGTCGCAAGTTTTAACAAGGCGGCGAATTACCTCAGTGAGCACGAATAAGAAGGAAGCCGGTATTCGAGCAGCCACGGTTCAAGACCGGCGGCTCTTTGTCTGGTTCTGCGAATGTTCAGCGCGGTGTCCCCGCCCCGGAGGCGGAACTCCCTGAGTCCGAGTTCCCAGCGCCGGAGGGTTCATTCGCCCAGCCAGCATCACCCCCGGACTTGCGCAGTTCGTCTTCCAGATCGGAGAGCGCTTGCTTATCCTTCTCGATATCCTGTTTCTTGGCGTCGATTTCGCTCTGCGTCTTGTTTACGTCGCTGCGGCTGTACTGCTCGTGCATGGCCCAGTTCGGGTCTTGAGAGTACTGCTCCAACTTTAAATTGTATTCCCGCTGCAGGATGTCGAGCTCCTTCGTATCATTAGCCAGGGCCTTTCGTGCCGCGGCAAATTTCGCGCGCCAGTAGCCCTCATCCTTCGCCGCATCCTTCTTGGCGTCCTTTCCATCAGCTCCATTGGCAAGCTTCTTATCGTCGGTCTTTTGTGCAGTATCATCGTTTTTTTCTGCAGTGCTGTCCGTCGCGGATGCCGGGGCAGGTTCGTTCCCGATTACCGATATCGTGCCCTTCAGGCCCCCCATGTCCTCATTGGTGAAGACCTTAGCGGGCTTGCTGGAGTCTTTCTTTTGAGTGCGCGCTTTTCGCGCTGCATCCCCCAGGGACTGTGAGCCCGAGCTGGCCGCGGAGGTATCCTGAGCGCGGCCAATCGACGCGCTTCCGAAACACAAGAGAATCGCCGCTAAAAAGGCAAATCTGCGGGAAATCATGGCTCGTCCGCCTTTCGGTCCTGGCAAGTACTAGAACCTAATACAGTCTAGATTCCAGCCGTGTGGGAATCAACGGCCCCGCCGACAACGGTGCCCTGTCTGCTAAGTGGCAGCGAAACAATGAACTCGGCGCCCCCTTGCGATTGGTTGCGGACTTCGACCGAGCCCCCGTGTTGCACCACGATCTTCTGCACGATGGCGAGGCCCAGCCCCGTTCCGTTGGTCTTGGTGGTGTAAAACGGTACGAAAATCCTGGAGATATCGTCAGCGGCGATGCCCGGCCCGTTGTCTGT